>DATAVK010000053.1:0-5855 GCA_036267755.1 Mycobacteriales bacterium
CCGCGGGTTCTGCGCGCCGAAGGCCCGCGAGCACCAGAACCAGTCGGTGTCCCATCGCCACAGGTAGTCGTGAACGGTCAGCCAGTCCTCGTCGCGCTGCTGGATCGAGCGGTAGTAGATCTCCTGGCCGGTGTAGCGCGACGCGTGCGGTGCTGTGTTCGCGTAGTTGGCCAGCGTGAGGTAGCACTCGTCGGCGGAGAACCAGGTGCCGTCGATGAAGTCGACGTGTTGTCCGTCGTACTCGGAGCTCGCGACGACGTCCGCGATTGCTGTGGCACACGCGTCGACGTCCGGGAAGCGGACGTGGCGAAGGTGGATGTACGGCGTCACCGGCTCCAGCTCGATCCGCAGCCGCAGCGCGTAGCCAAGCGTGCCGAAGGAGTTCGCGAAGCCGTAGAACAGGTCGCGGTGTTCGTTGTCGGGTCGCACCGTGAGGACCCGGGCGTCGCCGGTGAGAATGTCCATCTCGAGCACGGACTCGTGCGGGCAGCCGTTGCGGTACGACGACGACTCGATGCCGAGGCCGGTGACTGCTCCGCCGAGCGTGATCGTCTTGAGCTGCGGGACGACCAGCGGGATCAGCCCGTGCGGCAGGGTCGCCGCGACCAGGTCCTCGTAGGTGGTCATCCCGAGCACGTCTGCCGTACGCGCCTCGGTGTCGATCGAGAGGACGCCGGCGAAGCCGTCGGCATCCAGAGCGGTGTGCGCGGCGTCACGTGGGCGGAACAGGTTCGACGTCCGCTTGCCCTTGCGCAGCCGTACCGGGGCGCCAGCCGGCAGCGTGAGGAGTGCCTGTCGAAGCAGCTCCACGCGCTCGCGGTAGGCCCCCCAGGCCGCGGTCTCCACACGACGAGCCTACGTGCTCCCGCACGAATGGCCCATAGGTGTCGCTATAGCTACACCAATGGGCCATGCGTGTCGCTATAGCCACACCAATGGGCCATGCGTGCTGGGGAGACATTTGCGTGCTAGCAGGCAAGTAAGTATGATGGAGCCATGCCCAGCTCAGCCACCCGCAACGCCAGCCCGGCCGTCGAGGCGGAGACGCCCGCTCGGCTGCGAGCCGTCGTCGGCAAGCTGTCCCGCCGCATCAACGCCGCCACCCGGGGCAGCACCATGACCCCGAGCCAGCTCTCGGCCCTCGGCAGCATCGCCCGGCAAGGCCCGGTGCGGCTCTCGGACCTGGCCGAGCTCGAGACCCTCAACCCGACCATGCTCAGCCGGATCGTCGCCAACCTCGACGACGCCGGGCTGGTCCACCGTCGCAGCGACCCCGACGACCGCCGCGCCGGATTGGTCGAGGTGACGGCCTCCGGTCGTCGGACCCATGACCGGCTTCGGGCGCAGCGAGCCACCGTGCTGCTGGACGGCCTGCACGCGCTCGACCCAGCGGACATCGCTGCGGTCGAGGCCGCACTGCCCGCGCTGGAACACCTCGTGGAGGCGTTGAGCCGCCGGTGACCCGAGTCCAACGCTTCCGGCACGACACGTTCGCGGCGCTCGCCAACCCCAACTACCGGCTCTACTTCGGTGGCCAGGCGATCTCCCTCATCGGGACCTGGATGCAGACGATCGCCCAGTCCTACCTCGTCTTCACGCTGACCCACTCGGCGACCGACGTCGGCTACGTCGTGGCGCTACAGACGATCCCCGTCCTGCTCCTCGGACCGTACGGCGGAGTCATCGCGGACCGCGTCGACAAGCGCAAGCTCATGGTCGCGCTGCAGACGATGATGGGGCTGCTCGCGCTCACCCTCGGCGTGCTCACGGTCACCGGCGTCGTCACCGTCTGGATGATCGGCATCCTTGCGTTCCTGCTTGGGCTCAACAACACCTTCGAGAACCCGGCCCGACAGGCCTTCGTCCTCGAGATGGTGGGTCCGGAGCACCTGCGCAACGCCGTCACGTTGAACTCCGTGCTGGTCAACGCTGCCCGGGCGATCGGGCCGGCCATCGCGGGCATTCTGATCGCCGTCGCGGGATCGGGCGTTTGCTTCCTCGTCAACGCGGTGAGTTTCGTCGCCGTCGTCACCTCGCTGATGCGGATGGACGTCAGCGCGCTGTCGCCGTCCACGCCGACCGTCCGCGCCCGCGGCCAACTGCTCGAGGGGCTGCGCTACGTCCGCGGTGAGGTCTCGCTGGCCGTCCCGCTGGTCATGATGGCGATCGTCGGCTGCCTGGCGTACGAGTTCCAGGTGTCGCTTCCGGTCATGGCTTCGCGGGCGTTCAACGGTGGCTCGGAGACCTACGGCTTCATCACCGCCTCGATGGGTGTCGGCGCCGTCATCGGCGGCCTGTGGGCCGCCGGGCACGGCAAGCCCGGCCTGCTCCCGATGGTCCGGACCTCGGCACTGTTCGGCGTCGCGATCGCGGTGGCAGCAGTCGCGCCCGATCTGTGGCTCGAGCTCGTCGCGCTCGCCGCGGTGGGTGCCGCCAGCGTCACGTTCCTGTCCAAGGGCAACACCACGTTGCAGCTCGGCGCGGCGCCGCAGATGCGCGGCCGAGTGATGGCGCTGTGGTCCGTCGCGTTCCTCGGCTCGACCCCGATCGGCGGGCCGCTCATCGGCGCGATCGCGCAGCATGCGGGTCCTCGATGGGGGCTGGGTCTCGGCGCGGTGGCCTGTTTCGTCGCGGCGCTGCTCGGCCTGTTGGTGGTCCGGCGGATCCGGCGTACCAAGGCCGTGGAGCTGCCGGTGCCTGAGGAGCTGCCGGTCGAGACCGACGCGGCGCGGGAGACCGTCGAGGCCGCCCGCTAACCTTCCGGCTCGTGCCCGGCCTGCGTGACGACATCGAGCGGCGGCGCCGCGAGGCACGGTTCTGGGCGGCCTACAGCCGGCAGCACGCGATGGCGCGCTGGCACCTGCGGCACTGCACCTCGGTCGGGATCCAGGCAACCGTCCTCGGTACGCCGACGGTCGACGCGACCGACATGATCGTCGGCGACCACTTCAAGATCTGGTCCGGGCATCGCAAGACGTTGGTCACCGGCTGGGGCCGGATCCGGATCGGCGACCGAGTCTTCATCAACAGCGGCACCGTGTTGTTCAGTGTCGTCGCGGTCGTCATCGGCAACGACGTGGCTATCGCCAACGAGGCGTACCTGATGGACTCCGACAGCCACGGCGTCGAGGGACGGCCGGTCAAGGAGGCACCGATCCACATCGGCGACGGGTCGTGGATCGGAGCCCGCGCGATGATCCTGCCCGGCGTGACGATCGGGTCCCGCTGCCTCGTCGCCGCCGGCGCGGTGGTGAGCCGGGACATCCCCGACGACACGCTGGTCGCCGGCAACCCGGCCCGGGTCATCCGCGAGCTGGTCTACCCCGACGGTGTCACCCGCGCCTGGCACGACTGAACCGCCATGACTGGGCACTCGATCGGCGGTCGGGGGACACTAGACCGGTGAGCAGGATCGGTCTGGTGCTCGGCGCCGGCGGGGTCACGGGTGACGCGTTCCACCGTGGCGTGCTGCGCGCGATGCTGGACAAGGGGTACGACGCTCGCGACGCCGAGATCATTGTCGGCACCTCCGCCGGCGCCATGGTGGGCGCTGCCCTCCGCAGGCCGGACCACCCGCCGGCCGTGCCCTTCGTGGGAACCGTCCACGGTCGCCGGCTCGGTCGCGGCCCGGACCCGACTCCGCTGCTGATGGCGTTGGCCCGGCCGTGGCGCGCCCGGGCCGGGACGCTGGCCAGCAGCCTGCTGCCGACCGGCCGGCGGTCCACGGAGTTCCTGGTCGCGCAGCTGCGGCGGCAGCACGCCGACACCTGGCCGGCCCGCGACCTGTGGATCTGTGCGGTACGCCGCCACGACGGCCGGCGGGTGGTCTTCGGTCGACCCGGCTCGCCCCCGACGGATGTCGCGCACGCGGTCGCCGCGTCGATCGCGATCCCCGGCTACTTCCATCCGGTCGAGATCGACGGCGAGGTCTACGTCGACGGTGGCGTGCACTCGCCGACCAACGCCGCCGTGCTGCGTCAGCGCGGCCTCGACCTCGTCATCGTGAGCTCGCCGATGTCCGTGGAGCCGCGCGCGATGCGGCCGACCGCAGACGCGGCGCTGCGGCTGTACTGGCACCGAGTGCTGCGTCGCGAGGTCCGGGCGCTGCAGCGTCGCGGCACCGATGTCCTCGTGATCGAGCCCGGCGGCGACCTGGTCTCGGTGATGGGCGTCAATCCGATGCGCGGCGGCCGAGTCGACGAGGTCGAGGACGGCGCTGCGCGGCGAGCCGCCGACGCGCTCGACGAGCACCTGGCGACCAACCCGCAGACACCCTTGCGCGTGGTGACCGGTGCCTGAGGTCGGCACCGATCGTCGCAACGCGCTGATCGTCGGATCGGTCGTCGGCTGGATCCCGTTGGTGCTCGTCCTGGACCGGATCTCCTCGATGGCCGAGCAGCGCTGGCTCGGGGTGGGTACGGCGGTGCTGCTCGTCGTGTTGCTGCTCGGCGAGTCGGCGCGGATCCGGGCCCAGGTCGCCGTCGTCGTCGCGTTCGCGACCCTGATCGAGTACGTGTTCTCCTACGAGCTCCACGTCTACGTCTACCGGCTGCACGACGTGCCGTGGTTCGTGCCGCCGGGTCACGGGCTGGTCTACCTGGGCGCACTGGCGATCGGCCGGTCCCCGACCGTGCAGTCACAGCGACGCTGGCTGGTGCCGCTGACCGTCGCGGGCGGCGCGTCGTACGCCGCCTGGGGACTGCTGTTGTCGGGGCGTCGTGACGTGCTCGGCGCCTTCTGGTTCGGCTGCCTGGTCCTGTTCCTGCTTCGGGCGCGGCAGCCGCTGGTGTTCGTCGGGGCGTTCCTCGTCGTCACCTACCTCGAACTGCTGGGGACCCATCTCGGCGCCTGGACCTGGCAGGCGAAGGACCCGATCGCGCATCTGGTGTCGATGGGTAACCCGCCGTCGGGCGCGGCCGGGGGATACGGGTTCTTCGACGCGGCGGCGCTGGCGCTCGCGCCCTGGATCGAGCGGGCGCTACGACGTCGACGGCCGGTCGGGCACGCCGTCCGGCGTCCCGTCGGGCCCGAGGATCGCGAGCAGCTCGTCGTGGAGCTTCCCGTTGCTGGCCACCACGCTTCCCCCGTCGGCGCGCTCGAGCCCTGACAGGTCCGTGAACCGCCCGCCCGCCTCGGTGACGACCACCTGCAAGGCAGCGAGGTCCCACAGCGTCACCTCGGGCTCGGCCGAGCAGTCGACCACGCCTTCAGCGACGAGCATGTGCGAGAAGAAGTCGCCGTACCCGCGGGACTGATACACCCGCCGCAACAGTCCCAGGAACGCGGTCTCGCGATCGACGTCGGCCCAGCCGGGGATCGAGGAGTAGGCCAGGTAGGCGTCCGAGAGATCGGCGACACCGGACACCCGGCATGCCCTGGCCTGCCGCACCGACGGCCCGGTCCAGGCGCCGCCCCCGGACGCGGCCCACCAGCGGCGCCCAAGCGCCGGGGCCGAGACGACTCCCGCCACCGTCTGGCCGTCGACCTGCAGGGCGACCAAGGTGGCCCACACCGGTACGCCGCGGACGAAGTTCTTGGTGCCGTCGATCGGGTCGATGACCCAGCGCCGCCCGGTGCCGTCGCCGGTTGCGCCGTACTCCTCACCGAGCACGTCGTCATCGGGACGCTCCCGCTCCAGCAGCGCGCGGATCGCGGTCTCGGCGGCTCGGTCAGCGTCGCTGACCGGCGTCAGGTCGGGCTTGGACTCGACCTGTAGGTCGTCCGCCTGGAACCGGCTCGAGGCCGCGGCGCCGGCGGCGTCGGCGGCGGCGTGAGCGAGGCGCAGGTCGTCATCCCAGCGGGTCACGCCGCCAGCCTAGGAGGCTTGACATATGACGGCTCGGTGTAAAGATGAC
>DATAVK010000054.1:0-16402 GCA_036267755.1 Mycobacteriales bacterium
GAGACGCTCGACAAGCTGGCCAAGGACGGCGAGGTCGGTGAGGACGACGTGACTCGGGCCGAGAAGGAGCTCGAGAAGACGACGCACCGCTACGTCGAGGGCGTCGACGACGCGCTGCGAGCCAAGGAATCCGAGCTGCTCGAGGTGTGACCAGCGGCCACGAGGTGATCGACCTGAGCGAGCCATCGGAGGCACCTGCGCCTGCCGGCGGTCACGGTCGGGCGGGGCGCAATCTGCCGGTCGCCATCGCCATCGGCCTCACCATGGGCGCGGTCGTCCTCACGTCGCTCTACACGTTCAAGCCGGTCTTCCTCGCCGTGGTCGTGCTAGCGGTGGGCTACGGGATGTGGGAGCTGGTCCACGCGCTGGCCGCGAAGGGCTTCCACGCCCCCTACATCCCGCTGCTGCTCGGCTCGACCGCGATCCTCTGCACGTCATACGCCATCGGTCGAGACGCCATGACCGACTCGCTGCTGTTCACCCTCCCGCTCATCGTTGCCTGGCGGGTCGTGAAGGGAACCGACGGCCTGGTCGGCGACCTCGGCGTCTCCGTGCTGGCCCTGCTCTACGTCGGGTTCCTCGCCGGCTTCTGTGGTCTCATGCTGGCGGCGCACGACGGCGACGACCGGGTCGCGACCTTCGTGTCGACCGTCGTGGCCAGCGACGTCGGGGGATACGCCGCGGGCGTGCTGTTCGGCAAGCACCCGCTCGCCCCGAGGATCAGCCCGAAGAAGTCCTGGGAGGGCCTCGGCGGCTCGGTGCTGCTCTGCGTCGCCGTTGGCGCCGTGCTGTGCACCACCCTCGTCGGCGCCCAGTGGTGGCAGGGTGTGGTCTTCGGACTTGCCGTGGTCACCTCCGCCACGCTCGGGGGCCTCGGCGAGTCGATGGTCAAGCGGGACCTCGGGATCAAGGACATGGGGACGCTGCTGCCCGGCCACGGAGGCGTGCTGGACCGGCTGGATTCGCTGCTACCCACCGCACCTGTGGCATGGGCGCTGCTCGCGGCTTTCGTCCCCGTGCACTGAGTGAGCGACGACCACCACGGCGAGTCCGGTACGCCGAAGAACCGCCGCCGCACGGGTTGGTGGAGCGTGTCGCTCGCCGTCGTGTATCTCTGCCTCGGCGCGGAGAACGCCAGCTGGCTGAGCCGGATCCCGTCGATGCAGTCGAACCTGCATCTCGGCACGGGGCGGCTGGGCGTCGCGCTGCTCGGGCTGCCGCTGGGATCGATGCTCGCGTCGACGTTGCTGCCCCGGCTGCTGTCGCGGTGGGGGAGTCGCCTGGTGGTCGGCGTGTCGCTGTCCGCCTCGGCGGTGATGCTGGCAGTCATCGGGCAGGCCGGGAACCTGTTGGCGCTCACCGCCGTCCTGGTCGGCTTCGGCGCGGTGACCGGCTCGCTCGACGTCTCGATGAACGCCAACGGGGTCGCCCTGCAGAACCGTTGGGGGCGCTCGGTGTTCGGCCGGCTGCACGCGATGTGGAGCCTCGGCTCCTTCGTCGGGGCCGGTATCGGAGCGCTCGTCACCCATCACGGGGTGAGCGTCGCGGTGCACCTGCCGGTCGTCGGCGCCGTGATCCTCGTCCTAGGCCTGGCAGCTACCGCCGGGCTCGACGAGGACCCCGTCACCGGGACCGGCCGTGCCGGTTCCACCTCGTGGTCCCGCGACCCACGGGTGCTGGTGCTGGCCGCAGTCTCGCTGGCGGGCTTCGTGATCGAGGTCGGCGCTGGTGACTGGGGCGGTGTGTTCCTGCGCCACAATCTCGACGCTTCCGTCGGCGTGGCCGCGGCGGCCTATGCCGCGTTTTCGCTGCCGCACTTCCTGGTCCGGGCCACCGGTGACCCGATTGTCGACCGGTTCGGCCGGCGACCGCTGTTGGCGGGTTGTCTCGTGATCGCGACCGCGGGCTACCTCGTCATCGTGCTCGCCCAGAGCCCGACGGTGGCCTTGATCGGGCTCGGCATCGTCGGTGCCGGTGTCGGGCTCGTCGTACCGGTCGCGTTCGTCGCAGCGGGATCGGTCGAGGGCGTGCCGGCCGGCTCCGGAGTCGCGACGGCCGCCGGTGTGTCGTACGCCGGCTGGACCACCGCGCCGCCTGTCATCGGCGGCTTGGCGGCGCTCTTCGGCCTACGGGTCGGGCTGCTGCTGCCGCTCATCCTGGCGGCCGTGGCAGCGGCCGTGCTCACTGTGCGCCGCGACGTGTGACAGCCGCGACGTGTGACACTGGACTGTGACCGCTGTGCCGTTGGTGTTCGATGCCCCACGGCGTGGCAAGCCGCCGCGGCACCTCGCCGACATGGATCCGGCTGAGCGGCGCGAGGTCGTGCTCGCCGCGGGCCAGCCGGCGTACCGCGCCGATCAGCTCGCCCGCCACTATTTTGCGCGGCAGGTCCGGGATGTGGCCTCGATGTCGGACATCCCGGCCTCGGCGGCGCAGGATCTCGGTCAGGCGCTGCTACCGCCGCTGCTGACCGATGTGCGATCACAGGAGTGCGACGACGGGCGGACCCGCAAGACGCTGTGGCGACTGCACGACGGCGCCCTGGTCGAGAGCGTCGTCATGCGGTACCCGGACCGGGTCACGATGTGCATCTCGTCGCAGGCCGGCTGCGGGATGGCGTGCCCGTTCTGCGCCACCGGTCAGGCCGGGCTGACCCGCAACCTCTCGACCGCCGAGATCGTCGAGCAGATCGTCGTCGGCGGCCGCGGCGAGGTCGACAACGTTGTGTTCATGGGAATGGGCGAGCCGCTCGCCAACTACAACGCGTTGGTTCGGGCGCTGCGCCGGATCACCGATCCGCCGCCGGACGGGCTGGGGATCGGTCGACGTCATCTCACCGTCTCGACCGTGGGATTGGTTCCCGCGATCGACCGGCTCGCCGGCGAAGGGCTTCAGGTCACGCTGGCGGTGTCGCTCCACGCGCCCGACGACGAGCTGCGCGACACGCTGGTGCCGGTCAACACCCGCTGGCCGGTCGGCGAGGTGCTCGTCGCCGCCTGGCGCTACGTCGCGGCGACCGGTCGGCGGGTCTCCATCGAGTACGCACTGATTCGCGACATCAATGACCAGCCGCAGCGTGCCCATCTGCTCGGGCAGCTGCTCAAGGGCCGGCTGGTGCACGTCAACCTGATCCCGCTCAACCCGACGCCCGGCTCGAAGTGGACGGCGTCGCGGCCGGAGTCCGAGCGCGAGTTCGTCCGGGTGCTGCGCTCATACGGCGTCGCCACGACGGTTCGCGACACCCGGGGCCGCGAGATCGACGGCGCCTGCGGCCAGCTGGCCGCGACCTCGCTCACCGATGATTGATCGCCGTCTAGCTGGGTAACCGACACTCCAGGACAAAGCCGTCCAAAGGGAGTCGTGATGCCCGCAACCCGTCACCGCCCGCCACCGTTCCGCGAAGCCCCCGTCACGTACCTGGTCGTCGCCGTCCTCCTCCTCGTCACGGTCGTGGCGTTGCTGGCGGTGCCGACGTACGCCCACCTCACGCCGTCACTGGGTGGCATCCCGTTCTTCTACTGGTACACGGTGCTGTGGCTGGTGATCAACGCGGTCCTGCAGACCGTGGCCTACCAGGTGCTGGCCCGAGCCGGCCGTCGGAGGGCCTGAGCGATGAGCACCAACCTGCAGGCCGTGCCGCTCATCGTGTTCCTGCTGTTGTTCGCGCTGGTGACGGTGCTCGGCTTTGTCGCCGCTCGCTGGCGCCGCACGACGACGCTGGACAGCCTCGACGAGTGGGGGCTGGGTGGCCGCAAGTTCGGCGGGTTCGTCACGTGGTTCCTGCTAGGTGGCGACCTCTACACCGCCTACACATTCATCGCGGTGCCGGGCGCGATGTACGCCGCGGGTGCGGTCTCCGGCTGGTTCGCGGTTGGCTACACGATCCTGGTCTGGCCCATCGTCTTCGTGTTGATGCCCCGGCTGTGGTCCGTCGCACATCGTCACGGCTATGCAACCCCGGCCGACTTCGTGCGTGGCCGGTTCGGCTCGAAGTCGTTGTCCGTCGCCGTGGCATTCACCGGCATCCTGTCGCTGCTGCCCTACGTGGCCCTGCAGCTGGTCGGCATCCAGTCGGTGCTCGACGTGATGGGTGTCGGCAACGGCCACACCGGCATCGTCAAGGACCTGCCGCTCATCATCGCGTTCGTGATCCTCGCGGCGTATACCTACACCGCCGGGTTGCGTGCGCCGGCCATGATCGCGTTCGTCAAGGACTTCCTGGTCTACGTCGTGGTCCTGGTCGCGATCACCTACATCCCGATCCGGCTCGGCGGGTTCGGGCCGATCTTCCATGCAGTCGAGCATCACGCGACGGTCGCCAACGCCAAGGCCGTGAAGGCCGGCCAGAAGCCGATGTTCGCCGTGACCCCAGGGCCGACGACGTACTGGGCCTACGGGACATTGGCCCTCGGCTCCGCGATGGCGCTGTTCATGTATCCGCACTCCATCACCGGCGTACTGTCGACCGCCCGCCGCGACACCATCCGGCGGAACACCGCCGCTCTGCCGCTCTACTCGCTGGCGCTGGCGTTCATCGCCCTGCTCGGCTACATGGCGATCGCCTCCGGCATCACGACGACGAACAGCCGGCTTGTCGCTCCGCTGCTGTTCCGGCAGATGTTCCCGCAATGGTTTGCCGGAGTGGCGTACGCCGCGGTCGCCATCGGTGCGCTGGTGCCGGCCGCCATCATGTCGATCGGAGCCGCGAACCTGTTCACCCGCAACATCTATCGCGACGTCTTCCGGCCGCAGGCGACACCGGCGGAAGAGGCTCGGGTATCCAAGCTGGCATCCCTCGTCGTGAAGTTCGGGGCGCTCGCGTTCGTGCTCGGCATCAATACCCAGAACGCCATCAACCTCCAGCTGCTCGGCGGTATCTGGATCCTCCAGACGTTCCCGGCCGTCGCGCTGGGATTGTTCACCAAGCTGCTGCATCGTTGGGCCCTGCTCACCGGTTGGCTGGTCGGCATGGTCTACGGCAGCTACGAGGCGTACGGCGTCTCCAGCCCAGTGACGAGTCACTTCGGTGGTGCCACCGCCAACGTGCCGGGACTCGGGCACACGGCGTACATCGGCCTCACCGCGCTCGTCATCAACCTCGTCGTCGCGGTGGTGGGGACGCTGGTGCTCCGACTGTTCCCGGCGACGGCAGGCAACGACGAGACCGAGGCGGCGGACTACGTCGTCGATGCGGACGACGACCGCATCACCGAGACCCCCGTTCTCGTGTAGTGCCCGGCACGGGATAGTGAGGCCATGGCAACGACTCGCTTTGGCATCGACATCGGCGGGACCGGGATCAAAGGCGCCGAGGTCGACATCTCGACCGGCAAGCTGATCACCCAGCGGGTCCGGGTCCTGACGCCGCAGCCCGCCACCGTCGACGCGGTCGTGCCGCTGGCCGCGGGCCTGGTCCGCGATGCCGGCTTCAGCGGAGCGGTCGGGTGCGCGTTCCCCGCAGTCATCAAGGACGGTACGGCGTTGACGGCCGCGAACGTCGACCCCTCGTGGGTGGGTGCATCGGTCGAGGATGCGATAACGAAGGAGCTGGAGGGATCCGTCGTCACGGTCGTCAACGACGCAGATGCCGCCGGTGTGGCCGAGATGGCGTTCGGGGCAGGCCGTGACGTCCCCGGTGTCGTGGTGATGCTCACCGTCGGCACCGGTATCGGGTCGGCCGTCTTCCTGCACGGTGTACTCGTGCCGAATACAGAGTTCGGGCACATCGAGGTCGACGGTCATGACGCCGAGACTCGCGCCTCCGAGGTGGCGCGTGAGAAGCACGACTGGTCGCGTGAGCACTGGGCGAAGCAGTTCAACCGCTACCTGGAGGCGCTCGAGAAGGTGTTGTGGCCTGACCTCGTCATCATCGGCGGCGGCATCAGCAAGGAACCAGAGAAGTTCCTGCCGCTGCTGAAGTCGCAGGCGCCGTTGGTCGCCGCGAAGCTGGCGAACGAGGCCGGCATCGTGGGAGCCGCGCTGGTCGCCCGCGACAAGGCCGAGCACTCGTCACGCATCGGCGCGGCACGACCCACCGACGAGATCAGCCGCTAACTCGATCAGCTGTCGGCCGGCGTGTGGATGAGCTTCTTGTTGACGAACTCGTCGATGCCGAGCGGTCCAAGCTCGCGGCCAACGCCGGATCGCTTGGTTCCGCCGAAGGGGAGATCCGCGCCGCCGCCTTCGGGCTCGTTGATCCACACCATGCCGGTGTCGAGCCGATCCGCAAGCTCGAGAGCGGCCGGAACGTCGGTGCTGTAGATCGCGCCACCCAGCCCGTACGCCGAGGAGTTCGCGAGCTCGATCGCCTCGTCGGCGCTCGACACCCGGTACACGACGGCGGCCGGCCCGAACAGTTCCTCACTGAACGCGCGCATGCCCGGCGTGACGTCGGTGAGGACGGTGGGTTCGATGAATGCGCCAGGCCGGTCGAGCCGGTGTCCGCCGGTGCGCACAACGGCGCCCTTGCTGACCGCGTCCTCGATCTGCGACATCAGGTTGACCGCCGCCTGCTCCGAGGAGAGTGGACCGTAGTTCGTGTTGGGGTCGGTGGGGTCACCGGTCTTCTGCTCCGCCATCGCCTTGGTGAACGAGTCGACGAAATCGTCGTACACGTCGTCCAGCACGATCATTCGCTTGGCCGCGTTGCAGGCCTGCCCCGCGTTCTCCATCCGCGCGGCGACGGCTTCCTCGACGACCTGCTGCAAGTTGTCGGTGCTCAGCACGATGAACGGGTCGGAGCCGCCGAGCTCGAGCACGACCTTCTTCAGGTGCTGGCCGGCGACCGCGGCGACCGCGGTGCCGGCGCGCTCGCTGCCGGTCACCGAGACGCCCGCGATGCGAGGGTCGGCGATGATCGTGGCCGCCTGCTCGTTGCTCGCGAACACGTTGATGTAAGCGTCGGCCGGGAGCCCGGCGTCGTGGAAGACCTGCTCCATCGCGAGCGCCGACTCCGGACACTGCGGCGCGTGCTTGAGCAGGATCGTGTTGCCGATCATCAGGTTCGGGCCGGCGAACCGCGCCACCTGGTAGTAGGGGTAGTTCCACGGCATGATCCCGAGCAGCGCCCCGACCGGCGACTTGCGTACCCAGGCCTCGCCCGGCGTCTCCGACGGCAACGGCTCGTCCTTGAGCAGGTCGGCCGCGTTGTTCGCGTAGTACCGGTAGATCGAGGCGGAGAAGTCGACCTCGTCGAGCGCGTCCCGGGTGGTCTTGCCCATCTCGCGGGTGATGAGCTCGGCGAGCTGGTCGCGCCGCTCCTCGTACAGGTCCGCGACCCGGTTGATGATGTCGGCGCGCTCGCTCTTCGAGCTCTGACGCCAACCGGTATACGCGGCGTGCACTCGGCCGAGGACGTCCTCGATCTGCTCGTCGGTCGCGGTCGGGAACTCCTTCTCGACCTCGCCGGTTGTCGGGTTGACGACCTTGTACTCCACGATTGCGCTCATCTACGACCTCTCAGAACCGGCCCGCGGGAGCGGGTGTTGGCATCGTTGCCCACTAGAAGACCTGCCTGCATGTCAGCCGCCGACCAACCGGTCCAGCAGCTTCGCTCGTCGCGCCGTGTGCCCGGTCCGCTGCTCGACCTTGTCGGCCGACGCCATAACAGCCGTCATGGTCTGGATCCCCAGCCAACGTAACGGCTCCGGCTCCCAGCGCTTCCAGCGGTGCCCGACCCACGGCAACCGGGTCTCGTCGGTGTCCCGGCCGAGCAGCAGGTCGGCGAGTGTCCAGCCGGCCAAGCCGCTGAGCGCGACGCCGTCACCGACGTACCCCCCGCCCCACGCCAGCCCCTGCGACCGGTCGATGGCGACGGCAGGCATCCAGTCGCGGGGTACGCCGAGAACCCCGCCCCACTTGTGGGTGATTCGAGCGTCACGGGTCTGCGGCAGCAGGTCGTGCAGCGTCCGCTCCAGCAGGCCGTACGTCGCGTCGTGCCCGGACGACCCGGTGGTCGCCGACCCGAAGAGGTACGGCGCGCCGCGGCCCCCGAAGACGATCCGGCCGTCGGCGGTGCGTTGCGCGTAGATGATCAGGTGCCGGCCGTCGGTGACAGTCTCGCGCTCCCGCCAGCCGATCGAGGTCCACACATCGTCCGGCAGCGGCTCGGTGGCGATGATGAGCGACCACAGCGGAGCCAGGTCGCGGTGCGCCGACGGCAGGTCGGCGGTGTAGCCCTCGGTGGCGCGGACCACGAGCTCCGCCTTGACGGTCCCGTGCTCGGTCAACACCTGGCCCGGCGCTATGTCGATGACCCGGGTCTGCTCGTAGAGCGTCGCGCCGAGGCCTTCGACGACGCGTGCCAGTCCGCGCACCAGTCGGGCCGGGTCCAGCGCGGCACAGTGCGGCGTGTACTCGGCTCCGAGCAGCGAGGTCGCGGCGAGCCGCTGCTGGGCCGCCTCGGCGTCGAGCCACTCCTGATCGCCGTACCGTCGGTCGAGCTGCGCGGAGCTGCGAACCAGGGACAGCGTGCCGCCCTTGGCGAACCGCGCGTCGACGCCGTGCTCGACGCAGAACGACCCGACGTCGTCGACGGCCTGCCGCAGTCGAAGCCGGAGTCGATCCGCCGCGTCCTGCCCGTGCTCCGCGGTGACCCGCGACCACGCCGCTGGGAACAGCGCCGAGCACCAGCCGCCGTTGCGGCCGGAAGCTCCCCAGCCGGCAATCTCCCGTTCCAGCACGACCACGCGCAGCGTCGGGTCGTGCCGGAGCAGGTGGTACGCCGTCCACAACCCCGTGAAGCCAGCACCGACGATGGCGATGTCGGCATCGATGTCACCGGGCAATGCGGGTCGCGGCGTCAGGTCGTCGCCGCACTCCTGCAGCCACATCGAGGGCGCGCCTGCGGGCGACGTCACCGGTGCCATTCCTTGACGTACGACGGCGGCTGGCCGCCCTCGCTCGTCACCGGTACGCCGGGAGCGAGGTGCAGCGGCAGCAAACCGGTCCACGGCGACCAGCCTGCGTCGTCCTCGACGACCTCCGGCTCACCGTTGCTTATCTTCACCGACCACTCGTCGAGCGGGACGGCAACGACGGTCGTCGCCGCCAGCTCCTTGCGGGTGGGCGGACGCGCGTCGGCCCGCCGGCCGGGAAGCAGGGCGTCAGCCAGCACATCCAGGGCGGCGGCCTTCGCTGCCCCCTTGAGCGTGACCCCTTGGCCGAGCACGACCACGCAGCGGTAGTGCATCGACGACTCGAACAGCGACCGCGCGACGAGCAGCCCGTCGAGCAGCGTCACCGTGATGCAGACCGGCGCGCCTTCGGCGATCGATCGGAACAGCCGGCTACCGCTCGAGCCATGCAGCAACAGCCGATCCCCGTCTCGGGCATGGCCGACAGGCATCACGAACGGCTGCGTGCCGTCGGCGATCCCGACGTGGGCGACGATCGCCGCGTCCAGGATCGCGTGCATGACGTCGCGGTCGTCGACCGCCTTCTCAGGCAGCCGTCGAACTCGCGTCCGGGGGGTGAGGGCTACAGCCGGCTCCAAGCCTCGGAGAGCACGGACCGCAGCACCTGGGCGATCTCATCGAACTGCTGCTGCTCGCACACCAGCGGCGGCGCCAGTTGGATCACCGGGTCCCCACGGTCGTCGGCGCGGCACACCAGGCCGGCCTCGAACAGCGCACCGGAGAGGAAGCCGCGGAGCAGCCGCTCGCTCTCGTCGTCGTTGAAGGTCTCCTTGGTGGCCTTGTCCTTGACCATCTCGATGCCGTAGAAGTAGCCGGCGCCACGGATGTTGCCGACGATCGGCAGGTCCGCGAGCTCACGTTCCAGCGTGCCGCGGAAGGCGTCCTCGTTGGACCGGACGTGCTCGAGCAGGCCTTCCCGTTCGAACACGTCGAGGTTGGCGAGCGCGACGGCTGCCGACACCGGATGACCCGCGAACGTGATGCCGTGCAGGAAGGTCTCGGTGTTCTTGAGGAACGGCTCCATCAGCCGGTCCGAGACGAGCATCGCGCCGATCGGTGAGTAACCGCTCGTCATGCCCTTCGCGACAGTGATGATGTCCGGCTGGTAGCCGTAGCGCTGGGCGCCGAACCAGTAACCGAGCCGGCCGAAGGCACAGATGACTTCATCGCTGACGAGCAGGACGCCGTACCGGTCGCAGATCTCGCGGACCTGCGTGAAGTAGCCCGGCGGCGGGGTGAAGCAGCCACCGGAGTTCTGCACCGGCTCGAGGAAGACCGCGCACACCGTCTCGGGGCCCTCGCGCAGGATCGCCCGTTCGATCTCGTCGGCGGCCCACTGCCCGAACCGCTCCTCGGTCTCGGCATGCTCCGGGGCGCGGTAGTAGTTGGTGTTGGGCACGCGGACGCTGCCCGGGACGAGTGGTTCGAACATCGACTTGATCCCTGGCAGGCCGGTGATCGACAGCGCGCCCATTGTGGTGCCGTGGTAGGCCAAGTCGCGACTGAGCACCTTGTAGCGGGTCGGCTCGCCGATGGCCTTGAAGTACTGGCGAGCCAGCTTCCAGGCGCTCTCGACGGCTTCGCCACCACCGGTGGTGAAGAACACCCGGTTGATGTCGCCGGGGGCGTAGGACGCCAGCCGCTCGGCGAGCTGCACGGCCGACGGGTGCGCGTACGACCACAGCGGAAAGTAGCCCAGCTCGGCCGCCTGCTTGCCGGCCGCGTCCGCCATCTCGTGACGACCGTGACCCGCCTGGACGACGAACAGCCCGGACAGGCCGTCGAGGTATCGCTTGCCGTGCGAGTCCCAGACGTAGGGACCCTCACCCCGGGCGATGATCGGGATGTCGTGATCGGCGTACGTCGACATCCGGGTGAAGTGCATCCAGAGGTGGCGGCGCGCCGCATCCTGCAGCGCCTGCTCCTCCGCGGTGCTGCTTCCCGTTGAGGGAGTCGGATCCTGCGGTGTCGTAGTCATCAGGTGCCCCAGGTGTAGGTCTGTTTGGCGAGCTTGAGGTAGACGAAGGTCTCGGAGTCCCGAACACCGGGCACCGAGCGGATCGAGTCGTTGAGCAAGGACAGCAAGTGGTCGTCGTCGTTGCAGACCACCTCGACAAGCAGGTCGAACGAGCCGGCGGTGACGACGACATAGTCCACCTCGGGCAGCGCGGCGAGCTTGTCCGCGATGTCCCGCAGGTCCCCGTCGGCCCGTACGCCGATCATCGCCTGGCGGGCGAAGCCGAGCTGCAACGGATCGGTGACGGCGACGATCTGCATGATCCCGGCGTCCAGCAGTCGCTGCACCCGCTGCCGGACCGCGGCGTCGGAAAGCCCGACATCGGCCGCGAGCGCCGCGTAGGAGCGCCGCCCATCGGCCTGCAACGCCGAGATGAGCGCGCGGTTGACCTCGTCAAGCAGAGGCGAAGCCGCAGTCATGTCTCGACTGTGCCGGGTATCCACTCCTGTTGGCAAGCGAATCCAATCCTCAAGCGTCACAAAACGCTGGATTCCCTTGCTGAGTGACTATCGGGATGCGACAGTGCTCGGCATGTCAGTCGAGGCGCTCAGCAACTTCATCGGCGGTGAACGGGTTCCGGCGGCGGACGGCCGCACCAGCGACGTGATCGATCCGACGAACGGGGAGACCTACGCGCGGGCGGCGGTCTCGGGCGACGCTGACATCGATCGCGCGATGAAGTCAGCAGCGCAGGCCTTCGAGACCTGGCGCGACGCGACACCGGCAGACCGGCAGCGGGCGCTGCTGCACATCGCGGACGCGCTGGAGAGTCGCGCCGACGAGCTGGTCGACGCCGAGTGCCGAAACACCGGCAAGCCACGAGCGCTCACGCTGTCGGAGGAGATTCCTCCGATGATCGACCAGATCCGCTTCTTCGCCGGTGCCGCTCGCGTCCTCGACGGCCGGGCGGCGGGGGAGTACCTGGCCGGGCACACGTCGTACATCCGGCGCGAACCGATCGGTGTCTGCGCCCAGGTGACGCCGTGGAACTACCCGATGATGATGGCGGTCTGGAAGTACGCGCCCGCGATCGCCGCGGGCAACACAGTTGTCATCAAGCCGTCGGACACTACGCCGGTGAGCACGCTGCTGATGGCCGAGATTGCGGCGGAGTTCCTTCCACCGGGCGTGTTCAACGTGGTCACCGGAGATCGCGACACCGGCCGCGGCCTGGTCGCACACCCCACTCCGCAGATGGTGTCGATCACCGGCAGCGTCCGGGCCGGCAGGGAGGTCGCGGTCGCGGCCGCCGCCGACCTCAAGCGGGTGCATCTCGAGCTCGGCGGCAAGGCGCCGTGCGTCGTTTTCGACGATGCCGACCTGGAGGCGGCGGCCGAGGGCATCGCCGCCGCGGGCTACTTCAACGCCGGCCAGGACTGCACCGCGGCGACCCGGGTACTTGCCGGCCCAGGGGTGTACGACGACTTCGTCGCAGCGATCACCGAGCAGGCCAAGAGTCAGACGGTCGGAGGCCCGGACGACGGCGCGGACCTCGGTCCGCTCAACAACGCCAACCAGCTCGCCCGGGTCAGCGGGTTCATCGACCGGCTGCCGGACCACGCCTCGTTGAAGGCGGGAGGAGCCCAGATCGGTGACCGCGGCTACTTCTACTCGCCGACCGTGGTGTCGGACCTGGTGCAGGGCGACGAAGCGGTCACCGACGAGATCTTCGGTCCCGTCATCACCGTCCAACGCTTCACCGACGAGGACGAGGCGCTCGCCTGGGCGAACGGCGTGGAGTACGGTCTCGCGTCATCGGTCTGGACGCGAGACCACGGTCGCGCGATGCGGATGGCGAAACGGCTCGACTTCGGTTGTGTCTGGATCAACACCCACATCCCGCTGGTCGCCGAGATGCCCCATGGCGGCTTCAAGCATTCCGGCTACGGCAAGGACCTGTCGATGTACGGCTTCGAGGACTACACCCGCATCAAGCACGTGATGAGCGACATCAGCCGATGACGGCTGCTACCGACGAGGTCCGGGCGCCGCAGGCAGCCGAGGCCGGACACGACCCTGCCGGAGGCGGCGTACCCGCCATCGAGCTGGTGTCGGTCGCGAAGGAGTTCGTCCTCAAGAACGACCTGGTCGCCGCGGTCGACCACATCGACCTCGCGATCGACCAGGGCGAGTTCTTCTCGATGCTGGGGCCGAGCGGGTGCGGCAAGACGACGACGTTGCGGATGATCGCCGGGTTCGAGGAACCGACCAGCGGCAAGGTGCTGCTCTACGGCTCCGACGTCACGTCCGTGCCGCCCAACAAGCGCGACGTCAACATGGTCTTCCAGAACTACGCGCTGTTCCCCCACATGTCGGTCGAGGACAACATCGCCTTCGGTCTGGAACGGACCGGGGTAGCGAAGGCCGAGGTGAAGACCCGGGTCACCGACGCGCTCGACCTCGTCGAGCTCAGCGGTCGTGGCCGGCGTCGGCCGAAGGAGCTCTCCGGAGGCCAGCAGCAGCGGGTGGCTCTGGCGCGGGCACTGGTGAACCGGCCCCGCGCCCTGCTGCTCGACGAACCGCTGGGAGCGCTGGACCTCAAGCTCCGGCAGACCATGCAGATCGAGCTGAAGCGGATCCAGCGCGAGGTCGGGATCACGTTCGTGTACGTGACGCACGACCAGAGCGAGGCGCTGACGATGTCGGACCGGCTGATCGTCATGCACGACGGGAGGATCGAGCAGCTCGGCTCACCGAAAGAGCTGTACGAGCAGCCGAAGACACGGTTCGTCGCCGGCTTCATCGGCACCTCCAACATCCTTCGCGGCACGGTCGCGTCGGTCGAGGATGGGAAGGCCGTGCTGCGCACCGGCGGCGAGGAAGTTGTGCTGATCCCGATGCGTGCGCCGGTGACGGCCGGGGAGACGCTCGAGGCCACCGTCCGGCCCGAGAAGATGCAGCTCAACCGGGAACGACCGGCCGGCTGCTGCGCGCTTCGGGCGACGGTCCAGGAGATCGTCTACCTCGGAACTTCGACGAACTACACCGTCGCGACAGCCCTGGGGGAGCTCGTCGTGTACCAGCTCAACGCCGGCGAGGACCTCATCGCGCCGGACCGCGGTGAACAGCTGTGGGCAACGTGGCCCACCCACAACGGTTACCAGCTCCTCGACACTGCCCCCCACCAGGAGGACGACAATGCCTGAGTTCCCCCAGTTCCCGATGGGTCGCGTCGGCCGACGCGACTTTCTGCGACTCGCAGGCGGTGGCGTGGGCATGGCAGCGCTCGCCGCCTGCGGCGTGAGCGGCCAGGCGAAGGCGCAACCCAAGGGCTCGGCGCTGGCCAAGGACGTCAACTCGTTCTGGGCCGGCAAGCAGAAGACCAGCGAGGTCAACTGGGCGCAGTGGCCGCTCTACATCGACGTCGGCAAGAACAAGAGCGACCACCCCTCGATCGACCAGTTCACCGCGAAGACCGGCATCAAGGTGCACTACGACGAGGTCATCGAGGAGGACGACACCTTCTTCGCCAAGGTGCAGCCGTCGCTGTCGGCCGGGCAGTACAGCGGCTACGACATCGCCACCATCACCAACGGTGTCTACTTCGACAAGTTCCGGCAGCTGGACCTCTTCGTGCCGCTCGACCACTCGTACCTGAAGAACTTCGAGAAGTACGCCGGTTCGGCGTACAAGACCTCGGCGTACGACCCGGGCAACGTTTACAGCGTGCCGTGGCAGTCCGGCATCACGGGGATCGCGTTCAACACCAAGAAGGTTCCCAAGCCGTTGACGAGTTTCTTCGACCTGTGGGACCCGGCCCTCAAGGGCAAGGTCGGAATGTTCGGCGACAACGAAGACCTCCCGAACGCCGCGCTGGTCGCGATGTTCGGAGACCCCTCGAAGACCACCGAGTCGCAGTGGAAGCAGGCCGCCGCCAAGCTCACTCAGCAGCGCAAGGCCGGCATCGTCCGCAAGTACTACGACCAGGGCTACATCGACGATCTGTCGAAGGGTGACATCTGGGCCTGTCAGGCGTGGTCCGGCGACATCTTCCAGGCGCTGGCGTCCGGGGCCAAGGACCTGGTGTTCATCACCCCCAAGGAAGGTGGGGTGCTGTGGACCGACAACCTGGTGCTTTTGAAGAACATCAAGAACCCGGTCTCCTCGATGATGCTGATCGACTGGTACTACCAGCCCAAGGTCGCGGCTGAGGTCGCGGAGTACGTGAACTACATCACTCCCGTGCCCGGCGCCCAGCAAGCGGTTCGCAGTGATGCGGCGGCCGCATCAGGGTCGGACAAGGCGGCACTCAACATGCTCGCGAAGAGCCCGCTGATCTTCCCGACAGCCGCCGACTACAGCAAGCTGTACCGGTACAAGACGCTTAGCAACAGCGAGCTCGAGATCTGGGACAACATCTTCGAGCCGGTCTACCAGTCGTGATCGGACGGATCCGATCGGCGAGTGGGCCCTACCTGGCGATCCTTCCCGGCGGGATCTGGCTCGCAGCCTTTTTCATTCTGCCGTTGTTCATCATGCTGTCGCTCTCCACGCAGACCGGCAACCTGATCACGGGCTTCGAGCAGACCTTCCATTTCGCCAACTACTCGAACATGCTCTCCGAGTATCGAGCCCCGCTGATCCGCTCGCTCGTGTACGGCGGGATCGCCACGCTGATCTCGGTGATCATCTCCTATCCGATGGCGTACTGGATCGCGTTCTACGGCGGACGCAACAAGTCGACGTACCTGTTCCTCGTACTGCTGCCGTTCTTCGTCACCTTCGTGCTCCGGACCGTCGCCTGGGAGTTCCTGCTCGGCGACCAGGGCCTGGTGCTGAGCTGGTTGAAGAACGCCGGGATCGTCGGCTCGGACTTCCACGTCCTCGCGACGGGACCGGCGGTTATCGGCGGCTTGGTCTACAACTACATGCCGTTCACGCTGCTGCCGATCTACGTGGCGCTGGAGAAGGTCGACGTATCGCTGCTCGAAGCGGCTGGTGACCTCTACGCCTCCAAGCGCCAGGCGTTCCTGCGCATCGTGTTCCCGCTCACGGTGCCGGGCATCTTCGCCGGCGTGCTGCTGACGTTCGTGCCCGCAGTGTCCGACTACGTCAACGCGGCGATCCTGGGCGGGACCGACCAGACGATGATCGGCAACGTCATCCAGACGTTGTATCTCACCAACAGCGACTATCCGGATGCCTCGGCGCTGTCCATCGTGCTGATGGCGATCCTGTTGATCGGCATCTTCATCTACGCCAAGGCGCTCGGCACCCAGGACCTGCTCGATGCGGCGGCCGGCTGATGGCGGCGATGACACTGCGCTCCGGCAAGTCCCGGAGCCTGCAGGCCTACACCTGGCTGATCATCCTGTGGCTGATGCTGCCAATCTTCGTCATCATCGCGTTCGGTTTCAACAACACCACGGGCAAGTTCAACTACACCTGGCAGGGCTTCACGCTGCACTGGTACCACGACCTGTTCGGGATCAGCGACCTCACCAATGCACTGGTGAACTCCATCACCATC
>DATAVK010000055.1:0-22610 GCA_036267755.1 Mycobacteriales bacterium
TGGTCGCGGCCGGCGCGGAGGTGGTGCGGCTGCCCCGCCGGGCAGGTCGGATCGACCTGGGCGCGCTGCTTGCCGCACTCTACGAACGCGACGTTCTGCTGCTGCTGGTCGAGGGCGGCATGACGCTCGCCGCCTCCTTCGTGCGGGATCGCCTGGTCGACCGCGTCGTCGGCTACCACGCGCCGCTGCTGCTGGGATCCGGTCCGCCGGTGCTGGGCGACGTCGGGATCGGGACGCTGCCCGCGGCCGCGCGGCTGTGGCTCGAGTCCGTCACGCCCGTTGGCGAGGACGTCCGGATCGTGGCCAAGCTGGAACGCGGGGAGCGCTGATGTTCACCGGCATCGTCGAAGAACTCGGACGGGTCGAGGTCGTCGAGCAGACCCCCGACGCCGCCCGGTTGCGCGTCGTGGGTGTCGCGCTCGACGACCTGCATCCCGGCGACTCGGTCTCCGTCAACGGCGTCTGCCTGACCGCCGCCGACCTGCACGCCGACGGGTTCACCGCCGACGTCATGCAGGAGACGCTGCGACGGTCGACGTTGGGCGGGCTGAGTGCCGGTGACCCGGTCAACCTCGAGCGCGCAGTCACCCCGACGACCCGGCTCGGTGGCCACATCGTGCAGGGCCACGTCGACGGCGTCGCCACCGTGGTGGCCCGTCGGCCCGCCGAGCAGTGGGAAGAGGTCGACCTCGCGCTTCCCGAGGGGCTGTCGGCCTACGTCGTGGAGAAGGGGTCGATCACGCTCGACGGCGTCAGCCTGACCGTGGTCGCAATCGTCGACGACGTCGTCACCGTCAGCCTGATCCCGGAGACGTTGCGCCGGACCACTCTCGGTCAGCGGGCGGTCGGCGACCATGTCAACGTCGAGGTCGACATCCTGGCGAAGTACATCGAGAAGATGCTGACGGCGAGAGGACAGGGACAGCCATGAGCGACTTCTCCGACATCGAGCGGGCGATCGCGGACATCGCCGCCGGCAAGCCAGTGGTGGTGGTGGACGACGCCGACCGTGAGAACGAAGGCGACCTGATCTTCGCCGCGGAGATGGCGACGCCGGACCTGGTCGCGTTCATGGTGCGCTACACCTCCGGCTACATCTGCGTGCCGCTCACCGAGGCGGACTGCGACCGGCTCGACCTGCCGCCGATGTACCACACCAATCAGGACCGCAGGGGTACGGCGTACACCGTCTCGGTCGACGCCAAGGAGGGCACCTCTACCGGGATCTCCGCGCACGACCGGGCGATCACGATGCGGGCGCTCGCCGACCCGAACTCCACTCGCGAGGACTTCACCCGGCCCGGCCATATGGTGCCGCTTCGCGCCCGTGCCGGCGGCGTGCTGCGCCGAGCTGGGCACACCGAGGCCGCGGTCGACCTGTGCACGCTGGCCGGGCTCCGCCCGGCCGGGGTGCTGTGCGAGATCGTCAGCGCGAAGGACGTCGAGGGCATGGCGCGGCTCGACGAGCTCGAGGTCTTCGCTGCCGAGAACGACCTGTCCCTCATCTCGATCGCCGACCTGATCGCCTACCGCCGCCAGACCGAGAGCCAGGTCGAGCGGGTCGCGGAGGCGCGGATCCCCACGGCCCACGGTGACTTCCGTGCCATCGGCTACCGCAGCACGATCGACGGCATCGAGCACATCGCCTTGGTCCGCGGCGACATCGGCGACGGTGAGGACGTGCTGGTCCGGGTGCACTCCGAGTGCCTGACCGGCGACGTGTTCGGCAGCCAGCGCTGCGACTGCGGCCCCCAGCTCGACGCCGGCCTGGCGGCGGTTGCCGCGGAGGGTCGCGGCGTGGTGCTCTACGTGCGTGGCCACGAAGGACGCGGGATCGGGCTGATGCACAAGCTGCAGGCCTACCAGCTGCAGGACCAGGGCCAGGACACGGTCGACGCCAACGTCTCGCTCGGGCTGCCGGCCGACGCCCGCGACTACGGCACCGGGGCGCAGATCCTCGCCGACCTCGGCGTTCGCTCGATGCGGCTGCTCACCAACAACCCTGAGAAGCGGGCCGGTCTCGAGGGATACGGGCTCTCGATCTCCGGCCGGGTTCCGGTCCCGGTGCGGATCACCGCCGACAACCTCCGGTACCTGACCACCAAGCGTGACCGGATGGGTCACGACCTGCCAGGCCTGCCCGCCTCACCGCTGGACGACGAAGACACCGAGGCCAGCGCTGATGCGCTGCCGAGCGCCATCGGGGCACGCGCGGTCCGCAGCGACCCGGCCGCGATCCGCACCGCGCTGCGATGGGCGCATGCACTGTCACCGTTCGCGTTGCCGGCGGAAGGCGACGACGCGGACCCAGTCGCCACCGAGGTCGCACCATGAGCGGCTCGGGGTCACCGGGGGAGCGGCTACTAGACGCGCACGGCCTGCGGGTGGCCATCGTCGCCGCGCGGTGGCACGACCAGATCGCCTCGGGCCTATTGGCAGGGGCCGAGCGGGCGCTCGGCGACATCCGGGTCGAGGACCCCGCCGTGGTGCGGGTGCCGGGGGCCTTCGAGCTGCCGATCGCGGCGAAGGCCCTCGCGCACCAGCGCTATGACGCCGTGGTCGCGCTCGGGGTGGTCATCCGGGGCGGCACACCGCACTTCGACTACGTCTGCCGGTCCGCCACCGACGGACTGACGCGGGTCGCTCTCGAGACAGGTACGCCGATAGGCTTCGGCCTGCTGACCTGCGACACCGAGGCGCAGGCGCTGGACCGGGCCGGGCTTGCCGACTCCAGCGAGGACAAGGGACGGGAGGCCGTCATGGCCGCGGTCGAGACCGCGCTTGTGCTGCGGCGGATTCGCCGTGGCGAATGCCATGAGGGGGCGGACGAGCGCTGACCGCGCCCGCTCCGCCGGACATCCCGCTCGTTCCCGCCCGCTGCCCGTCGCGCGACGCCGGGTGACCCGAAAGGCAATGCCGTGCTGTCTCTCGTCCTTCCGAAGGGCTCGCTGGAACGCGCCACGCTAGAGCTGTTCGAGGCCGCCGACCTTGGCGTGCGCCGGGGCTCGGACCGCGACTACCGCGCGTCGGTGTCCGATCCGCGGATCGACAGCGTGATGTTCCTGCGCCCGCAGGAGATCCCGCGCTACGTCGAGCAGGGCCTGTTCGACCTCGGCATCACCGGTCGTGACTGGATCGAGGAGACCGACAGCACCGTCACCTCGATCTGTGAGCTCGAGTACTCGAAGGCGACTGCCAACCCGGTGCGCGTCATCCTCGCGGTGCCGCGGGACCACCCGGCGACCACCGCCGCCGAGCTGCCGGACGGGGTCCGGGTGTCGACCGAGTACCCGGAGCTCACCCGACGGTTCTTCGAGGCGGCCGGGGTCAACGCGCGGATCGTCCCGTCGTACGGCGCCACCGAGGCGAAGGTGCCGGACATCGCCGACGCCATCGTCGACGTGACCGAGACCGGCTCGTCGTTGCGCGCCCACGGGCTACGGATCCTCGAGACGCTGCTCACGTCACGCACCGAGCTGATCGCTAACCGGGGGTCATACGCCGACCCGGACAAGCAGGCGGCGATGCAGGACGTCGCAATGTTGCTGCAGGGCGCGATCCGGGCCCGTGGCACCGTCTACCTGATGCTCAACGTGGACGCGAGCGAGCTCGACGCGGTGCTAGGCGTGCTGCCGTCGATGAGCTCGCCGACCGTGACCTCACTCGCCGACGGCGGTCGTGCCATCGGCACCGTGGTTCCCAAGCAGGGCGTGAACACGCTGATCCCCGCGCTCAAGGCGGCCGGGGCTCGGGACATCCTCGAGCTCCCGATCTCCAAGATCGTCGAGTGAGCTCCGGCGAGGACGTTGGGCTGGCCGACCCTCGGCTGGTGGCCGCGCTCACCGCCGCCAATGCCGCCGCGGTGCGGACCGCTCTGCTCACCGCCCGGCTGCTCGTCCCCGTCCTCGCGACCGGCGACGAATCAACCGCCGCCGAGCTGGCGGTGCCGGGCCTGATTGGGGCGGACGGCCGGCGCGCCCTGCCGGTCTTCTCCGGCGTCGCGGCGCTGCAGGCCTGGCGCGCCGACGCCCGGCCGGTGCCGATGCCCGGCAGCCAGGCCGTCGTCGCCGCGCACGACGAGGGGTACGACGCCCTGGTGCTCGATATCGCAGGACCGGTCGTGCACGTCATCGACACCGCCGACCTCGCGGTTCTCGCGACCGCCGCCCGTCGGCTGCTCGCGGGTGACGCGTCAGGCATCCAGATCTTGGGCGAGTGAGCGCCCACGCACGAGAGGCGACGTCGCCGCTGCCTCACTGCTAGCCTGGAGGTACGACCGGTGGGTTCCGATCCACCAGCAAAGCGGAGTCTCGACTCCCACCCGCGTGACTGAGAGGTCGCCGGGTCGTCGGTCGTCATACCGGCAGCGGTTTCTGTCGGGTTTGGCGAACGCCGTCGTCGAGGCCTCGCGCGCATGTCGTGCGGGGCCTTCACCATGTCGGCGCCGTGCGCCGGACGGCGCAGTCACGACGAACAACCGTGGAGGTCCCATCAGCGTCGAACCCCGTATCAACGACCGGATCCGCGTCCCCGAGGTGCGGCTGGTCGGTCCAAATGGTGAGCAGGTCGGCATCGTGGCCATTGGCGATGCGCTGCGTCTGGCCCAGGAAGCCGATCTCGATCTCGTCGAGGTGGCAGCCGAAGCCCGGCCCCCGGTCTGCAAGCTCATGGACTACGGCAAGTGGAAGTACGAGAACGCCCAGAAGGCGCGCGAGGCGCGGCGTAACCAGTCGCACACCGTCATCAAGGAAATGAAGCTCCGACCGAAGATCGACCCGCACGACTACGAGACCAAGAAGGGTCACGTCGTACGGTTCCTCAAGGCCGGAGACAAGGTCAAGATCACGATCATGTTCCGCGGACGCGAGCAGTCCCGGCCCGAACTCGGGTTCCGGCTGTTGCAGCGGCTGGCTCAGGACGTCGAGGAGCTCGGCGTCGTCGAGGCGGCACCGAAGCAGGACGGCCGCAACATGATCATGGTGATGGCCCCGCATCGCAAACAGCAGCAGCAGTCGACACCGGACCGCGCACCGCGCGAGACCGTGACGGCCGCCGAACCACCCGCTCAGGCTTCGGCCTGATCGCCTGACCCGACGACCGAGGAGATCCGCAGCGATGCCGAAGATGAAGACCCACAGTGGCGCGAAGAAGCGCTTCACGTTGACCGGAACCGGGAAGCTGCGTGCTCGCCGCGCCAGCCGATACCACCTGGCTGAGCACAAGTCGTCGACCCGGATGCGCCGGCTCGCTGACGAGAAGGTGCTCTCACCGGCCGACACGAAGAAGGCGCAGCGCCTGCTCGGCCGCCGCTAGTCCCTCGACGCTTTCCCCTTCGCTCGGCGTACGTCGCCGAGCCGTAACCAGCAAGGAGTGTTCCCGTGGCACGGGTCAAGCGGGCGGTCAACGCCCACAAGAAGCGCCGCGTCGTCCTCGAACGGGCCAGCGGCTACCGCGGCCAGCGTTCGAGGCTGTATCGCAAGGCCAAGGAGCAGATGCTCCACTCGATGAACTATGCCTACCGCGACCGCCGGGCGCGCAAGGGTGAGTTCCGCAAGCTGTGGATCCAGCGGATCAACGCGGCAGCGCGGGCGAACAACATGACCTACAACCGGTTCATCCAGGGCTTGAAGGCGGCGCAGATCGAGGTCGACCGCAAGCACCTGGCCGAGCTCGCCGTCAACGACGAGGCAGCGTTCGCGGCCCTGGTCGAGCTGGCCCGGGCAGCGCTGCCGGCCCAGCCGGCGCAGGAGACCGCCGCCTGACGACCGAGGTCATCAGCTCGCCGCAGAACAGCCACGTCGCGGCCGCTCGTTCCCTGCTCACCCGCCGGGGACGAGTGGCCGCGTCGGCGTTCCTGGTCGAGGGGCCGCACGCCGTCGGCGAGGTGCTGGCCGGTGGCCATCCGGTCCGGGAGCTGTTCGTGACCGACGCCGCCGCGGACCGCGACGTCGCGTTGATGCGGGTCGCTGCTGAACGCGGCATCGCCCTGCGCGTCCTCACCGAGCGCGTGATGGCTCGGCTGGGGGACACCGTCACGCCGCAGGGTGTCGTCGCGGTCGTCGACCTGCCGGACGCCGATCTCGACCGGCTGCTCGCCGGGTCACCGCGCCTGCTCGCGCTGCTCGACGGGGTCGCCGATCCGGGAAATGCCGGCACGGTGATCCGCACCGCGGATGCGCTGGGGGCTGACGGTGTCGTGCTTACCGCGGGCTCGGTGGACGTGTACGCCGGCAAGGTGGTGCGCTCCGCCGCGGGCAGCCTGCTGCATCTCCCCGTCGTACCTGCCGTCGATCCGACCGAGGCCCTCGACCGGATTCGGACGGCCGGCCTGAGCATTCTCGCGACCGCCGCCGACGGTGACGACAGCCTCGACGAGCTCATCGGCACCGACGTGCTCGACCGCCCCACCGCGTGGCTGTTCGGCAACGAGGCTCACGGGGTGCGCCCCGAGCTGCTCGCGGCCGCGGATCGCCGGGTCAGCGTGCCGCTGTGGGGTCGAGCGGAGAGCCTCAACCTCGCCGCGACCGCCGCGATCTGCCTGCACGCCTCCGCCCGAGCGCAGCATCGTGACATCGCCCACAATCAGGCTCTATACGCTGAATAGCATCCGGCCAGGGAGGGACGACGTCGTGCTGGAGGGCTCGCACGATACGGCGGTGTACGACGACCTGCCGGACGGCGTCGTGGTCGTGGGTGCAGACCGACTCGTGGTCTCCGCCAACTCAGCGGCTCGACGCATCCTCGGCGCGGGTGCGGGCGCCGTGACCGGCCGCCCCCTTGCCGATGTGCTGCCACTGGTCGACCCCCAAGGCCGTGACTGGTGGGCTTGCACGGATCCGTTTGGCGGTCTGCGCAGCCGGATCCGCCAGCCGGAGCGTCTGCTGACCCTGAGCCGGCCTGGGGAGCCCGACCGCTTCCTGCTCGTCACAGCGTCCTACGTCCGCCGGCCCGACCGGTCGCTGGAGCGCCTGGTGGTGAGCCTGCGCGACACCTCCGCCCGCAGCCGGCAGGAGCGCAGCGGCGCGGAGCTCGTCTCGGTCGTGGCGCACGAGCTGCGGTCGCCGTTGACCAGCGTCAAGGGGTTCACCCACACCCTGCTCACCAAATGGGACCGGTTCACCGACGAGCAGCGGCTGCACATGCTCGCCACCGTCAACAGCGACGCTGACCGCGTCACCCGGCTCATCACGGAGCTACTGGATGTGTCGCGGATCGAGACCGGCCGGCTCGAGCTGCACAAGCAGGTCGTCGACGTCGGTGCGATCGTCCGTCGCGACGTCGCCGGCCGGGTCGCCGCGGGGGAGCAGCCCGACCGGTTCGTCGTGCACATCGAGGACGGCATCGGTGAGGTGTGGGGGGATCCCGACAAGCTGGCGCAGGTCGTCGGCAACCTGGTCGAGAACGCGGTGCGTCATGGCGACGGGACGGTCACGGTGACCGTCGTGCCGGACGGCAAGGGACTGCGCCTGGACGTCACCGACCAGGGTGACGGCATCACCGCCGAAGCGCTGCCGCGCATCTTCACGAAGTTCTGGCGGGGGAGCCGCCGTGGCGGCACCGGCCTCGGGCTCTACATCGCCAAGGGCATCGTGGACGCTCACGACGGCACGATCGATGCCGGCGCAGCCGCGACCGGCGGCGCCAGGGTCGGCTTTTCGCTGCCCGACGGGACTCCCAGCTTCGCTCGCTGAGGGTCCGGTCGGGCAGGAGCCCAGCTCGCGACTTTGCCCACCTAGACTCTGCCGTTGCGACGGCTCCCGAAAGGCCGCTCCCGTGTCTGGACCGAACGACCGCTACGACCCCAAGGAAGTGTCCGCGCTGTCCGCCGACGAGCTCGACGCCGCCGTCACCGAGGCGCGGGCCGCCTTCCTGGCGGCCGGTGACCTTGGGGCGCTCGCCACCGCGCACGTCGCGCACCTGGGCAATCACGCTCCGGTCGCCCTGGCGCGCCGGGAGCTCGGCGCCCTCCCGCCACAGGCTCGAGCGGACGCCGGCCGCCGGGTGAACGACGCCCGGACCGCCATCCAAGCGGCGTACGACGAACGGCTCGCGCAGCTAGAGGCCGAGCGTGACGAGCGCGTGCTCGTCGAGGAGACCGTGGACGTCACGCTGCCGACCGACGTGCAGCCGACGGGTGGCCGCCACCCCTTGACGTTGATCCAGGAGCGGGTCGCCGACGTCTTCGTCGGGATGGGCTGGGAGGTGGCCGAGGGCCCCGAGGTCGAGGCCGAGTGGCTGAACTTCGACGCGCTGAACATTCCCGCGTGGCACCCTGCGCGCGAAACCCAGGACACGCTGTGGATCGACCCGCCAAGCGGGGGTGTCGTGCTGCGCACCCACACCTCGCCGGTGCAGGTCCGGGCGCTGCTCGAGCGCGGCGCACCGTGTTACGTCGTCGCCCCCGGCCGGGTGTACCGCCAGGAAGCGCTGGACGCGACGCACACGCCGGTGTTCCACCAGCTCGAAGGCCTCGCGGTCGACGAAGGCCTGTCGATGGCCGACCTGCGTGGCACGCTCAAGATGCTGGCTGCGGCCGTCTTCGGTCCGGGGACGACGACTCGGTTGCGCCCCGACCACTACCCGTTCACCGAGCCGTCGGCCGATGTCGACGTACGGTGCTGGGTCTGCCTCGGCGCGTCGGCGCTGCCCGGCGGCGAGCCGTGCCGGACCTGCCGCTCCGAGGGCTGGATCGAATGGGGTGGCTCCGGCATGGTCCACCCCGTCGTCCTCGCCTCGGCCGGCGTCGACCCGGAGCGCTACAGCGGGTTCGCGTTCGGGATGGGCCTGGAACGCACACTCATGGTCCGGCACGGCCTCAGCGACATCCGCGACCTCGTCGAGGGCGATGTCCGATTCACGCTGTCGCTCGGCCGGGAGGACTGAGCCGTGCGGGTTCCCGTTTCCTGGTTGCGCGACTACGTCGACGTCGGCGACGTCGATTCGCGCGACATCGCGGATCGACTCACTGCGGCCGGCCTGCAGGTCGAGCGCGTCGAGTTCCTCGGCAGCGACATCCAGGGAGTCGTCATCGCCCGGGTGCTCGAGATCGAGGAGCTCACCGGCTACAAGAAGCCGATCCGATGGGTGCGGCTCGACGACGGTACGTCGGAGCGTCACGTCGTCTGCGGCGCCAGCAACTTCGAGATCGGTGACATCGTGGCCTACGCCCGGCCGCCGGCGACGCTGCCTGGTGGCTTCCAGATCGAGGCGCGCAAGACCTACGACCACCTCTCCGACGGCATGATCTGCTCCGGCGCCGAGCTCGGCATCTCCGAGGAACGCGACGGGATCCTGCGGCTGCCGGCCGACCTGACCCTGGGTGACGACGCGGTGGACGCGCTCGGCCTACGGGACGACGTTCTCGACATCTCGATCAATCCCGATCGCGGCTACGCGCTGTCAGTCCGTGGGGTGGCCCGCGAGGTCGCGACCAGCTACGGGATCCCGTTCCGTGACCCCGCCGACGTCGAGGTCCCGGCGCCCGACACCACGGCGTACCAGGTGTCGATCGACGACCCGGCGAGCTGCGATCGTTATCTGCTGCGGGTATTGCGGGGGATCGATCCGACGGCACCTAGCCCTCGCTGGCTGCAGCGGCGGCTCACCCTCGCCGGGATGCGCCCGATCTCGCTGATCGTGGACGTCGCGAACCACGTCATGCTCGACGTCGGCCAGCCGCTGCACACCTTCGATGCCGGCCGGGTAAGCGGGCCGATCGTGGTACGCCGAGCTCGCGATGGCGAGCGGATCGTGACCCTTGACGGGGTCGACCGCCAGCTCGACTCGACCGACCTCGTCATCGCGGACGACTCCGGCCCGATCGCGCTGGCCGGAGTGATGGGTGGTGCCTCGACAGAGGTCACGGAGAGCACGAGCGACGTGCTGCTCGAAGCCGCCCACTTCGAGGCCGTCTTGGTGTCGGGCGCCGCTCGTCGTCACCGGCTCGGATCCGAAGCCTCGCGTCGCTTCGAGCGGGGAGTGGACGATGCGCTGGCACCCGCCGGGGCGGAGCTCGCCGTGCGCCTGCTGCAGCAGCTGGCCGGTGCCGCGGCCGAGGCGCCCGCGGTCGATGTGGACGTGCGCCCACCCCGACCATCGATCAGCCTCACCGCCGATCTGCCGGGGCGGCTGGCCGGAGTGCCCTACTCCCGCGAGACGGTCGAGCGGCGGCTCCGTGAGGTCGGCTGTGAGATCAGTGAATCCGGCGAGGCCACGCTGAGCGTGACACCACCGTCGTGGCGGCCCGACCTGCGGATCCCGGCCGACCTGGTCGAAGAAGTGGTGCGGCTCGAGGGATACGCCGCGCTGCCAGCCACCGTCCCGACGGCGCCGGCCGGTCGCGGCCTGACCCGCACCCAGCGGCTCCGGCGCCAGGTCGGCCGGACCCTCGCGGCAGCGGGGTACGTCGAGGTGCTGAGCTCACCGTTCGTCGATGCCGGGTCCGCGCACCGGCTCCTGCTGGACGCCGACGACCCCCGGGTCCCCTCGGTCCGCGTGGCGAACCCCGTAGCGGACACCGAGCCGTACCTGCGCGCCACGCTGCTCCCCGGGCTGTTCACCACCTTGGCCCGCAACGTGGGGCGCGGCCTGACGGACGTCGCGCTCTTCGAGACCGGGCCGGTCTTCCGGCACCGGGACTCGCCACCGCCGCCTCGGCTGCCTGCCGGGGTACGGCCCTCCGACAGCGACCTCGCCGCGCTCGATGCCTCGCTGCCCGACCAGCCGCAGCGGGTGGCGGTCGCTCTTACCGGCATGCGGCAGCGACCCGGCTGGTGGGGTCCGGGTCGGGCCGCGGCGTGGTCGGACGCGGTCGAAGCCGGCCGGCTGCTCGCGCGCACGCTGGGCGTCGAGGTGACCGTCAGCGCCGATCGGCACCCCCCGTTCCATCCCGGCCGGTGTGCTGCGCTCCACGTCGGCGAGACGCTGCTCGGCCATGCCGGCGAGCTGCACCCGCGGGCGATCGCCGCGCTCGAGTTGCCAGCCGGCACCAGCGCGATGGAGTTGTCGCTCGACGTGTTGTTAGCGGCGGTGCCCGACCTCGCCACCGCGGTGCCGGTATCGGCGTACCCCGCCGGCTCGGTCGACGTCGCCCTCGTCCTGCCGCTCGCCGTGCCGGTTGCGGCCGTCGAGTCGGCGCTGCGCCGAGGCGGTGGTGACCTGCTCGAGAGCGTCCGGCTGTTCGACGTGTATACCGGCAGCCAGCTGCCGTCGGGACACCGCTCATTGGCGTTCACGCTTCGGCTGCGCGCACTCGACCACACGCTGACCAGCGAGGAGATGCTCGCCGTCCGGGACGCGGCCGTCGCGGTGGCCACGGCGGAGCTGGGCGCTGTCCTGCGCTGACCGCCGCGTGGATAGTCAGTCGCCTGGCTGCATCACCATGCAGTAGTCTGGTCGCGTGGGAGTGATCGCCGGCATCGTCGGAGCCAGTGGGTATGCCGGTGGCGAGCTGGTCCGGCTGGTGGCCGCGCACCCGGAGCTCGAGCTGGGCCCGCTGGTCGCCGGGACCAAGGCAGGGCGTCCGCTCGGCGAGGTGCACCCGAACCTGGTCAGCCACGCCGACCGGCTGCTGGTCGACCTGGCAGCACCCGAGGTGGCCGACTGCGACCTGCTGTTCCTGGCGCTGCCGCACGGCGCCTCCGCGGCCGCCGTGGCCAATCTCGATGGGGATCCGCTCATCGTCGACCTGGGGGCGGACTTCAGGCTGGTGGACCCGGCGGCCTGGGAGCGGTGGTACGACGGCCCGCACGCCGGGTGCTGGCCCTACGGCCTCCCCGAACTGCCAGGGGCCCGCGACGCCATCCGGTCGGCCCGACGGGTCGCCAACCCCGGTTGCTACGCGACCGCGATCGCCCTTGCGCTGGCGCCCCTGCTGGCGGAGCCGGTGGTCGAAGCCTCCGACATCGTCGTGGTCGCTGCGAGCGGGACCAGCGGCGCCGGTCGGTCCGCCAGCGAGCGGCTGCTGGGCTCCGAGGTGATGGGCGACCTCACGCCGTACAAGGTCGGCGGCAGCCATCAGCATCTCGGCGAGCTTCGCCAGTCGCTGTCGGCGGTCGCGGGCGAGACCGTCTCGATGTCGTTCACCCCGGTCCTCGCCCCGATGCCGCGGGGGATCCTCGCCACCTGCACGGCGCGGTTGCGCCCGGGCATGACGCTGGAGGCGTTGCGGGCGGCCTACCAGCGGTACGACGACGAGCCGTTCGTCACGCTGCTCCCCGACGGCCAGTGGCCACACACCGCCGCCACCTCGGGATCGAACAGCGCCGTACTGCAGGTCGCCCTCGACGAAGACGCCGGCCGTGCCGTCGTCGTGGCCGCGATCGACAACCTGGGCAAGGGAGCCGCCGGACAGGCGGTGCAGAACGCGAACCTGATGCTCGGGCTCCCGGAGACGACCGGGCTCGCAGTGAACGGTGTTGCGCCGTGAGTATCACCGCACCCGCTGGCTTCCGGGCGGCGGGAGTCGAGGCCGGGTTGAAGTCGGCCGGGCGTGACGTCGCCCTCGTCATCAACGACGGCCCGGCGTACGCCGCGGCCGGGGTGTTCACCGCCAACCGGATCAAGGCAGCGCCGGTGCTGTGGTCGGAACAGGTCCTCACCTCGGGCCGGCTGCGCGCCGTCGTCCTCAACTCCGGCGGCGCCAACGCCTGCACCGGTCCCCAGGGGTTCCAGGACACGCACGCGACCGCCGAGCAGGTCGCCGGACTCTTGGACTGCGGCGCCGGCGAGGTCGCGGTCTGCTCCACCGGCCTGATCGGTGAGCGGCTCCCCATGGACCGGCTCTCCGCCGGGATCGCCGACGCAGGCGGCTCGCTGTCAGCCACCGGCGGCGACGATGCAGCGGACGCCATCCGTACGACGGACACCGTGCCCAAGACCGCGGTGGCGACCGAGCAGGGCGTGACTGTCGGCGGGATGGCGAAGGGTGCCGGGATGCTCGCGCCGGAGCTGGCCACGATGCTGTCCGTCGTCACGACCGACGCGGTCGCCGACGCCGAGACGCTCGACCGGGTGCTTCGCCGCGCCGCCGCGGTGAGCTTCGACCGGGTCGACAGCGACGGCTGCATGTCGACCAACGACACGGTGCTGCTGCTCGCCAGCGGCGCCTCCGGCGTCGAGCTCGACGAGGTGTCGCTGACCGCGCTCGTCACCCGGGTATGCGATGACCTGGCCCGGCAGCTGATCGCGGACGCCGAAGGCGCGAGCAAGGAGGTCCTCGTCGAGGTCGTGGGTGCCGCCGACACCGCCGACGCGATGGAGGTCGCCCGCGCCGTCGCGCGCAGCAACCTGCTCAAGTGCGCCCTCCATGGCGAGGACCCGAACTGGGGACGGGTGCTTTCGGCACTCGGCACGACCCGCGCCGTGTTCGAGCCCGACGCGGTCGACGTCGGTTTCGGCGGCGTCTGGGTGTGCCGGGCCGGCAGCATCGGGGATGACCGGGCCAAGGTGGATCTCAGCGGTCGCGAGATCACCATCACCATCGACCTCCACGCCGGCGAGGCCACCGGGTTCGTCCGGACCAACGACCTCACTGCGGCTTACGTCCACGAGAACTCGGCGTACTCGACGTGACCGCGATGACGCCTGTGGACAAGGCCGCCGCGTTCGTCGAGGCGCTGCCGTGGCTCGAGCGGTTCCACGGCCGCACCATCGTCGTGAAGTACGGCGGCAACGCGATGACCGACGACACATTGCGGGATGCGTTCGCCGAAGACGTCGTCTTCCTGCGCTACGCCGGAATCCAGGTCGTCGTCGTCCATGGCGGTGGCCCGCAGATCGACGTGCAGCTGGACCGGTTGGGCATCGAGCGCAGCTTCGCCGGCGGCCTGCGGGTCACGACGCCGGAGACGATGGACGTGGTCCGGATGGTCCTGGTCGGACAGGTCCAGCGCGACATCGTCGGGCTGGTCAACGCCCACGGTCCGTTCGCCGTGGGGTTGTCCGGTGAGGACGGCCGGCTGATGACGGCCACCCGCCGGTCCGGGATGGTCGACGGCGAGGAGATCGACATCGGGTTGGTCGGCGACGTGGTCCACGTCGATGCCGGAGTGCTCCGGGGGCTGCTGGCCGATGGCCGGGTCCCGGTCGTCGCGAGCGTCTGCCGGGGCGACGACGGCGGCGTCTACAACGTGAACGCCGACACCGCGGCGGCCGCTGTCGCCGCGGCGATCGGCGCGGAGAAGCTGGTCGTGCTCACCGACGTGGAGGGCCTCTACCGTGACTGGCCGGCCAGCGACGACGTCATCAGCCGACTCGACGCCACGGAGCTCGAGTCGCTGCTCCCCACTCTCGCCGAAGGGATGATCCCGAAGATGGAGGCTTGCCTGCGTGCGGTCCGTGGCGGCGTACCCGCGGCCCACGTCCTCGACGGCCGGGTCCCACACGCCTTGCTGCTCGAGCTGCTCACCGACTCCGGTGTCGGGACCATGGTGGTGCCGGCATGACCGCGACGACCGACCTGCAGCAGCGCTGGGACGCCGTCATGATGCCCAACTACGGGACGCCACCGATCGCGCTGGTGAGCGGTGAAGGTTGTCGGGTCACCGACGTCGACGGTCGCGAGTACCTCGACCTGGTCGCCGGCATCGCGGTGTCCTCGCTCGGTCACGACCATCCCGCGATCGTGGCCGCCGTGTCCGAGCAGGTACGCCGAATCGCCCACACCTCGAACCTGGTCGTGAACCCGCTGGCCGTCTCGCTCGCCGAGCGGCTCATCGGGATCTGCGGACTTCCCGAGGCCCGGGTGTTCCTGTGCAACGACGGTGGAACTGCCAACGAGGCCGCGATCAAGGTAGCGCTTCGGGCCCGGCCCGGTCGGCGGCGGTTCGTCGCGGCCGAGCGGTCGTTTCACGGCCGCTCGCTCGGTGCCCTCGCGCTCACCGGCAAGGCCGCGGTCCGGGAGCCGTTCGCGCCGTTCGGGATCGACGTCGACTTCGTGCCGTATGACGATCCGGCAGCCCTGAACGATGCCGTTGATGAGCGCACCGCCGCCGTCTTCCTCGAACCCGCGCTCGGCGAGGCCGGCGTCGTGCCGTCGTCGCCCGGATACCTCGCCGCTGCCCGGCAGGCCTGTGACGCCGTTGGCGCGCTGCTGGTCATCGACGAGGTGCAGGGCGGAGTCGGCCGCACCGGTCGGTGGCTCGCCCATCAGCACGAGCAGGTCGTCCCGGACGTCATCACCCTGGCGAAGGGGCTCGGCGGTGGCCTGCCGATCGGCGCCTGCCTGGCCGGTGGCCCCGCCGCCACTGCGCTGCGGCCGGGTGATCACGGCACGACGTTCGGCGGCAACCCGGTCAGCTGCGCGGCCGCGCTCGCCGTCCTCGACACCATCGAGACGACCGGTCTGCTCGACCACGTCGCCCGGCTCGGTGAGCGATGGAGCCAGGACCTGGCGGCAGTAAACGCACCAGGGCTAGCGGGTGTCCGGGGACAGGGGTTGTGGCTCGCCCTGCTCCTCGACGGCGACCTCGCGCCCGCGGTACAGACCTCGGCGCGAGAGCACGGCTTCCTGGTCAACGCGATCGGTGCCGACGTCGTCCGCCTGGTGCCGCCGCTCGTGCTCACTGATGCCGAAGCCGACAGCTTCACCGCCGCCCTGCCCGACATCCTCGGCGCGGCCGCGTCCGCTACTAGGTTGGCGTCGTGAGCGCGGCCGCGACCCAGCCGGCTCCGACCAGGAGGTGCCCGATGACCGCACCGCACGTCCTCGTCGTGGAGGACGATCCCAGTGTTCGCGGTTTGCTCGAGACGTTGCTCGTCGCGGAGGGCTACGACGTCGCGATCGCCTCGGACGGGCTGGCCGGCCTCGTCATGGCCAGTAGCCGACGCCCTGCACTGATCCTGTTGGATCTGATGATGCCGGACCTCGGCGGCACCAGGGTGCTCGAGGAGCTACGCGGTGACCCCAGCCTGAAGGACATCCCGGTCGTCGTCGTCACCGGAAAGGTCGACGCCATCCCGCGGCTGCAGGAAGTGCTCGGCGTGAACTCCGTCTTCGCCAAGCCGTTCGGCGTGGCGGACCTGCTGTGGCGGGTCGCCCAGATCACCGGGGGCCCGGTGGGCGATACCTCCGGCCCGACCGGCAAGGAGGGTTGAGGATGCTCCGGCATTTCCTGGCCGACGACGACCTGTCAGCCACCGAGCAGCAGTGGGTGCTCGACGAGGCGGACCGGATGAAGAAGGACCGGTTCGCGGCGCGGCCGTTGGCCGGGCCGCAGTCGGTCGCCGTCGTCTTCGAGAAGCCGTCGACCCGGACCCGGCTGTCGTTCGAGATCGGGATCGCCGAGCTCGGCGGTCACCCGGTCGTCCTGGACGCCCGATCCACCCAGCTCGGTCGCGGCGAGACCATCGAAGACACCGCTCGGGTGATGTCGCGGTATGTCGACGCGATCGTGATCCGCACCTTCGGCCAGGACCGGATCGCGGCACTCGCCGCCGCATCGTCGGTCCCGGTCATCAACGCCCTCACCGACTACGCGCATCCGTGTCAGGTGCTTGCCGACCTGCAGACGATCCGCGAGCACAAGGGCACGCTTGCCGGCCTCACGCTCACCTACCTGGGAGACGGCAACAACATGGCCCACTCGCTGCTGCTCGGCGGCGCGATCGCCGGGATGCACGTGCGGGTCGCGTCGCCCGAGGGCTTCCATCCGTTGACCCAGGTGGTTCGACGCGCCGAGGAACTCGCCGCGGCCCAAGGCGGCAGCGTCTTGGTCACCGACGACCCGCTCGCCGCCGCGACCGGCGCGGACGTCCTCTACACCGACGTGTGGGCATCGATGGGTCAGGAGACCGAAGCCGCGGAACGGATCGCGCCGCTGCATCCCTACGCCCTCGACGAGGCCAAGCTCGCGCTGGCAGCCAAGGGCGTCGTCGTCATGCACTGCCTGCCCGCCCATCGCGGGGAGGAGATCGCGGCGGCCGTCATCGACGGTCCGGCGAGCATCGTGTGGGACCAGGCGGAGAACCGGCTGCACGCCCAGAAGGCGCTGCTCGCCTTCCTGCTGGAGCAGGTGTGACGTGGCCGGTGTAGTGCGGGACCGCACCGCGTCCCCGCCGACGAAAGCGGCCCGACAGGCCCGGATCGCGGCGGTGCTCGCCACCGCGTCGGTGCACTCGCAGACCGAGCTCGGGCGATTGCTGGCTGCGGAAGGCGTCGAAGTCGCGCAGGCGACGCTGTCCCGCGACCTCGAGGAGATCGGCGCGGTCAAGGTACGTCGACCCGGCAGCGGCACCGTCTACGCGCTCAATGCGGACGAGGCGCCCGGCCCGGTGCTCCGTGCCCTCACCGACGCGAACCAGGGCAAGGTGTCCCGGCTGGCAGCCGAGCTGCTGATCTCCGCGGAGGCCAGCGCCAACCTCGTCGTCCTGCGCACCCCGCCGGGCGGCGCTCATCTGCTGGCCTCGGCGGTCGACCGGGCCGGGCTCGACGACGTCCTCGGCACCGTCGCCGGGGACGACACGGTGCTCCTCGTCGCCCGCGACCCGCACGGTGGCGCCCGGCTCGCCACTCGACTGCGGGCCATGGCCGGCGCCTCGGCTACCTCCTAGACCCCGTTCACGTCCCACTCACGACCCATCCGACAGGAGCTCCACCTCATGACTGACCGCGTCGTCCTCGCCTTCTCAGGCGGCCTCGACACCTCCGTGGCCATCGGCTGGATCGCCGCCGAGACCGGCGCCGAGGTGATCGCCGTCGCGGCCGACGTCGGCCAGGGCGGTGAGGACCTCGACGTCATCCGGCAGCGAGCTCTCGACTGCGGCGCCGTCGAGGCCGTCGTCGTCGACGCCCGCACCGAGTACGCCGAGCAGTACTGCCTTCCGGCGCTCAAGGCAAACGCCCTCTACATGAACCGCTACCCGTTGCTGTCCGCGCTGTCCCGGCCGGTGATCGTCAAGCACCTCGTCGAAGCGGCGCGCTACCACGGTGCCTCGACGGTCGCGCATGGCTGCACCGGCAAGGGCAACGACCAGGTCCGGTTCGAGGTGGGCGTCGGCGCTCTGGCTCCTGACCTGTCGGTCATGGCGCCGGTGCGTGACTCCGGCATGACCCGCGACAAGGCGATCGCGTTCGCGACCGAGCAGAACCTCCCGATCGACGTGACCAAGTCCTCGCCGTACTCCATCGACCAGAACCTGTGGGGTCGCGCGGTCGAGACCGGGTTCCTCGAAGACGTCTGGAACGCACCGATCGAGGACGTCTATGCCTACACCCAGGACCCCGCGGTGCCTCGCGACCCGGACGAGGTCGTCATCGGGTTCACGTCGGGCGTGCCCACGTCGATCGATGGACGGCCGGTCACCATGCTCGAGGCGGTCACTGAGCTCAACGCCCGGGCCGGCGCGCAAGGCGTCGGTCGGCTCGACGTCGTCGAGGACCGGTTGGTCGGCATCAAGAGCCGCGAGGTCTATGAGTGCCCCGGGCCGATCGCGTTGATCGAGGCGCACCAGCACCTCGAGGACCTCACCGTCGAGAAGGACGCCGCGCGGTTCAAGCGGTCCGTCGAGCAGCGCTGGGCCGAGCTCGTCTACGACGGGCTGTGGTCGTCGCCGCTCAAGCGGGCCCTCGACGCCTTTGTCGACGAGGTCTCCCAGCCGGTCACCGGGGAAATCCGGATGACGCTGCACGGTGGCCGCGCCACGGTGACCGGGCGGCGCAGCGGCGCCTCGCTCTACGACTACAACCTCGCGACGTACGACGAGGGCGACACCTTCGACCAGCGGTTGTCGAAGGGCTTCGTCGAGCTGTGGGGGATGCCGACGAGGATCGCGGCGAAGCGTGACCAGAAGCTCGCCGCGGCCGCGGACACCGCCTCGGTGAGCAGGTGACCGGCGCGACCCCACCGACCCGGCTCTGGGGCGGCCGGTTCGCCGGCGGCCCGGCGGATGCGCTCGCCCGGCTGTCGATGAGCGTGCACTTCGACTGGCGGCTGGCGCCGTACGACCTGCTGTCGTCGCGGGCGCATGCCCGGGTGCTGTTCCGCGCCGGGCTGCTCGACGAGGCCGAGCTGGGGCGGATCCTCGGTGCGCTCGACGACCTTGATCGCGACGCGCAGAGCGGAGCGTTCCGGCCCGCGCCCGAAGACGAGGACGTCCACACCGCGCTGGAACGTGGCCTGTTGGAACGGGTCGGTGTGCTCGGTGGCAAGCTGCGCGCTGGCCGCAGCCGCAACGACCAGGTGGCCACCGATTTGCGGCTGTACCTGCGGGACCACGCGCGTCAGGTCGCCGGGCGCCTCGCCGAGCTGGAAACCGCCTTACTGAGTCAGGCCGAGCGGACCCTCGACGCCGCCGCGCCGGGGATGACGCACCTCCAGCACGCCCAGCCGATCGTGTTCGCCCACCAGCTCTTGGCACACGTGCAGGCCTTCGCCCGTGACGTGTCGAGGCTCCAGGACTGGGACCGCCGCAGCTCGGTGAGTCCGCTCGGCGCCGGGGCGCTGGCAGGCTCGTCGCTGCCGCTCGATCCCGCTGCTGTCGCCGCCGAGCTCGGGTTCGACCGGGCGGCTGCGAACTCCCTCGATGCGGTCAGCGACCGTGACTTCGCGGCGGAGTTCCTGTTCGTCGCCGCGTTGATCGGCGTACACCTGTCGCGGCTCGGCGAGGAGGTCGTGCTCTGGGCGACCCGGGAGTTCCGGTGGGTGGAGCTCGACGACGCGTACAGCACCGGGTCGTCGATCATGCCGCAGAAGAAGAACCCGGACGTCGCGGAGCTGGCCAGGGGAAAGGCCGGGCGCCTGGTGGGCGACCTCGTCACCTTGCTGACCGTCCTCAAGGGTCTGCCGTTGGCCTATGACCGCGACCTGCAGGAGGACAAGGAGCCGGTCTTCGACGCGGTCGACACGTTGCTGCTCGTGCTGCCCGCCGTGTCCGGGATGATCGCCACGATGCGGGTCGATGTCGATCGGCTGGCCGCCACGGCCGCCGACGGGTTCGCCCTGGCGACCGACGTGGCCGAGCACCTGGTCCGGCGCGGGGTGCCATTCCGTGATGCACATGAGGCCGTAGGCCACCTCGTGGTCTGGTGCGGTGTCCACGACTGCGACCTGGCGGATGTCCCCGACGCGGACCTGCTGACCGTCAGCCCACTGCTCACCCCGGACGTCCGGGATGTGCTGTCGGTATCCGGTGCGCTGGCGTCGAGGTCGGCCCCCGGCGGGACCGCGCCGGAACGAGTGGCCGAGCAGTACGCCGAGCTGCAGGAGCAGGTCGATCGGCACGTCGAGTGGGCTGCCGGCGGGTGACCCCGCTGCCGCGCACGTTCTACGACCGGCCGGTCCTCGAGGTCGCTCGCGACCTGCTCGGCGCCGTGGTGTCGCATGCCGGAGTGGCGGTGCGGCTCAGCGAGGTGGAGGCGTACGACGGCGAGTTCGATCCCGCGTCGCATGCCTACCGGGGTCAGCGACCCCGCAACGCGGTCATGTACGGGCCGCCGGGGCACGCCTACGTCTACTTCACCTACGGCATGCACTACTGCATGAACCTGGTGTGCGGGCCACCCGGGCGGCCGGCAGCCGTCCTGCTGCGGGCCGGAGCGGTGGTCAGTGGGCTCGAGACGGCCCAGGAGCGCCGGCCTGGGGTCCGCACCCGGGATCTGGCGCGTGGCCCGGCGCGGCTCACGCTCACGCTGGCCGTCGACCGGTCGCTTGACGGCGCGGACGTGGTGAGCCGCCGTGACCCGCTGCAGGTCCTCGCGTCGACGCCGGTGCCCGACGACGCCGTCCGTCGGGGCCCCCGGGTCGGCGTCTCCGCCGGATCCGAGACGCCGTGGCGGTTCTGGGTCGACGGCGACCCGAGCGTGTCCGCGTACCGGCCGTGGGTGAGCCGTAAGAGAGGATCCAGCGGTGACCTCCGACGTCGTTGACGAGCTGTCCTGGCGTGGCCTGATCGCCCAGTCCACCGACCTCGACGCGTTGCGTCGCTACCTGGCGAGCGGTCCGGCGACGCTGTACTACGGCTGCGACCCGACGGCGCCGAGCCTGCACGTGGGCAACCTGGTCGGACTGATCGTGCTGCGCTGGTTCCAGCTGCATGGTCACCGGCCGATCGCGCTGGCGGGCGGGGCCACCGGCTTCATCGGGGACCCGGGCGGCCGCAACAGCGAGCGCACCTTGCTGAGCGCCGACGAGGTGGCCCGCAACGTCGAGGCGATCGGCAACCAGTTGAGTCAGTTCGTCGACCTGACGCCAGGTCACGGCCTGCTGGTCAACAACATCGACTGGACCGCCGGACTCAGCGTCATCGACTTCCTGCGCGACATCGGCAAGCACTTCCCGATGAACGTGATGCTGGGCAAGGAGACCGTCCGGGCCCGGCTCGAGGCGGGCGGGATCAGCTACACGGAGTTCAGCTACATGCTGCTGCAGTCCATGGACTACCTCGAGCTGTTCCGCCGCGAGGACTGCCGGCTGCAGATCGGCGGCAGCGACCAGTGGGGGAATCTGACGTCGGGGGTCGACCTGATCCGCCGCGTGGAGGCCGCCTCGGTGCACGCGCTGAGCTGGCCGTTGGTCACGTCCGCCACCGGAGAGAAGTTCGGCAAGTCCACCGGCGGCGGCAGGCTCTGGCTGGACGCCGAGCTCACCTCGCCGTACGCCTTCTTCCAGTACTGGGTGAACGTCGACGACGCCGATGCCGGTCGCTACCTGCGGTTCTTCACCTTCCTGTCGCACGAGGAGATCGAGGCGCTCGACCAGGCCACCGCGGAGCGTCCCGCCGCCCGCGAGGCGCAGCGGCGACTGGCCGAGGAGCTCACCACGCTGGTCCACGGCCCGGTGGAGACCGCGAAGGTGATCGCCGCCAGCGCCGCGCTGTTCGGGCGCGGCGACCTGCGCGACCTGGACCCGGATGTGCTGACGGCGGCGCTCACCGAGGCGTCCTACGTCGAGGCCACGGTCCCGCTTCCCTCGTTCACTGAACTGCTCGAGGCCACGGGGCTCTCAGCTAGCCGCTCCGCCGCCCGCCGGACCGTCGCGGAGGGCGGCGCCTACCTAAACAACGAGCGCGTCACCGACGCCGCTGCGGCACCGACCGAGGACGACCTGCTGCCGGGTGGCTGGCTGGTGTTGCGCCGGGGCAAGCGGCAGGTCGCCGGGGTGCAGGTGAAGGCGGGCGCGGTTTGACTCGCGGCGAGCCGCTCCCTAGTGTGGCCAATGCCCCACGGGGACCTGGACGCGACATCGCGGACGGCCTGCAGGGACACCCCAGCATCACGATCGTTCGCGGTCGCATGTGCTGGGGGTGCTGGGAGCGCGGCCGGTTTTGACTTCGGCCGAACGACTGGCATAGCGTACGTCGGTTGCCCCGCGACGGATCGAGAGATCCCGACCGGTGCGCGTCCGTCCCTTGAGAACTCAACAGCGTGCCAAAAGTCAGTGCCAAGACCCCATGCGGGCGGCCACTTCGGTGGGCGCATGCATGGATTAATGGCGATGACAGACGAACAGCTAGTTAGTTTTTCTGATAATCGTCAGGTTCAATCATGGCTCGTCAGGAGCCATGGCTTTTCTGTGTCGATAGCCCGGCTTACCGGCCGGTTATCTATAGACATTAACGGAGAGTTTGATCCTGGCTCAGGACGAACGCTGGCGGCGTGCTTAACACATGCAAGT
>DATAVK010000056.1:0-70754 GCA_036267755.1 Mycobacteriales bacterium
GAGCGTCGCGAACGACAGGTCCTCGAGCTCCCACTTGATCGCGTTCATGCCCAGCCGGTGCGCCAGCGGCGCGTAGATCTCGAGGGTCTGCTTCGCGGTGCGTTGCTGCTTGTCCGGCGGCAGCCAGGACAGGGTGCGCACATTGTGCAGCCGGTCGGCCAGCTTCAGGATGAGGACCTTGGGATCGCGGGCCATCGCGATCACCATCTTGCGGATCGTCTCGGCCTCGGCCGAGTCGCCATAGCGGACCTTGTCCAGCTTGGTCACGCCGTCGACCAGCCGGGCCACCTCGTCACCGAAGTCGCGCGCGATGTCGCCCAGCGACAGCGCGGTGTCCTCGACGGTGTCGTGGAGCAGCGCCGCGCACAGCGTCGGCGCCTCCATGCCCAGCTCGGCGACGATGCCGGCGACCGCTACCGGATGGGTGATGTAGGGGTCACCGCTGCGCCGGGTCTGGCCGCGGTGGCACCGCTCAGCGACCTCGTAGGCCCGGACCACCGGCCGGATATCGGCCTTGGGATGGTTGGCCCGCAACGTCTTGAGGACCGGTTCGAGCTCAGGTGGCGTCGTGCTGCGGGTGCCGGACAGCCGGCTCAGTCGCGAGCGAACGCGAGTCGGTGCCGGCGGGGCCGCCTTGGGACCGGCCTTGGGCTTGGCTTCCGGCTTGGCTTCGGGAACGGCGGCCTTCGAGACGCTCGCGGGCGAAGGCGCGGCGACGTCATCCTTTACCGGTACGACGTCGTTGGCCACTCGTCACCCGCCTTAAGCTGTGGTTGTTGTTCAGTGTAACGATCTGTTGTGCTCCGACCTTCCCTCTGCCACGCCCCCGGACCCCTGAGCCGCAGCCCTGGTCAGTAGGTCAGCAGGGCGTGGACGTCGAGGTCCCCGAGCCGGGCGCGGCCGCCGAGCGCGGTCAGCTCGAGCAGGACGCTGCAACCGGCGACCTCGCCACCGGCTCGGGCGACCAGATCGGCTGCCGCGGCAACGGTTCCGCCGGTCGCGAGGACGTCGTCCACGATCAGCACCCGCTCGCCGTGCACGAACGCGTCGCGATGCACCTCCAGCGTGGCCACGCCGTACTCGAGGGCGTAGGTCGCGGAGTGCACCGGGCTGGGAAGCTTGCCCGCCTTGCGCACCGGGACGAAGCCGGCGCCGAAGTGGTACGCGACGGCCGCGGCCAGGATGAAGCCGCGAGCCTCGATGCCGGCGACCTTGTCGATGGTCCCGCGGCCGTGGTGGCTGACGATCTCGTCGATTGCCCCGGCGAAGGCTGTGTGGTCAGCCAACAACGGCGTGATGTCTTTGAACGTCACGCCCGGCTCGGGAAAGTCCTCGACGTCGCGGACCTCGGCGCGCATCAGCGCGTCAAGGTCGAGGGGGCTCACCGGCGCTTACGCGATTTCGAGCGACCACTCGGCCGGCCCCGCCTGGGGTTGCGCGACGAGGCGCGTGACGGCTGACCGGGCCGAGCCGGGCGCGCTGCCGGTGCCGGCTGAGCTGGTTGGGCCGGCTGGGCCGGCTGTGGGGTCTCGGCGGCCGGCCCCCCGGGCGGCTGAGCGGAGGTCGGCAACTCGTCCCGTGCGTCGGCTGCCGCCAGTGGCGCACCCACGGTCGCGGGAACGGCACCGGAACCACCGTCAGGTGACTCCTTGGTGCGTCGCGCCGCGACCCGGCGGGCGAGCTGCTGATACGCCGGCTCCCGTTCCTTGAACTCGCAGACCAGCGGGGTCGCGATGAAGATCGAGGAATAGGCACCGGAGGCGAGACCGATCAGCAACGCGAACGACAGGTCCTGCAGCGAGCCCGCGCCGAGCACACCCACCCCGATGACCAGCAGGCCGGCGACCGGGAGCAGCGCGATGACGGAAGTGTTGATCGAGCGAACCAGGGTCTGGTTCACGGCGAGGTTCGCGGCCTGGCTGAACGTCATTCGGCTGCCGCCGGTGATCCCGGCCGTGTTCTCGCGCACCTTGTCGAAGACCACAACCGTGTCATAGAGCGAATAACCGAGGATGGTCAGCAGCGCGATCACGGTCGACGGGCTCACCTGCAGCCCCGACAGCGCATAGATGCCGGCCGTGATCACGAGGTCGTGGATCAACGCGATGATGGCCGCGAGTGCCATCTTCCATTCGAACCGCACCGTCATATAGCCCGTGACAGCGATGAGGAAGATGACCAGACCCAGGATCGCCTTGTGGGTGATCTGACCGCCCCACGTCGAGCCGATCGTCTGCACGCTCAACGAGTTCGCGCTGATGCCGAGCTTCGAGTCGAGCGCGTTCTCGATCTTGTCGGCTTGACTCTGGCCGCCGAGCGTCGTGAGTGTTGCGGTCTCGATCCGGAATCGCTCGGCCTTGCCCGTGCCCGTCGTCTGCTGGAGCTCCGGCTTGACGCCGGTGCCCTCGACGGCGCTGACGACCTGGCTCAGCGAGTGCCCGTTCAGTGGGCCCTGGAAGACCGCGCCACCCTTGAAGTCGATCGACGGGTTGAGGCCGAACACGATGATGCTGATGATCCCGATGAGCATGACGACGGCGGACCCGGTGTACCACCACCTGCGCCGGGCGACGATCGGGTAGGACTTCTCGCCCCGATAGAGCCGGGTGGCCCAGGACTGCTGGCTGTTGACGTCCATCTCAGGCCTCCCTCGTCCGTCGCGGTCGGCGTCTGGTCGGCACACTGTCGTCGTCGCGTAGCTGAGCGCCCTCGCGCGGTCGCCCGATTCCGGTCCACCCCTTGCCACGGTCGAACGCGGGCTGGCGTGCGAGGACGGTCAGGAGCGGCTTGGTGAAGAAGAAGACGATGAACAGGTCCGAGATCGTGGACAGGCCCAGCGTGAACGCGAACCCGCGGACGTCACCGATCGACACCACGTAGAGGATCACAGCGGCCAGCAGCGAGACGGAGTCCGCGGAGATGATGGTGCGCCGGGCGCGCGGCCACGCGCGCTCGACCGCGCTGCGCAATCGGATCCCCTCACGCACTTCGTCTCTGAGTCGTTCGAAGAAGACGACAAAGGAGTCAGCTGTGATGCCGACCGCGACGATGAACCCGGCGATGCCGGGCAGCGAAAGGGTGTAGCCCACCGAGGAGTGACCGAGCAAGGTCGTGACGGCGTACAGGATGAGGCCGGAGATCGCGAGACTGCCGATCGTCACCAAGCCGAGAGCGCGGTAGTACAGCAGCGAGAAAAGGATCACCAGGCCGAGGCCGATCGCGCCGGCGATGAGGCCGCCGCGCAGCTGCTCCGATCCCAAGGTCGGTGAGATCGACTGGATGCTCGGCGCGGTGAAGCGCAGCGGCAGCGAGCCGTACTTGAGGATGTCGGCGAGCTGGGTGGCGGTCGACTGGGTGAAGCCGCCCGTGATCTGCGCCTGGCCGCCCGCGATGCCCCCCGCCTGGGTGATGGTTGGTGCCGAAGTGACGTTGCCGTCGAGAACGATCGCCACGCTGTTGCAACCGGTCGGGGGCGCGCAGGTCTGGGCGTTGGCGTTGGTGGGGTCAGCGTTGTAGGCCGTGGCGGTCAGCTTCAGCCACGCCGAGGCTCCGCTGCCGTTGAAGTTGAGGTTGACCACCCAGTCGCCGGTGCCCTGCGTGTCCAGTGCGGCGCCCGCCGACTTGACCTGTGTGCCCTCCACTTTCGCCGGTGCGAGCAGGAACTTCTCCAGACCAGAGCCGTTGTTGCCGCACCCGATGATGTAGTCGTTCGGGTTGTCGGCGCCCTGCGTGGGGTTGGCTGTCGTCGCCTTGGTGCAGTCCCAGTTCGCGAAGGACTTCTGGAAGGCCGCGGTCAGCGTCGGCGACTGCGACCCGGGCAGCGGCTGGTCGGTGTTGCTCGTCGTCGTGGTGGTCGTCGCCGGCGAGGCACTCGTCGTCGGGGTCGGTGTGGCCGGGGTGGGCGTGGGCGTCGGACTGGCCGTTGCCGTTGCCTTCGCCTTGACCAGCGCCGAGCTCAGGGGACGGCCCTGGGACGACGACTTCTTCTTTTTCTTGGGCTTCGCGGTTGACGACTTCTTCGGTGTCGCCTTCGTCGAGCCGGACGCGGTGGGAGTCGGACTCGCGGTGGTGCTCGACGCTGGCACCGGGCTCGCGAACTGCATCACCTGACGGAAGCGCAGCAGGGCGGTCTGGCCGATGGTGTTGACGACCTGAGATCCCTTGCCGGGGATGTCGACGACGATGTTGGCCCCGCCCTGGGTGCTGACCTCCGCGCCGCCGACCCCGAGGCCGTTGGCGCGCTGCCGGATGATGTTCACGGCCTGGTTCAGGGCGGACTTGCTGATGGTCGTCCCGTTGATCGGATGTGCCGTCAGCGTGACCTCGGTGCCGCCGCGCAGGTCGAGACCCAGCTTGGGCGTCTGAGACGGCCCGAGGAACAGACCCAGGTACAGGCCGACCAGGGCGAGGGCGACGACAGCCAGGTACCGGCCGGGTTTCGACTTAGCGGCGGGAGCCACGTGCTCGTCCTCTCAGCTGTCGGTCGGCTCGTCGACGACCGGAGGTTGCTCGGACTCGCCGTGCACCTCACTGGCGTCGTCACCGTCCGCCTCGTCGTCAAGGTCGTCATGGCCGTCGTGCTCGTAGGTCTCGGGCGGATCCATCACACGCAGGATCGCAGCCGGCAGGTACTGGCTGTACACGCCGGGGGCTACCTCGAGGGTGACCTCATCGTCGTCGATCGCCACAACGGTGGCGATCAGGCCCGCCGTCGTCGTGACCCGGTCTCCTACCTCCGCCTTGTTGCGCTGGGCGGCGGCCTTCTTCGACCGGGAGCGGGCCGGCCGCAGGAACACGATGTAGACCACGGCGAAGATCACGATGATGACGAGGAACCCGATCGGGCTGCCACCACCCCCGCCCGAGCCGCTCTTGGCAAGCAGCTCAGTTGCCAGCAGGTGCGTCATTGCGTCCCGGTCCCATCGTCGATCAACGTCACATAGCGCCAGCCGGACGGCCGGGCGACCGGGATCGCAGTCTACGTGTCGTCGTCGCCCGAAAGGCTGAAGAGTGCGACGTCGGCAGCGGCCGGGGTCGGTGGTCGGATCCCGAGATGGCTCCACGCCGCTGCAGTGGCGACCCGTCCCCTCGGTGTCCGGGCCAGCAGGCCGGCTCGCACCAGGAACGGCTCCGCGACGGTTTCCACCGTCTCGGGCTCCTCGGCGACCGCGATCGCCAGCGTGGTCAGGCCCACCGGGCCACCACCGAACCGGATGAGCAGGGCCGACAGCACCGCCCGGTCGAGCCGGTCGAGGCCGAGCTCGTCGACCTCGTAGACGGCCAGCGCGGCCCGTGCCACCTCGCGCGTGACCACGCCGTCGGCGCGCACCTCGGCGAAGTCACGGACCCGTCGCAGCAGCCGGTTCGCGATTCTCGGCGTACCGCGGGCCCGTCGTCCGATCTCGGAGGCACCGTCTGGTTCGAGCTGGACGCCTAGCAGCGTGGCGTTGCGTCGCAGCAGCTCCTCGAGCTCCTCGGTGGCGTAGAAGTCGAGATGGGCGGTGAAGCCGAACCGGTCACGCAACGGCCCCGGCAGCATGCCGGCCCGCGTCGTCGCGCCCACCAGCGTGAACGGCGCCACATCGAGCGGGATCGCGGTGGCGCCCGGGCCTTTGCCGACGACCACGTCGACCCGGAAGTCCTCCATCGCGACGTAGAGCATTTCCTCAGCCGGACGCGCCATCCGATGGATCTCGTCGAGGAAGAGCACCTCGCCCTCGGTGAGCGTCGAGAGCAACGCGGCCAGATCACCGGCCCGCTCGATCGCCGGGCCGCTCGTGATCCGCAGCGGCGCGCCAAGCTCGCCGGCGATGATCATGGCGAACGTCGTCTTGCCCAGCCCCGGTGACCCGGACAGCAGCACGTGGTCTGGCGGCCGGCCCCGAGCCTTGGCGGCGTCGAGCACGACGGACAGCTGCTCGCGAACCCGGTCCTGTCCGACACAGTCGGCCAGCCGCTTGGGCCTTAGTGCGGCGTCGACCACCTCGTCGTCGACGTCGGCAAGCGGCGAGGTGACGTCAGGTTCAAGCACGGCTGAGCACCCGCAGGCTGGAGCGCAGCAGGGACGCCACGGCGGGCTGCTCCCCCAGCGCCAAGGCTGCCTCCGCCTCGGGACCGACTGCGACCAGCGCCTCGTCGACCTCGCGGGCCGACCAGCCGAGCCCGGTCAGCGCAGAGCGGAGCTGCTCACGCCAGGCACCGACATCCGGGGAGCCGGGGAGCCGGACGACCTCCGACATCGAGCCGCCGCGAACGCCCAGCTTGTCCTTGAGCTCAAGCACCAGGCGCTGGGCGCCCTTGCGGCCGATTCCCGGGACCAGGGTGAGCGCGCCGAGGTCCTCACTGGCGACGGCAGCGCGTACGGCGTCGGGTGAGTGAACGGCCAGCACGGCCTGCGCGATCCGAGGCCCGACGCCACTGACGCCCTGCAGCGTGTCGAACACCACCCGCTCGTCGTCCGTCGCGAAACCGAACAGGGTCAGCGAGTCCTCACGCACGACGAGCGAGGTCGCCAGCCGGGTGGGCTCGCCGACCCGCAGTGTCGCGAGGGTGCCGGGGGTGCACTGCACGGCGATGCCAACCCCGCCCAGCTCGATCACCGCACTGTCGGGGCCGACGGCCGCGACCTCGCCGTTGACGCTGGCGATCATCGGGCCGCCGCCGCCGCTTGCTGCAGTCGTGTCATCGCGCTACCTCGCCAGACGTGGCAGATCGCGAGTGCGAGGGCATCCGCGGTGTCCGCGGGGGTCGGCGGGCCCGCCAGCCCCAGTAACCGCGCGACCATGGCTCCCACCTGTCCCTTCTCGGCCCGGCCGGAGCCGGTCACCGCCGCCTTGACCTCGCTCGGCGTGTGCAGCACCACGGGTATCCCGGCGCGGGCTGCGCAGGTCATCGCGACCGCCGCGGCTTGCGCCGTACCCATCACGGTGCGGACGTTGTGCTGGCTGAACACTCGCTCCACGGCCACCACGTCGGGCTGGTGCTGGGCGAGCCACGCCATGATCTCGACCTCGAGGGCGAGCAACCGCCGTGAGACGTCGTCTGTGGACGGGGTCCGGATCACGTCGTAGGCCACCGGCGCGAGGCGCTGGCCGGGCCGGCCGTCGACCACCCCGAGACCACATCGCGTGAGTCCAGGATCGACCCCGAGCACCCGCACCGCCGTACCTCCAGATCCGAACGTGTGTTCGGTACCTTATGGCCCGGCCGGGCGGACACCGCGCATGACGCGCCGATCCTCCCGCCCCTTCGCGATTGGGGGTGACGGACCGTGGCCAGATAGGCGTTAGACGGACTCGAGGACCTCGTCGCTCACGTCGAAGTTGGCCCAGACGTTCTGGACGTCGTCGCAGTCCTCGAGGGCGTCGACCAGCCGGAGCACCTTGCGGCCGGTCTCGTCATCGAGCGGGACCGAGACCGACGGCAGGAACGACACATCCGAGGACTCGACGGGGATCGACGCCGCTTCGAGCGCCGACCGCACGGCGTGCATGTCGGTCGCCTCGGAGATCACCTCGTAGGTGTCGTCGAGGTCATTGACCTCTTCCGCGCCGGCGTCGAGAACGGCCCCGAGGACGTCGTCCTCCCCCAGCCCAGCCGCGGGCACCAGCACCACGCCCTTACGGCTGAACAGATACGCCACGCTACCGGGGTCGGCCAGCGAGCCACCGTTGCGGGAGAAGATGGTGCGGACCTCGGAGGCAGCGCGGTTGCGGTTGTCGGTGAGGCACTCCACCAGTACGGCGACGCCGCCGGGCCCGTAGCCCTCATACGTGATCGACTCGTAGTCGGCGCCGCCTGCGTCAACGCCCGCGCCGCGGCGTACCGCGCGGTCGATGTTCTCGTTGGGGACCGAGCTGCCCTTGGCCTTGGCGATCGCGTCGGCGAGGGTCGGGTTGCCCGCGACGTCGCCACCACCGGTCCGCGCAGCGACCTCGACGTTCTTCACGAGCTTCGCGAACAGCTTGCCGCGCCGGGCGTCGACGACCGCCTTCTTGTGCTTGGTCGTCGCCCACTTGGAATGGCCGCTCATGGTGTGTGCTCCCTGACCATCGACACGAACAACTGGTGAACCCGCGGGTCGCCGGTCAGCTCCGGATGGAACGATGTCGCGAGCAGCGGCCCCTGCCGTACCGCCACAATCCTATCGGCGGCGCGGGCCAGCACTTCGACCTCCGGACCGGCCGACTCGACCCACGGCGCCCGGATGAACACCGCGTGCATCGGCTCGGGCGAGACGCCTGCAAACGTCAGATCGCCCTCGAAGGAGTCGATCTGACGGCCGAAGGCGTTGCGCCGGACCGTCACGTCGAGACCGCCGAGCCACACCTGGTCGGGCGTCGCGTCGAGCAGCCGGTCGGCGAGCAGGATCATTCCCGCGCACGACCCGTACGCCGGTAGGCCGCCGGCCAGCGCCTTGCGCAGCGGCTCGAGCAGCTCGAAGGTCACCAGCAGCTTGCCCATCGTCGTGGACTCGCCACCCGGCAGCACGATGCCGTCGAGGTCGTCGAGCTCGCCAGCCCGGCGGACCGCCACGGCGGAAGCACCGGCGGACTCCAGGGCGCGGCGGTGCTCGCGGACGTCACCTTGCAGCGCGAGCACCCCGACTCGCGGGGTGCTCATCTCACCAGCCGCGCGAAGCCAGCCGGTGGTCCACAGGCAGCTGCTCGACGTTGATGCCCACCATGGCCTCGCCCAGCCCCCGCGACACCTTCGCGACGACATCGGGGTCGTCGTACATCGTGGTGGCGGCGACGATCGCGCGGGCGCGCGCCGCCGGGTCGCCGGACTTGAAGATCCCGCTGCCGACGAAGACGCCCTCAGCACCGAGCTGCATCATCATCGCCGCGTCGGCGGGGGTGGCGATGCCGCCCGCCGTGAACAGCACCACGGGAAGCGAGCCGGTGCGAGCCACCTCGACGACCAGGTCGTACGGCGCCTGCAGTTCCTTCGCCGCGACGTAGAGCTCCTCGTGGGGCAACGAAGCGAGCCGAGCCAGCTCGGCCCGGATCGTGCGCATGTGGGTGACGGCGTTCGAGACGTCGCCGGTGCCGGCCTCGCCCTTGGAGCGGATCATCGCCGCGCCCTCGGTGATCCGGCGCAGCGCCTCGCCGAGGTTCGTGGCACCGCAGACGAACGGCACCGTGAACTGCCACTTGTCGATGTGATGCGAGTAGTCCGCGGGGGTGAGCACCTCGGATTCGTCGACGTAGTCGACGCCGAGGGCCTGCAAGACCTGGGCCTCGGCGAAGTGCCCGATCCGTGCCTTGGCCATCACAGGGATCGAGACCGCCGCGATGATGCCGTCGATCATGTCCGGGTCGCTCATCCGGCTGACGCCACCCTCGGCGCGGATGTCGGCGGGCACGCGCTCCAGCGCCATGACCGCGACCGCGCCGGCGTCCTCGGCGATCTTGGCCTGCTCAGGGGTGACGACGTCCATGATGACGCCGCCCTTGAGCATCTCCGCCATGCCGCGCTTGACCCGTGCGGTACCTGTTGTCTGTTCCTCGCTCACCAGTCGATTCTACGGCCGAAGTGCAAGTGAAAAGGCTGGTGACGGCAGTTCCTCGTCGTCCATCTCGAAATACCTCGGATGCGGCGCGGATCCGGCGAGACGCAGCCAGCGCACCAGCCGGCGGTCCCGCACGACGAGCGCGTCGCGGACCGCGTCGTTGTGGAACCGGCGCGCGAACGCGGCCCGCAGCGCCTCGTCGTGCATCTCGGTCCCCGCGCCGGTGGCCGCCACGAAGACCTCGGGCGCGGCGGCCGCCACGTCGGCAAGCGCTCGCGACAACGCACTTTCCGCGGCCTCGCGGTCATGGCCGAGGCCGGTGACGACGGTCGCCTCGGCCGACGCGCCGGACAGTGCAAGCGCCAGGTACGGCGAAAGCGGCACGCGTGCCGCGAACACCGCAGCGGTCGCGCTCCGTCGCCGCAGCTGCGCATCGAGGGCGGCCGCGGCAGCGTCGACTCGGGCATGCAGCCGGTCGAGACGTTGTGCGGTGAAGTACACGTAGAGCAGGACGTCAGCAAGAATCGCCGCAACCGCAACGATCTTGGGAATCACTCAACGACGTTATCCGCCGCCACGTGCGAGCCCAGCACTGCGGTGTCGACACCGTCCTGCTCCTCGACGACCCGCCCGGTCGACGCGGCGATCGCGGTCTCGTAGACCCGGAGGATCTGCCGGGTCACCACCGACCAGTCGTAGCGCGACACCGCGTGGTTCCCGGCTGCGATCAACGCGGTACGACGGTCGGCGTTTCCAAGCAGCCCGTCCACCGCGCCGGCCAGCGCGACCGGGTCGCCGACTGGCGTCAGAACGCCGAGCCTGCCGTCCTCGAGCACCCGCCGGAACGCCTCGAGGTCGCTCGCCACGATCGGGGTGCCGGCCGCCATCGCTTCCAGCAGCACGATCCCGAAGCTCTCGCCGCCGGTGTTCGGCGCGACGTACACGTCAGCCGCTGCATAAACCCGCGCCTTGTCCGCCTCGGAGACCTGCCCGAGCACCGTCACCCCGTCGGGGACGTCGGCGTCGAGCTCGCCGGGTCCGGCGACGAGCAGCCGAAGCCCCGGCCGCTTCCGGCGAATCAGCGGCCACGCGGCGAGCAGGACGGCCAGACCTTTACGCGGCTCGTCGAGCCGGCCTACGAAGGCGACGGCGCCGTGCTCCCCCGGCCAGCCGGGCAGCGGCCGCGCACCGGCGTACCTCGCGACGTGGACGCCATTCGGGATCACCACGGCGTCACCTCCGAGATGGTCAACGATCGTCTTGCGCGCCGCGTCGGAGACGGCGATCCGGCCGGCCAGCTTCTCCAGATAAACCTGCAGCGGGGTCTGCATCCAGGCCATGATCCGCGACCGTGGGTTCGAGGCATGGAAGGTCGCGACGATCGGGCCGCGGGCGTTGCCGAGCGCGAGCAACGACAGCGAGAACGTCTCGGGTGAGTGCACGTGCAGCACATCGAAGCGACCGTCGTGCAGCCACCGTCGTACCCGAGCCTGGCTCACCGGCCCCAGCAGCAGCCGTGACACCGAGCCGTTGTAGGGCACCGGAACGCTGCGGCCCGCGCGGGTGACCCAGGACGGCAGGTCCATCTCGTCGTCGTCGACGGGGCTGATCACCTGCGCGTCGTGCCCGCGCGCGATCAGCGCCTCCGCGAGGTCGCTGATGTGCGCGACGACCCCGCCCGGCACGTCCCACGGGTACGGCGATACCAACCCGACGCGCATCTGCTCAGACTCCCTGTGAGGCGGGCAGCCGGTTCCGGTCCAGGTCGTCGACCCAGACCTTCTGCAGCATGTGCCAGTCGGCCGGGTGGGCGGCGATCGCCTCGGCGAACGCGTCAGCCGTCTGCTGCGTCATTGCCCGCACCTTGGCGTCCCGATCGCCCTGCGCGGGCACCTGCACCTGCGGGTGGATCCGGCCGTGCCAGCGCCGCCGGTCGGGGTACCAGAGCGTGACCGGGAGCAGCGCCGCGCCGGTGTCATGCGCCAACGCGGCGGGGCCGGCCGGCATCCGGGCCACGGACCCGAAGAAGTCGACGTCCACCCCGGTCGAGGTCAGGTCCCGGTCGGCGAGCAGGCACAGCACGCCGCCGGACCGCAGCCGCTCGGCGAGCAGTGCGTACGGCGGCCGCTGCCCCCCGGTGAGCGGCACCACCTCCATGCCGAGCGACTCGCGGAACGCGACGAACCGCTCGAACAGCGACTCCGGCTGGAGTCGTTCCGCGACCGTCGTGAACGGCACGCCGGTGCCGGTGAGCCACGCTCCGGCGTGATCCCAGTTGCCCATGTGGGGCAACGCGAGGATCACGCCATCACCCGCGGCGACAGCATCGCGCAGCCGCTGTTCGTCGACGACAAACATCCGGCCAACGACGTCATCGACCGACATCCGCGGCAGCCGGAACACCTCACACCAGTACCGGAAGTAGGACCGCATGGCCGACCGGGTCAGCATCCGCAGCTCGTGGTCGTCGAGTTCAGGCTTCACCCGGTGCAGGTTGTTGCGGAGCCGTTGCACGCTCTTGCCTCCACGCAACCATGCTGCGTCTGCGACGGCATCGAACTGCGCGCGGGCCAGCGCTTCCGGCATGCCACGCACCATCGACCAGCCAGCCGCATAAGCGACGTCGACGAGCTCGTCGTTCACGGCGATGACGTGGGGACCGGCGGGACCGGCGGAGTCGGCGTACCCGTCCGGGACTGCCGGTAGACCTCGACCATCCGCTGCCCGACCGTCACGGTGGTGGCGGCGGCGAGGCCCCACAGCCCGATCGCCCGCAGGATCGGGAGCGAGAACAGCCCGGAGAGCCCGGTCAACACGAGGATCGCGATCAGTCGCTCGCCGCGCTCCGCGATGCCGACGTTCGCGGTCATGCCGAGGCTTTCGGCGCGAGCCTTCGCGTACGACGTGACCGCCCCGGCGACCAGGTCATAGATCGCCACGGCGCACAACGTGAGGTTGTTCCCGTCGCCGGCGTACCAGAGGGCCAGGCCACCGAAGACGGCTCCGTCACCGACCCGGTCGAGGGTGGAGTCGAGGAACGCTCCCCAGGGGCCGCTGGTGCCGCGCGCCCGGGCGACGGCGCCGTCGAGCATGTCGCTGAAGACGAAGGCGGTGATGACGAGAGTGCCCAGGAAGAAGGAGCCGCGCGGGTAGAAACCGAGAGCGCCGCCAGCGACCCCGATGGTCCCGACGATGGTGAGCGCGTCCGGGGTGACGCCCATGCGCACCAGACGATGGGCTAGTGGCTCGACCACGCGGTTGATCTGTGGCCGCGCGTGAATCCCCAGCATTGTCCGGCGAGGATAGCGACCGATCCCTCCCCACCTCTTGTCCTGCGCGCCTATCGGGTGGACGCTGCCCGGAACACCCGTTTCGAGGAGGCGACCAGATGGCCGAGAAGTCCACGGCACCAACTCCCGGCGGCAAGACATCGGGAGCGGCCGGCAGAGCACCGATGGCCGATGAGCCGTCACGGATCCGCAACGTCGTGCTCGTCGGCCACTCCGGAGCCGGGAAGACCACATTGGTCGAGGCCCTGCTCGTGGCGACCGGGACGATCCCCCGCGCCGGTCGCGTCGAGGACGGCACGACGATCAGCGACTTCGACGAGGCAGAGGTCCGCCAGCAGCGCTCGATCAGCCTGACCCTCACCCCCTTCGAGCACAACGGCGTCGTCGTCAACCTGCTCGATACACCGGGGTACGCCGATTTCGTCGGTGACCTGCGAGCCGGGCTGCGCGCCGCCGACGCCGCGCTGTTCGTGGTGAGCGCCGCCGACGGGATCGACGGCACGACCCGGATGATCTGGGACGAGTGCGCCGCCGTCGGCATGCCACGTGCCGTCGTCGTGACCCGGCTGGACTCCGCGCGGGCCGACTTCGAGGACACCCTGATCGCCGCACAGGCGGAGTTCGGCGATGCCGTGCTCCCCCTCTATCTGCCGCTCCATGCCGACGATGGCGCGATCGGGGGCGTGATCGGGCTGCTGTCGCGCCGCATCGCCGACTACTCCTCCGGTGCCCGCGTTGAACGCGAGCCCGATGCGGAACACCTGCCGTTCATCGCGACCCAGCGCGACAGCCTGATCGAGGGCATCATCGCCGAGTCGGAGGACGAGACCTTGCTCGACCGGTACCTCGGCGGTGAGGAGATCGACGTCAAGGTCCTCATCGACGACCTGGAGACCGCGGTCGCCCGAGGCAGCTTCTATCCCGTCCTTCCCGTCTGCGCCGGCACCGGTGTCGGGATGACGGAACTGCTCGAGGTGCTGACCAGCGCGTTCCCGTCGCCGCTCGAGCACCCATTGCTGCCGGTCTCGCGGCCGAACAGCGACCCGGTCGAGCCGCTGACTTGCGACCCGGCGGGCCTGCTGTGCGCCGAAGTCGTCAAGACCACCACCGACCCCTACGTCGGACGGATCTCGTTGGTGCGGGTGTTCTCCGGGACGCTCACGCCCGACGCCATCCTCCACGTGTCCGGGCACGGTCTCGCCGAACGCGGCCACGACGACCACGACGTCGAGGAGAAGGTCGGTGCGTTGGCGAGCCCGTTGGGGAAGACGCTTCGCCCGGTGGACCACGCGATCGCCGGCTCGATCGTCGCCATCGCGAAGCTGTCCCGCGCTGAGACCGGGGACACCTTGTCGACTAAGGACGAGCCGCTGCTCGTGGCGCCGTGGGAGATGCCGGAGCCGCTGCTCCCGGTGGCCATCCAGGCGCGGAGCAAGGCCGACGAGGACAAGCTCTCCACCGGCCTGCAGCGCATCGTCGCCGAGGAGCCCACGGTCCGGCTCGAGCGCAACATCGAGACCTCGCAGCTCATCTTGTGGTGCATGGGCGAGGCTCACGCCGACGTCCTGGTCGACCGGCTGGCCACCAAGTACGGCGTCGCGGTCGACCAGGTGGAGCTGCGGGTCCCGTTGCGGGAGACCTTCGCCAGCCCGGCCTCCGGCCATGGCCGACACGTCAAGCAGTCCGGTGGCCACGGCCAGTTCGCGGTCTGCCACGTGGACTTCGAGCCGATGCCGGCCGGCAGCGGGTTCGAGTTCATTGACAAGATCTACGGCGGATCGGTGCCCCATCAGTTCGTCCCGTCGGTGGAGAAGGGCATCCGCGCGGCGATGGAGCACGGCGTCGCGCAGGGATATCCGGTCGTGGACCTGCGGGCGACGCTGCGGGACGGCAAGGCCCACTCAGTCGACTCCTCCGACATGGCGTTCCAGCTGGCGGGCGGCCTCGCGCTCCGGGACGCCGCCGCGACCGGGCAGGTCGACCTGCTCGAGCCAGTGCTCGACATGTCGATCCTGGTCGCGGACGACTACGTGGGTGCGGTCATGAGCGACCTGTCCACCCGCCGTGGTCGCGTGACCGGCACCGAGCCGGTAGGAACCGGCCGGTCGCTGGTGCGCGCGGAAGTGCCCGAGGTCGAGGTCACCCGCTACGCGATCGACCTGCGGTCGCTGTCGCACGGCACCGGCACCTTCAGCCGCCGGCATCTGCGCTACGAGCCGATGCCGTCCCACGTCGCCGCCCGGCTGGCGAGTTCAGGGACCTCTCACTGACGAGGCTTACGCTTGAGTCATGGTGCTCGCCGTCTTCGCCGTACTGATCGTTCTGTTTGTCGTTCTGCCGCTGGTAGGCGTCGCCCTGTGGTTTGTCATCAGTACCGCAGTGGTGGGCCTCGTGCTCGGTGCGCTCGGCCGGCTCATCGTTCCCGGGGAGCAGCCGATCGGCGTTATTGCCACGATCATCTGTGGCTGGGCCGGCTCGTTGATCGGCGGCGTGATCGGCCGGATCATCTGGAACCACTCACATCACTGGGCCACGTTCCTCATCGAGGTCGGCATCTCCGCGGGCGCCGTGCTGGCCTGGTCGCGTCACGACCGCAAGATGATCCAGGCCAACGCGCCACACCGCGTCATCGACATCTAGCCCCACCGTCGGCGGCTACCGGTTGATGCGGGAGCGCGCGCTGCTCGAGCCGGCCAACGGTTCGAGAGTGCCGGCCTTGCCCAGGCCGATCGGTGGCATGTTGCCGTAGATCGACTCGTACTCCCCGGCACGGACCAGGTAGGTCTCGTGCCAGATGCCACTGCGGTTGTCGTGCCCGACCCGGCGCCAGTAGTTGCGCATCGGCTGCAGGTGGGGGTCGGACTCGTCGCGCGCGAAGGCCTCGAGGTGCTCATAGGAACGCCAGTACTGCACGATGACCGGGAACCCGAACTCGTAGCCGAGCAGGCCTTTCTCCGGATGCTTCGAGAGGTACTTCAACATGTAACTCATCCCGCGCCGGCCGGCCACGTCATGCCACCAACGGATCGGGTGCCGCGGATCGGGACGGGTCCCGATCAAGAAGACGACGAAGTCGCCCTCGATGGTGGCGCTGTAGCGACCCTGCAACGGCTTGACCATGCCGGCATCGTCCCGCTTTGCCTCGGTGCCCGGCAAGGCACGTCACGAACCGGGGTTGGTCCAGGCGTCGGCGACCAGCTGGCGGGTGTCGCGCAATAGTTGCGGCAGCACCTTGGTGTGCCCGACGACCGGCATGAAGTTGGTGTCACCACCCCAGCGGGGTACGACGTGTTGATGCAGGTGCTCGGCGATGCCGGCGCCGGCAACGCTGCCTTGGTTCATGCCGAGGTTGAACCCCTGTGCCCCGCTGGCCCGGCGGAGTGCCTGCATCGAGTGCTGGGTCAGCGTCGCGACCTCGACGGTCTCCTCCGCCGTGAGATCCGGGTAGTCGGCGACGTGCCGATACGGCACCGCCATCAGGTGCCCGGAGTTGTACGGGTAGAGGTTGAGGACGACGTACGCCGTGTCGCCCCGGTGGACGATCAGGCCGTCCTCGTCACTCATCGTCGGGATGGTGCAGAACGCGCAGCCGTCGCCCTTGCCCTCGCCCTGGATGTAGGCCATCCGCTCCGGCTTCCACAGCCGCTGCCAACCGTCGGGTACGCCGGCACCCCCCTGCGTCTCAGGCGACGACGTCATCGGGGTTCAAGGCGTCCGGCTCGACCTGGCGTGAGGCGATGTTGCGTGCGATTTCGATGATCACGTCGTCGATCGGTACGCCGCGCCGCTCCACCCCGTTGCGATAGCGCAGGGATACGGCGTTTGCCTCGACGTCGCGCGGCCCGGCGACCAGCATGAACGGCACCTTCTGCTGCTGCGCCCGCAGGATCTTCTTCTGCATCCGGTCGTCCGCCGTGTCGACCTCGACCCGGACCCCCTCACCGCGCAACCGCTCCGCGACCAGCTCGAGGTACTCGTTGTTTTCCGAGCGGATCGGGATCCCCACCACCTGCACCGGCGCCAGCCAGGCCGGGAACGCGCCCGCGTAGTGCTCGGTGAGCACGCCGAAGAACCGCTCGATCGACCCGAACAGCGCGCGGTGGATCATCACCGGCATGTGACGCTCGCCGTCGGCTCCCTGGTACTCCAGCCCGAACCGCTTCGGCTGGTTGAAGTCGACCTGGATGGTCGACATCTGCCAGGTCCGGCCGATCGCGTCCTTGGCCTGCACCGAGATCTTGGGGCCGTAGTAGGCCGCGCCGCCCGGGTCGGGGACCAGCTCGAGGCCTGACTCGTCGGCGGCCCGCTGCAGCGCCGCGGTCGCCTCTTCCCAGTCGGCGTCCTCGCCCATGAACTTCGGCGAGTCGTCCCGGGTCGACAGCTCGAGATAGAAGTCCGTCAGTCCGTAGTCGCGGAGCAGGTCGAGCACGAAGGTCAGCAACGACGTCAGCTCGCCGGCCATCTGCTCGCGGGTGCAGTAGATGTGCGAGTCGTCCATGGTCAGGCCGCGCACCCTGGTGAGCCCGTGCACGACCCCGGACTTCTCGAACCGGTAGACCGTCCCGAACTCGAAGAGCCGCAGCGGCAGCTCGCGATACGAACGCCCGCGCGCCTTGAAGACCAGGTTGTGCATCGGGCAGTTCATCGCCTTGAGGTAGTACTCCGCGCCCTCGAGCTGCATCGGCGGGAACATTCCCTCCTCGAAGTACGGCAGGTGACCCGAGGTCTCGAACAGTCCGCGCTTGGAGATGTGCGGGGTGTTGACGAAGGAGTAGCCGGCCGTTTCATGGCGGTGCCGCGAGTAGTCCTCCATGACCCGGCGTACGACGCCACCCTTCGGGTGGAACACCGCGAGCCCCGACCCCAGCTCGTCGGGGAAGGAGAACAGGTCGAGCTCGACGCCGAGCCGGCGGTGGTCGCGACGCTCCGCCTCGGCGAGCATCTCGACGTACTCGTCCAGCTCCGCACCCGACGGCCAGGCGGTGCCGTAGACCCGCTGGAGTTGCGGGTTCTTCTCGCTCCCCCGCCAGTACGCCGCCGCAATCCGGGTCAGCTGGAAGCCGGCGTCGGGAATGATCGCCGTCGACGACACGTGCGGGCCCCGACACAGGTCCTTCCACGCCAGCGAGCCGTCCGGGCGGACGTTGTCGTAGATGGTGAGCTCGCTGCCACCGACCTCCGCGTCGGCACCCTCGGCCACCTCGGCCGCGGCGCCCTTGAGGCCGATCAGCTCCAGCTTGTACGGCTCGGCGGACAGCTCGTCGCGCGCCTCGTCATCGCTGACCACCCGGCGGACGAACCGCTGGTCCTCCGCGACGATCTCGCGCATCCGGGCCTCGATCCGCTCGAGGTCCTCCGGCGTGAACGCCGCGTCAACGTCGAAGTCGTAGTAGAAGCCGTTCTCGATCGGCGGCCCGATCCCTAGCCGGGCCGAGGGGAACAGCCCCTGCACGGCCTGGGCGAGCACGTGGGCCGTCGAGTGGCGGAGTACGGCGAGGCCCTCCGGCGAGTCGAACGGCACCGATTCGAGCGCGTCGCCGTCCTCAGGGACCCACGATAGGTCGTGCAGCGTGTCCTCGTTCGCCCGCACCACGATGCCACCGATGCCGGCCGAGGAGAACGCGTCGCCCGCCGTTGTCCCGGCAGGCACAACGTGCGGCGAGCCGTCGAGGGTCAGGCGGATGTCAGGCATGCGCCGAGGCTATCCAGCCGCGGCAACCGCGAATCCGTCAGTCGGCAATCGTCGCGTCGTCGACCGGCGTACCAAGCAGGTAGATGACTGCTGGCGGCACCGAGCTGCGCGCCTCGGCCAGCGACGGGGCGACCAGCCGGTGCACGATCGCGATGTCGTCCGCCGCGGGATGGGTGAGCGAGAACGATGCCTGCCACCCAGCCGGGCACTTCTCGAACCGGACAGACAGCGACAGATCACCGTCAACCACAACGTCTTCGACGATGCCACCGGCCTCGAGACGCGTGAGCACGTCGGAAGTGTTTCCTACTGAACCCGGCCGCGTCCGGTTTTCCCTTGCAACGTCACCCGGACGCCCGGATGACATGGGCGATAGTGGGCGATACAGGACTTGAACCTGTGACCTCTCGCGTGTGAAGCGAGCGCTCTAACCAACTGAGCTAATCGCCCGTTCGACGGGCCCGTCAGCCTAGCGCCTGGAGAATCCTCGGCCACGACGTTAGGCGGGTCCCATGCGCGGGCATCTTCTAGGTAACCACCCTAACGACGGAGGACCTTGCCGACCATGGACACCCCCTCGCAGCAGACGGTGAGCGCAGCCATCGATCTGCGTCTGCTGGTGACCGCTGGTCCCTCGCTGCCGCTTCGCGCGGACATCGAGTACACGTCTACCGATCCCTACGCGGTCCGGGTGACGTTCCACACCGGCATGGACGAGGTCGTCGCGTGGACCTTTGCCCGGTCCCTGCTGACCGACGGCATCAACGACCCGGTCGGGGAGGGTGACGTGCAGGTCTGGCCCTCGCGCACCGGCGGCATCCCGACGGTCTGCCTGTCGCTGTCCAGTCCCTCCGGTCGAGCGCTGTTCGAGGCTCCGCTCTCGGACCTGGTGGAGTTCCTCAACCGCACCTACGACAGCGTCCCCACCGGCCAGGAGAGCGAGTACGTCGATGTCGACGCCGAGCTCGCGATGCTGCTCTGGACCAACCCCTCCTAGCCCGCGGCTCCCTCACTCACGGCTCCCTCACTCAGGGCTCGCTAACTCGGGATCAGGCCGCCCACCACAGTTGCGGTGACCGCTGGCGCGCCCAGGTGCGCCACCAGATCAGCCTCGTGGTCACTCGCCAGCACCACAAGATCGCCCCGGGCGCCGAGCCCGAGCTGACCCACGTCGTCCCGGCATAACGCCGCGGCTCCGCCGAGCGTCGCCGCGCGGAGCGCCTCATCCACCTCGAGCCCCATCCCGAGGCAGGCGAGCTGCACGGCGTACGGCATCGCCTCGCACCACGCCGTACCCGGATTGCAGTCCGTGGCGATCGCGAGGGTGCAGCCCGCGTCGCGGAGGACCTGACCGTGCCCCCAGCGGCCGTTGCGGGTGTAGAGCGAGGTCACGGGCACCAGCGCGGCGACGACCCCAGCGGCCGCCATCGCCGCGGCACTCGTGGGGGTGACGTAGTCCAGGTGGTCGGCGCTCGCGCAGCCCAGCTCGGCGGCGAGCTCCGCCGCCCCGCTCGCCGACAGCTGCTCCGCGTGCATCCGCAGGCCGAGACCGGCGGCCCTGGCCGCGGTGAGGATGGTTCGGGCCTCGGCGACGGAGAATGCCCCCTCGTCGCAGAAGACATCGCACCACCGGGCACCGTGGGCCACTGCGGCTGGAAGCTGTGCCACCACTTCGCGGACGTAGTCCGCCCGGTCGCGATCGGGGGGTACGACGTGCGCGCCGAGATAGGTAGTCGTGATCGTCGGCCCGGTCAGTGAGCCGGCGACGTCGAGCAGCCGCAGCTCGTCATCCGGTGTGAGGCCGTAGCCGCTCTTGACCTCCATCGTCGTGGTGCCAGATGCCACGGCAGTGTCGACCCGAGCCTGCGCCAGCGCGCCCAGCTGATCGGTGCCAGCCGCGCGGGTGGCGGTGACCGTCGACGTGATCCCACCCGGCTGGTACGACGCACCGGCGAGCCGGCCCACCACGTCGTCGCGGCGGCTCCCGGCCCAGACCAGGTGGGTGTGGGAGTCGACGAAGCCCGGCAGTACGGCGGCTCCCCCGGCGTCGAGCTCGGCCACGTCACCCAGCCCCGCGGGCAGGTCCCGGTCGGGCCCGACCCACCTCACCCGGCCGTCGCGGACCACGACCGCTGCGTCGGCGAGTCTGGGCTGCGCCCAGGTCGTCAGCCGACCGATCCGGCGGACGACGAGGTCGCTCACTCCTGCCAGGCGGGCGCGTGGGTCCCGGGCTCGAGCGGCATCCGGACCCCCACGTCGCGGGCCGTGTCGAGCGCGATCTCGTAGCCGGCGTCGGCGTGGCGGATCACGCCAGTCCCGGGGTCGTTGGTGAGCACCAGCTCGACCCGGCGCCGCGACGACGGCGTGCCCTCGGCGACGACGACCTGGCCGGCGTGGATCGACTTGCCGATGCCGACGCCACCGCCGTGGTGGATCGACACCCACGACGCGCCGGACGCGGTGTTGAGCATCGCGTTGAGCAGCGGCCAGTCCGCGATGGCGTCCGACCCGTCACGCATGCTCTCGGTCTCGCGCTCCGGTGAGGCGACCGACCCGGAGTCGAGGTGGTCCCGACCGATCGCGACCGGCGCGGTGACGATGCCGCGGGCGACCAGGTCGTCGAAGGCCAGGCCGGCCACCTGCCGTTCGCCGTACCCGAGCCAGCAGATCCGGGACGGCAGGCCCTGGCCCTTGACCTTCTCCCGGGCGAAGCGCACCCAGCGCTGCAGCGGGTCGTCGTCGGGGAACGCCTTCAGCACGGCGTCGTCGGTGGCCGCTAGGTCGGCGGGGTCACCGGACAGGCAGGCCCAGCGGAACGGCCCGGCGCCGCGCGCGAACAGCGGCCGGATGTAGGCGGGAACGAAACCGGGGTAGTCGAAGGCGTTCGTGACGCCTGCGTCCTGCGCCTGGCCCCGCAGCCCGTTGCCGTAGTCGAAGACGACCGCGCCCTTGCCCTGCAGGTCGAGCATGGCCTGGCAGTGCTGGGCCATGGCCTGCTGCGCCCGCTCGACGTACTCCGACGGCTTGGTACGACGGAGCTCGCCGGCTTCTTCGAACGTCATGCCGTTGGGCACGTAGCCGTGCAGCGCGTCGTGGGCGCTGGTCTGATCGGTGACGATGTCCGGGACGACGTCGCGGCGGACCAGGTCGGGGAAGACGTCGGCGGCGTTCGCGACGACGGCGACCGACAGCGCCCGACCCTCGGCGGCTGCGGCCCTCACCCGGTCGAGGCCGTCATCCAGGGAGTCGGCGATCTCGTCGAGGTAGCCGTGGTCAAGCCGCCGCTGCGCCCGGGTGGCGTCGACCTCGATGCACAGCGCGGCGCCGCCGTTGCCGGTTACGGCGAGCGGCTGGGCGCCCCCCATGCCACCGAGACCGGCGGTGAGCACCCATCGGCCCGCGAGCGTCCCATCGAAGTGCTGCTTGCCCACCTCGGCGAACGTGGCGTAGGTGCCCTGGAGGATCCCTTGGGTGCCGATGTAGATCCACGACCCCGCGGTCATCTGGCCGTACATGGTCAGGCCCATGTCCTCGAGTTCACGGAAGTGCTCGGGGGTGGCCCACTTCGGCACCAGGTTGGAGTTCGCGATCAGTACCCGAGGCGCCATGTCGTGGGTACGCATGATGCCGACCGGCTTGCCGGACTGCACGAGGAGTGTGTCCTCGGGACCCATGGTCCGCAGCGACTCGACGATCGCGTCGAAGCTGCGCCAGTCGCGGGCGGCCCGGCCGGAACCGCCGTACACGACGAGATCGTCGGGGCGCTCCGCCACCTCCGGGTCGAGGTTGTTCTGCAACATCCGCAGGGCGCCCTCGGCGCCCCAGGTCGCGGCGGTCAGTTGGGTACCGCGCGGCGCGCGCACGGGTCGGGCTCCGTCCATAGCCCGGAGCGTAGTCAGCCCAGCGCGCCTGTCACACCTTCGGCGGCGGCGAGCAGCGAGCCGTCCCGCACCCCCACGACGGCGGCCTCGATCTCCGGGGCCAGGTGACGGTCCGGTCCGACCCCAGGCACCGTTCGCCGCAGCTCCCCGACCACCGCCGCGGCGGCCGGTCCGGGCTGTAGCGGCGACCGCAGGTCCAGCGCCCGGGCCGCGGTGAGCACCTCGATCGCCAGCACTCGCGTCAGGCCGTCGAGCGAGCGCCGCAGCTTGCGCGCCGCCGACCAGCCCATCGAGACGTGGTCCTCCTGCATCGCCGACGACGGGATGGAGTCGACGCTGGCGGGCGCGGCGAGCCGCTTGAGCTCGCTCACGATCCCCGCCTGGGTGTACTGCGCGATCATGTGGCCACTGTCGACGCCGGGCTCCCCGGCCAGGAACGGCGGCAGGCCGTGGGAACGGGCCCGGTCGAGCATCCGGTCGGTGCGCCGTTCCGAGATCGAGGCCAGGTCCGCGATCGCGATGGCCAGGAAGTCGAGCACGTAGGCGACCGGCGCGCCGTGGAAGTTGCCGTTGGACTCGACCCTGCCGTCCGGGAGGACGACCGGGTTGTCGATGGCAGAGGCCAGCTCGTACGACGCGACCCGCCGCGCGTGGTCCAGGGTGTCCCGGCAGGCGCCGGCGACCTGGGGTGCGCAGCGCAGCGAGTAGGCGTCCTGCACCCGGGTGTCCTCGGGGCCGGCGTGGGACGCGACGATCGGCGAGCCGCCGAGCAAGGTCCGCAGGTTGGCCGCGGAGACGGCTTGGCCGGGCTGCGGCCGCAGCGCCTGCAGGTCGGCGGCGAAGACCCGGTCGGTGCCCATCAACGCCTCGATGCTCATCGCCGCAGCCAGGTCCGCGGTCGTGATGAGCCGAGCCAGGTCGGTGCAACCGAGGACCAGCATGCCGAGCATCCCGTCGGTGCCGTTGAGCATCGCGAGACCCTCCTTCTCGGCGAGCGTCACCGGCTCCAGCGCAGCGGCTTCGAGCGCCTGGCCGGCGGGCACGAGTGCGCCGGAGCGACCGAGGACGTGGCCCTCACCCATCAGCGCTAGAGCGCAGGCGGCGAGCGGCGCCAGGTCGCCACTGCAGCCGAGTGAGCCGTACTCCGGGACGACCGGCGTGAGGCCCGCGTTGAGCAGCCCGACCATCGCCTGTGCCGTCTGAGGCCTGGCACCGGTGCGTCCGGTCGCGAGGGTGTGCAGCCGGAGCAGCATCATCGCCCGGACCACCTCGCGCTCGACCGGGTCGCCGCTGCCCGCGGCGTGCGAGCGGACCAGCGAGCGCTGCAGGTCAGCGCGCCGGTCGAGCGGGATGTGCGTGGTGGCCAGCGCTCCGAAGCCGGTAGAGATCCCGTAGGCGGGCTGATCGGACGCCGCGAGGGCCTCGACATGTGCCCGGGACTCCGCCATCGCGGCGAGCGCCTCGTCGGAGAGGTGGACGACCTCGTCGTGGCGGGCCACGGCGACGACGGCCTCCGCCGACAGCGGCTCTGGGCTGATGACCACAGTCACGGGTCGATCTCCTTGCTCCTGGTCGCGAAGACCTCGATGGCGCGGGTGGTGAGCGGCCCGGGAGCGGACGGCAGCGGCCCGCCGTCGACGGTCCGGATCGGCTGGACGTCACGAGTGCTGGAGGCCAGGAACGCCTCGTCGGCCTCGGCAAGTGCCGACACCGGCAGCGCCCGCTCGTCGACGTCACCGAGCCATTCGACGATCAGCTCGCGGGTGATTCCCGGCAGGCAGCCGCTGTCCAGCGGCGGCGTGACGATCCGACCACCGATCCCGACGAAGACGTTGCTGCCGGTTCCCTCGCACAGCTCGCCGCGAGTGTTGGCGAAGATCGCCTCGCTGGCGCCGAGCTCGACCGCCCGGGCCAGTGCGACGACGTTCTCGGCGTACGACGTCGTCTTGATGCCAGCGGTGGCCGAGTGCTCGTTGCGGGTCCAGGGGACGACCGCGACGGCCGCAGTGGCGTCCCAGCCGTGCCACGGGACGGAGGCGACCAGCAGGCTGGGTGACGCGTCGCCTCGACCCGAGCCGTACGGCGCGGGACCGCCGGTGAGCGTGATCCGGAGCCGGCTGAGCCCGACCTGACCGGCCGTCACGGCGGCGACCCCGGCCCGGACCGCGGCCTCGTCGAACTGCAGCCCCAGGCCGGTCGCGGAGGTGCGGAGCCGGCGCAGGTGGCGACTCAGCGCGAAGACCTCGCCGTCGACGACCTTGCAGGTCTCGAAGACACCGTCACCGACCACCAGGCCGTGGTCGTTCGCGCGGATGACCGCCGCGTCCTCGGCCACGAGCGACCCGTCGACCCACAGCGTCATCGCACCTCCAGCAGCCGGCTCGTCTTGAGCCGGGTCTCGTCCCACTCACGGTCCGGGTCACTGCCCCAGGTGATCCCGGCGCCGGTGCCCAGACGGAGTCTGCCCTCCTGCCACTCGAAGGTGCGGATCGCCACCGCCAGTACGCCCCGTGTCGCGTCGGCATCCACCCAGCCCACCGCCCCGCAGTAGACCCCGCGGGGCTCGGGCTCGAGGCTGCGGATGATCTCCAGGGCGGCCGCCTTGGGAGCTCCCGACACCGACCCGGCCGGCATCGTGGCGGCCAGCAGGTCGGCCCAGCCGAGGCCGTCGCGCAGCTCCGCCTCGACCGTCGACACCAGGTGAACCAGGCCCGGGTGCCGCTCCTGGCGCAGCAGCCCGGTGACGGCGACCGAGCCGGTCTCGGCGACTCGGCCGAGGTCGTTGCGGACCAAGTCGACGATCATGACGTTCTCGGCGGCGTCCTTGGCGGTGAGGTCGGCGGGAGTCGCGCCGGTCCCCTTGATCGGCCCGGCCGCCACCTGGCGGCCGTCCCGGCGCAGCGACAGCTCCGGCGAGGCGCAGGCGACGTGCAGTCCGAGGTCGGGTACCGACACCGTGGCGGCGTACGGCGCGGGGTTGCCGCGGGCGAGCGCGGCGCCGAGGGCGCGCGGGTCCGGGTCCATGGCACATGAGAGCACCCGGCACAGGTTGACCTGGTAGACGTCGCCGGCCGCGATCCGCTCCCGGATCGTGCGAACGCCCGCCACATAGGACTCCCGCGGGAGTGTTGAGACCCATTGCGACGCTGCCGGTGGGTGCCACGGCGGCGCGGCGTCGTACCAGTCGTCCAGCGGCTGGCCCTCGGCGAACCGCAGGCACTGCAGTCGGCCCTCGAAGGTCATCACGACGACCCACAGTCCCGCGGAGTCCAGCGCGGCGGGGTCGTCGGTCACGTCGACCAGGCCCGTCAGCAGCCGGCCGTCGACGACGGCCCAACCGTCCTGGGACATCACCGCTCCGCCACGCAGCGATGCTGGCACGACGACGCTCCGTGTAGCATCGTCGTCGCGTTGAAGGGCCGCAATCCGGCCCTGTGCGTGCGGACGTAGCGCAGCTGGTAGCGCATCACCTTGCCAAGGTGAGGGTCGCGGGTTCGAATCCCGTCGTCCGCTCGATGACGTCCCTGTGGCGTCGTTTTACCACTAGATGGCGGGATGGCCGAGTGGCTTAGGCAAGGGCCTGCAAAGCCCTGTACGCGGGTTCGATTCCCGCTCCCGCCTCGTAACACCTTCGGGCGATTGGCGCAGTCTGGTAGCGCGCTTCCTTGACACGGAAGAGGTCACAGGTTCAAGTCCTGTATCGCCCACCATTACGTCGAGTGCGACGCTTATGTCGTTACCCGCTACGAGTAAGGACACCGGCGTCACACTCGACGCGATTGGCGTCAGAACTGGGTGGGGCGGCTGGTGCCGAGCACCTGTCCGGTCGCCGAGAGCGACTGCACCTCCACAACGCCGCTCGGGCGGCGCAACCGGAGGTGGGTCTCGAAGCCGGACCGCTTGACCGTCCGGATCGGATGCAGCTGCGACACGCTCGGGCCGGTGAGCAGCTGCCAGCGCTGCGTGCGGGTGTCGCCGTTCCAGCTGACGGCCACCGCCTGGTGACCATTGCGTTGAGTCACGGCGATGGCGGGCTTCGTCAACGGGATGCCGGTCCACGAGATCCGGAAGAACCGGTACGACGTAACGGTGGCAGGGAAGGCCGCGTTCCACACCTCCACGCCGGCGGCATTGAACTCCGTCGCGGCCGCCTGGTCGCCCCAGCCGACCATGTAGTCGCCGTTAGGCAGCCCCTGCATGTTGCCCTGGCTGCCGCTGATCAACGGCGGCGTGTGGGTGTCCGACTGGGCCACCGACGCGGTGCGGTCGGCCTGGTCGACCTGCAGCACCAGGCCACGAGACTCCGGCTCGACGCGTGGCGGCCCGCCGCCGTCGTCGAACAGCGAGATCACGTTGGGGCCGTGCCAGCGAGCATCGTGCTGGAAGTGGAAGGCAGCGCCGGGGCCGAGGGAGAAGCTGCTCTTCTTGCCGCCCAGCGTCCAGAGCACGTCACCGGTCGTCTCATCGACGTCATAGAGCGCGCTGGTGTTGCGTGCCGAGAACAACAACGTGCGGTTGGCACCGAAGTCGACGCTGTTGAGATGCACGTAGTCCCAGGCCCGAGTGGTGTTCTGGGGCGGGGGTACGACGGAAGCGTTCAGCGGGATGTGGTCGAGGGAGTTCCACTCGAACTCCACGAGCCCGGTCTTCACGTCGATCTCCTGGATCACCGGATCCAGCACGATGCTGTTCGGCTTGCCGCCGACCGGCGTCAGGTTCCACCGGATCGACTCGTACGCCGTGACGAAGGCGGTGCCCTGCGGCGTCAGCTGGAACTCGTGCAGGTCGACCATGGCGCCGTTGCCGGCGTGGACGGTCGCGACCACTTGGTAGTGGGAGTTGAGGATCTCCGCCACACCGAGCCCGTAGCCGTGCGAACCCTGGGTGAAGCCCTGCCAGTACGTCAGGACCGGCTTCCCGTCGTACCGCTGGACGTGGAGGTCGTTCGCCCCCGTGCCATCGGCCATCGCGCGGTCCCACACCGGGACCCCGCGGTCGTTGAGAATGAGCAGCTGCCCGGGCAGACCACCGTGCTTGGTCGCCAGCGCGACGTCCTGGTGGTCGGCGCTCGGCAGGTCCTTGGTGACCGTGATGACGGGTGGGTGCAGCCCCGGCGCCGAAGCGAAGTGCGAGCTGGGCGCGGGTGGCAGCGTCTTCGCCTTCGCCTTTTTCTTGGGGTGCGTGATGGGGTTCGTCTCTTGGGCCGGTTGTGCAACCCAGAACGAGAACACGCCGCGCCGGACGCCACGGATCGCGAGCGTGGTGTGAACGGTGACCCGCTCCCCTGGCGTGAACGGCGTCGTCGGCAGGAAGCTCCCCCCGCGGCCGTCGGAGTCGGCCTCCACCTCGCCGGAGTGCCGACCGCTGACCGACCCCCGCACGACCACGTTGTTGATCCGGTTGGGGTTGATCCCGCGGAAGGTGATCTGGCTGGCGGGCAACGCGGTGCGGCTGCCGGGCTCGGGGAAGACCGTCACCGATCCGCTGTCGGCGGCGATGCTGTTGATCAGGTGGGGCGGCGTCGTGGGCCCTAAGAGCCCGGCACCCCCCTGGCCGGACGGTGAGTCACTCCCAGAGCAGGCAACCGCACAGGCCACCGTCAGTACGCCGACCAGGGTGAACGAGACCCGGCGTACCGGGGAGGAGAGGGTCATGGTGTGGGGCCGGACCGCCCGATGCTCAGCGGTTGGTGGTGCCCGTGCCGGCGGAGGACTCGACCGGCTTGAACTCGGTGACCGACTCCATGATCCCGGCGAAGTACCCCCCGATGCAGCCGGCGACGAACAGTCCGACGCCGATCCAGAACATCACCCAGATCCACTCGATCAAGGCGATGCCACCCACGATGGTCCCGATGATGATGACGGCCGTGGCGAACCAGGTCGCGCCGCTTGCCCCGTGCCCGTTCCCGGCCATCCCAAGTCCTCCTGCGTGGTCCCCTGTCGCCCGAAGCCTACGTGGCGTCGTTATCGCCCAGATGCAGCACCTGGGTCTGCGCGCTCGGGTACATCCGTTCGATCTCGTTGTTCAGCTCGGCCCCGAACAGGATGGCCAACGCAGTGAGGTACAGGAACAACAGCACGGCGACGGGAGCCGACAGCGGACCGTAGGTAGCGGTACGACGAAACGCCCAGGTGAGCCACTCGCGGAGCACGATCGAGCCGACCAGCCAGATCGCCATCGCGATGACCGCACCGGGCAGCGCCCGCCGCCAGGGGGCCCGGACCGGCACGGCCCGGTGGTAGAGCGTGGCGAGCAGGGTCAGCGTGACCCCGACCACCACCGGCCAGAAGGCGACCGTGACGATCCCGTGGATCACGCCGTGATCGTGCTCCGGGAACAGGTCGACCAGCTGGCCGGGCCCGAGCACCAGCAGCGGCAGCAGGACGATCGTCGCGAGCACGAACCCGAGGTAGAGCCGCAGTGCGAGCAACCGGCTGCGCACGGCGCTGCGACGCCCCCGCATCCCGTAGGCGATCGTGATCGTGTTGACGTAGGTCGCCATCGCCGACGAGCCGGTCCACAGCGACACCACGAAGCTGATCGACACAACGTCCGCTCGGCCATCGGCAAGGATCCGGTGCAGCGCCGGCGCCACGGTGGACTGCACCGCGCTCTGCACGATCACATGTCCGAGACCGTTGTCGATCGTGCGCTGCAGGTCGTTGACGTTGGCCTTGCCGAGCACCCCGCTGAAGTAGCCGATCGTGCCGAGTACGGCGAGGATCAGCGAGGGCAACGACAGCAGCTGCCAGAACCCGGCTTCCGCGGCCAGCCCGAGCACCCGATCGTGCCAGGCCCGCTTGACCGCCGACACCGCGATCCTGCCGACAGCGACCGGAGCGCTGAGCTTGCGCGGGGGGCCCGAAGCCCGTTCCGCCGACTCAGCGACTGATGCCATCCGCAAACGGTAGAGCCAACCGGCTGGTTGACTGGTGCAATGGCTGCGACGCATGACGTGGACAACCAGCCGCCACCGCTGGCCGGGTACGACGTGTTCACCGCCGATGCGGCGTTGGTGGAGGGTGTCGACCGGCACAGCGCCAGCTGGGCGACCGACCGGCTCAGCGCGCTGGGCCGGCGGGCCGGCAGCGACGAGGCCCAGGAATGGGGCCGGCTGGCCAACGTGAACCCCCCGGTGCTGCGCACCCACGACCGCTACGGGCACCGCATCGACGAGGTCGACTTCCACCCGTCGTGGCACTCGCTCATGACGGTCGCCATCTCGGAGGGACTGCACGCCTCGTCGTGGCTGTCCCCGGGACCCGGCGCCCAGGTCGCCCGAGCCGCCGGGTTTGCGGTCTGGTCACAGGTCGAAGGAGGTCACGGCTGCCCCATCTCGATGACCCACGCCGCGATTCCCGCGCTGCGCACCGACGAAGCGCTCGCCGCCGAGTGGGAGCCGCGGCTGCTCTCGACGACGTACGACCCTGGGCTGCGGCCCCCGCAGAACAAGGCCGGATCCCTGGCCGGGATGGGCATGACCGAGAAGCAAGGTGGCTCGGACGTCAGGACCAATACGACGCGGGCCGTGCCCGCCGCCGACGGGACCTACCGGCTCACCGGCCACAAGTGGTTCACCTCGGCGCCGATGTGCGACGTCTTCCTGATGCTGGCCCAGGCACCGGGCGGTCTCACCTGTTTCGTCGTACCTCGGGTGCTGCCCGACGGCACCCGGAACACCTTCCGGATCCAGCGGCTCAAGGACAAGCTCGGCAACCGGTCCAACGCCTCCAGCGAGCCGGAGCTTGAGGACACCGTCGCCTGGCGGCTCGGCGACGAGGGCCGTGGCGTCCCCACGATCATTGAAATGGTCGGCGCAACCCGGTTGGACTGCGTGATCGGCTCGACGTCGCTGATGCGCGCGGCGGTCGCGCAGGCCACCCACCACGCGGCTTATCGGCGCGCGTTCGGCCAGCGGCTCGCCGACCAGCCGTTGATGCGTCACGTCCTCGCCGACCTCGCCGTTGAGTCCGAGGCCGCCACCGCACTGATGGTGCGGCTTGCGGCAGCGGTCGATGACGACGAGCGCGACTTCCGCCGGCTCGCCACGGCGGTCGGTAAGTACTGGGTGTGCAAGCGGGGGCCGGCGGTCGCGGCCGAGGCGCTGGAGTGCCTGGGCGGCAACGGGTACGTCGAGGACTTCCCGATGGCTCGGCTCTACCGCGAGGCGCCGCTGAACTCCATCTGGGAGGGATCGGGCAACGTCAACGCCCTCGACGTGCTGCGGGCACTGAGCCGTTCGCCGGGCGCCTGGGAGGCGTTCCGGGCCGAGATCGGGCTCGCGCTCGGCGCCGACCCTCGCCTCGACGCGGCGTTCGCCGAACTGGAGACCGCGCTCGCCGACACCTCGTCGATCGAGGTCCGCGCTCGCCGCCTCGTCGAGCGGATGGCCCTGGTGCTGCAGGCGTCGCTGCTCATCCGCAGCGCCCCGCCGTACGTCGCGGACGCGTTCTGCGCGTCGCGGTTGAGCGGTGACTGGGGGTACGCGTTCGGGACGTTGCCCGCTGGGGTCGACAGCGGCGCCATCGTCGAGCGCGCGACCCCCAAGGTGGCCTGAGCGCTCGACGTGGGAGCAGAACCCGCGGAGCTGGTCATGGTCGACGCCACGGCCTGGCGCGGCTGGCTTGAGGAGTACCACGAGACACCCGCCGGCGTCTGGCTGGTCCTGGCCCGCAAGGGCACGGTGTCACCGACGTCGCTGACCCATGACGAGGCCCTCGACGAGGCGCTGTGCCACGGCTGGATCGACGGCCAGACCAAGCGCCGGGACGACGCGACGTTCCGGCAGCGCTTCACCCCGCGCCGCGCCCGCAGCACGTGGTCGCTGCGCAACATCGAGCATGTCGAGCGGCTCGCCGGGCAGGGCCGGATGCACCCAGCCGGGGTTGCCGAGGTCGATCGTGCCAAGGCGGACGGCCGGTGGGAGGCGGCGTACGCCGGACCCGCCACGATCGAGGTGCCGCCCGATCTTGTCGACGCGCTCGCCGTGTCACCCGACGCCGCGGCGATGTTCGACTCCCTGACCAGCCAGAACCGTTACGCGATCCTGTTCCGACTCGGTGGCGCGAAGCGGCCCGAAACCCGAGCCCGTCGTCTCACCTCGTTCATCGAGATGCTCGAGCGCGGCGAGACGATCCACCCGCAGCGACCTCAGCGTCGCGACACGACCACGTAGCGCTCGTCCGCGATCGGCCCTCCCCACAGCCCGGGGTCGTCGAGCCGACTCGTCTCCGCCTCCTGCCGGCTGCGCAGAACCAGCGACCTCGCCTGGGCGGCGGTCAGTCCCGTGCCGGTTGACCGCTGCCCCTCGACCAGGACCAGACGACCATCCGGCGACAGCAGCTCGTTCCAGCGATTGATAGCCGCAGCAGGATCGGGCAGCGCCCACAGCACATGTCGGCACAGGGCCACGTCGAAAGCTGATGAACTCACGGCCGGGTCCGACGCGTCACCAATGACGAACCCGACCGTCACACCGGCGAGCTGGGCCTTACGCCGGGCCGCCGCGACCATCCGGCGAGAAGAGTCGACCCCTGTGACGGCATAACCAGCCTGCGCCAAGAGCACCGACAACGTGCCGGTCCCGCACCCGACATCCAGCAGTGAGGCAGGCGCCGGTGGCATCAGCGGGAGCAGCAGATCGCGCCAAGCGCGCCGGACGTCAGGGTCGAGCAAGCCGTGATCCGGCTGCTCGTCAAACGACTCAGCCTGCGCGTCCCAGTCGTCGGCTGCATCGCGGGTCATTCGGATCACCCTGCCACGGGCAACCGACTGCTCCCACGACCGGTTGCCCGCTGCGCATCGGGGCAGGTCGTCCCCGTGCCATCTACTAGCGTCTCCGAGATGACCCCCTGGCCCGGCTCGGCGTACCCGCTTGGCGCCACCTATGACGGTTCGGGGACAAACTTCGCCCTGTTCAGCGAGTGCGCCGAGCAGATCGAGCTCTGCCTGTTCGACGACGACGGCATCGAGACCCGGACCCGCCTGCGAGAGCGCGACGCGTTCGTCTGGCACGGCTATCTGCCCAACATCGGGCCTGGGCAACGCTATGGCTACCGGGTCTATGGACCCTACGAACCCTCGCACGGCTGTCGCTGCAACCCGACGAAGCTGCTCCTGGACCCCTACGCCAAGGCGATCGAGGGTGCCGTCGACTGGGACGAGTCGTGCTTCTCCTACCAGTTCGATGACCACAAGAAGATCAACGAAAGCGACTCAGCGCCGCACATGCCGAAGTCGGTTGTCGTCAGCCCGTTCTTCGACTGGGACAACGACCGCCACCCTCGCACGCCGTACAACGAGACGGTCATCTACGAGGCCCACGTCAAGGGTCTGACCATGACCCACCCTGGGATCCCGGAGGAGATCCGGGGCACCTACGCGGCGCTCGCGCACCCCCTGATGATCGAGCACTTCCACAAGCTGGGTGTCAGCGCGATCGAGCTGATGCCGGTGCACCAGTTCATCCACGACTCGTTCCTCAGCGACCGCGGCCTGCACAACTACTGGGGCTACAACACGATCGGTTTCCTGGCACCGCACAACGACTACTCTTCGGCTGGGCAGCGCGGCCAGCAGGTCCAGGAGTTCAAGGCGATGGTGCGCACGCTGCACGAGGCCGGTCTCGAGGTCATCCTCGATGTCGTCTACAACCACACCGCAGAAGGCAACGAGCTCGGTCCGACACTGTCGTTCCGCGGCATCGACAACGCCTCTTACTACCGGCTCGTCGACGGCGACCCCGAGCACTACTACGACACGACCGGCACCGGGAACACGCTGCTGATGCGGCACCCACACGTGCTGCAGCTGATCATGGACTCGCTGCGCTACTGGGTGCTCGACATGCACGTCGACGGGTTCCGGTTCGACCTGGCGTCGACACTCGCCCGGCAGTTCCACGAGGTCGACCGGCTCTCGGCGTTCTTCGACCTGGTCCAGCAGGATCCGGTCATCAGCCAGGTGAAGCTGATCGCGGAGCCGTGGGACGTCGGCGAGGGCGGTTACAACGTCGGCGGCTTCCCACCGCTGTGGACCGAGTGGAACGGCAAGTACCGCGACACCGTTCGCGACTACTGGCGTGGCGAAGGTGCGTCGCTCGCGGAGTTCGCGTCACGCCTGACCGGCTCCTCGGACCTCTACGAGGACGACGGCCGACGGCCGTTCGCCTCGATCAACTTCGTGACCGCCCACGACGGGTTCACGTTGCACGACCTGGTGTCCTACAACGAGAAACACAACGAGGCCAACGGCGAGGACAACAACGACGGCGAGAGCCACAACCGGTCATGGAACTGCGGGGTCGAGGGTGAGACGGACGACCTCGAGATCATCGCGCTGCGGGAGCAACAAAAACGCAACCTGCTGACCACCCTCTTGCTCTCGCAGGGTGTCCCGATGCTGCTGCACGGCGACGAGCTTGGCCGGACCCAGCACGGCAACAACAACGTCTACGCGCAGGACAACCCGATCTCCTGGGTCGACTGGGACCGGGCCCGTGAGTTTGAGGTGCTCACCGACTTTGTCGCCAAGCTGGTCGCGTTCCGCAAGGAACACACCGTGTTCCGGCGCCGGCGCTTCTTCAACGGTCGCCAGGTCCGCGGCTCGGACCTGCAGGACATCGGGTGGTTCCAGCCGAGCGGCGAGCCGATGACCGACGAGGACTGGGACTCCGGCGCCGCGAAGTCGCTGACGGTCTTCCTGAACGGCGACGGCATTCGCGAGCCCGACACCCGCGGTGAGCCAGTCAGTGACGACTCGTTCTTCTTGCTTTTCAACGGCTTCTACGAGCCGCTGGAGTTCACGCTCCCCGACTTAGACGCAGCCGAGCGCTGGAAGGTCGTGATCGACACCCACGCTCCGATGGTCGACCAAGCCGAGGAACGAGCGATGAAATCGGGCGAGGCGTTCGCCGTCGAGCCCCGATCGGTCCTCGTGCTGCAGAAGCTCTACTGACGGTGAGAGTTCCGACCACGACCTACCGGCTGCAGCTGCGGGCCGACTTCGACTTCCGGGACGCCGCTGCTGTTGTGCCCTACCTGAGCGACCTCGGGGTGAGCCACGTCTACTGCTCCCCCGTGCTGCAGGCGGCACCCGGCTCCGCCCACGGGTACGACGTCGTCGACCACTCGCGGTTGTCGGAGGATCTCGGCGGCGACGCGGGATGGGCCGAGCTCGTCGCCGCGTGCGAGCAATACGGACTCGGGCTCGTCATCGACGTCGTCCCGAATCACATGGCGTGGCCGACACCCGAGCGGCTCAACCCGGTGCTGTGGGACGTGCTGCGCCACGGCCGGGCATCGCCGTACGCCGATTGGCTCGACGTCGACTGGGAGGCGCAAGGCGGCAAGATCCTGTTGCCGGTGCTGGGGAAACCGCTCCGTGACGCGGTGGCAGACGGCGAGGTGGTCGTCGACCGCGTCGCCGAGCTGGTCCGCTACTACGACCACGAGTTCCCGATGGCGCAGGGCACGCTGACCCTCGACGAGCAGCACTACCGGCTGGCTCACTGGCGGACCGGCAACGACGAGCTGAACTACCGCCGGTTCTTCGACGTCACGACTCTGATGGGCGTCCGGGTCGAGCTGCCCGAGGTGTTCGAGGCGACCCACCGCAGCCTGCTGGATCTCCCCGGCCCGGTCGACGGCTGGCGGATCGACCACCCCGACGGCCTCGCGAACCCCGGTGGCTACCTCGACGACCTGGCCGCGGCCAGCCGCGACAAGTGGGTTGTGGTGGAGAAGATCCTCGGCGGCCAGGAATCGCTGCCCCGGTCGTGGAAGTGCGCCGGCACCACCGGGTACGACGCGCTGAACATGGTCACCGCCGTCTTGATCGACGCTCCCGAGGGCGGCCCCGACGACGACGGTGGTGACGCACCACCATTCACCACGATCCCGGCTGCGAAACGGCTGGTCGTGCAGACGCTGCTCGGAAGTGAGGTTGACCGCGTCGTGCGGGAGCTGCTGGCCGATCCCGACGCGGCCGGCGCCGACCTCAACGCGAGGAGTCTGCGTGAGGCCGTCGAGCTGTTCCTGGCCGAGATGCCGGTCTACCGGGCGTACCCCGAGGAGCCGGACGCCGCCCGCGCCGTCATCGAGCGAGCCCGCGAGCAGGCGCACTGGCTGACCAGGGGGCGAAGCGAGCTCCGTCGCGGCCGGGAGGTCGATTGGGTAGCCGCTCACGCGTTGGGGTCGGTGCGGCTGATGCAGACGGCCGGCCCGGTCATGGCGAAGGGCGTCGAGGACACGGCCTTCTACCGCGACGCGGAGATGCTGGCGCTCAAGGAGGTCGGCAGCGACCTCTACCGCATCTGGGAAGGCCTCGAGCCGGCGCCCTGGCACCGGTTCTGTGAACAGCTGGCGAGCGACTGGCCAGCGACGATGACAACGCTGTCGACCCACGACACCAAACGATCCGAGGACGTCCGCGCCAGGCTCGTCACGCTGCTTGAGTTACCGGAGGAGTGGCAGACCGCTGTGGCGGAATGGCAACGGGCCATCGGGCTGATGAGCTCGCGTCCGCGGATCCGGTCGTTCATCTGGCAGAACCTGGTCGCCGCCTGGCCGATTTCGGAAGAACGACTTCAGGCCTACCTGGTGAAGGCCAACCGGGAAGCGAAGCTGGCGACCACATGGACGGAACCAAACGCCAGCTTCGAGGAATCCGTCCACCGCTACATCGAGCGCATCTACGCGAACGACGCCCTCATGAACGACATCAACAGGTTCGTGGCTGAGAACGTCCGCGCGCCCGGACTGTCCAACTCGTTGTCGCAGAAGCTGTTGCAGTTGACGATGCCCGGCGTCGCCGACATCTACCAGGGCTGCGAGCTCGAGAGCTACGCGCTGGTCGACCCCGACAACCGCCGGCCGGTGGACTACGACGAGCGCCGGCGCAAGCTGGCCAGCCTCGATGACCCGAAGCTGCTCGTCACCGCGACGGCCGCGAGGCTCCGCCGCGACCGGCCGGAGCTGGTCGGCGCGCCGTACACCCCGATCGAGGTGACCGGTGATGCGCACGAGCACGCGATCGCCTTCCGACGCGGTGAGGACATCGCCACCGTCGTCACCCGGCTCCCGGTCCGGCTGGCTCGGCGAGGCGGCTGGGGCGACACCCGTGTCGCGCTGCCCGGCGACGGCTGGCACGATCTGCTCACCGACCGCGACGTCATCGACGTGAGCCTTGCCACACTGCTCGACCGGCTGCCGGTCGCCTTGCTGGTGCGATGACGGGTAGGCAGAGCACGTGACGACCTTCCGGGTGTGGGCACCCGAGGCCACCCAGGTGGCGCTCTACGACGGCGAGAACGACCGCGACCTGACGGAGCGCCATGGCGGCTGGTGGCAGCTCGCCGCCTCCGACCTCAAGCACGGCGCCGACTACGCCTTCCGCGTCGACGGGGGTGAGCCCCGACCGGATCCCCGGTCGCTGTGGCAGCCTAACGGCGTCCACGCCGCCTCACGCGTCTACGACCACGAGCGCTACGAGTGGCACGACGGCAGCTGGCGCGGAGTGCCGCTCGCCGGCAGCGTCCTCTACGAGCTGCACGTCGGCACCTTCACTGAGGAAGGCACCCTGTCGGCTGCCCTGACCCGGCTCGACCATCTCGTCGAGCTCGGCGTGGACGCGGTCGAGTTGCTGCCGCTCGCGGCGTTCGACGGGCCGCGGGGCTGGGGGTACGACGGGGTCGCGCTCTACGCCGTGCACGAGCCCTATGGCGGCCCGGACGCACTCAAGGGTTTCGTCGACGCCTGCCACGACCGCGGCATCGGGGTCGTTCTCGATGTCGTCTACAACCACCTGGGGCCGAGCGGGAACTACCTGGCGGAGTTCGGCCCGTACTTCACCGACCGGCACACCACGCCGTGGGGATCGGCGGTCAATCTCGACGCTCCGGGGTCGGATGAGGTCCGGGCATGGATCATCGACAACGCGATCGGCTGGCTGCGGGATTTCCACCTCGACGGCCTGCGGCTCGACGCGGTCCACGCCCTGGTCGACACCCGCGCGTTCCCGCTGCTCGAGGAGCTGGCTGAACGGGTCCACGAGCTCGCCGCGCAGGTCGGCAAGCCGCTGTTCCTGGTGGCGGAGAGCGACCTCAACGATCCGCGGACGGTGGCCGCGCCACCGGCCGGTCTCGGGCTGGACGCGCAGTGGAGCGACGACGTCCACCACGCCCTGCACGCGACGCTGACCGGCGAACGGCAGGGCTACTACGAGGACTTCGGGTCGCTGGCCACGTTGTCGACGGCGCTGTCCTCGGCGTTCGTCCACGCCGGCACCTGGTCGAGCTTTCGTGGCCGGACCCACGGTCGTGCCGTCGACCGGCGCAGCACGCCGGGCTCGCGCTTCGTCGCCTACCTGCAGGATCACGACCAGATCGGGAACCGCGCCACGGGTGACCGGCTGTCGGCGATTCTCACGCCGGGCCTGTTGAAGGTCGGGGCCGCGCTGCTGTTGTGTGCGCCGTACACCCCGATGCTGTTCATGGGCGAGGAGTGGGCGGCCTCCACGCCGTGGCAGTACTTCACGTCGTTCCCGGACCCGAAGCTCGCGGCCGCGGTGCGGGAGGGTCGGCAGGCGGAGTTCGCCGCGCACGGCTGGGCCGCCGATGACATCCCAGATCCGCAGGACCCGCAGACCTTCGAGCGCTCGAAGCTCGACTGGGACGAGCTCGACGAGGACCCCCACGCCGGGCTGCTGGACTGGTACCACAAGCTGATCGCGCTGCGCCGAGAGCGGCCCGAGCTCACCCAGGACCGGCTCGACGAGGTGCGCTGCGGCTTCGACGAGGACGCCCGCTGGTTCGTGCTGTACCGGGGCCGGCTCGCCGTGGTGTGCAACCTGTCGGGTCAACGCCTCGAGGTGCCGGTCGAAGGCACCCCGACCTCGGTGATCCTGGCGTCCGAGACCGGGTTCGTGTACCGCGACCGAGTCGTCGAGCTCGATCCCGAGTCGACGGTGATCGTCGAGCTCGCCACCGGCGACTGAGCCCACAGGCCGGCGTCACGTCGGCGCCGTCCACAGCTTGCGCTCGTGACGACTTCACCGCCACGCCAGGCGCCAGGCTCGCCCGGTCAGCTCCCACCGACCGGAGGTCCGCCCGTGCACCACCGCATCCGACCCCTGCTTGGCTGCGCCGTGATCCTCGCCGCGCTCGCCACTGGCCAGCTCGACCCGATGGCCGCCCACGGCCACCCCGGGACCGCCACATCGGGGGCGGTGGACAAGGCCGCCGCGAAGAAGACCAAGGACGTCACTGTGTGCAAGCGAGCCCACGGTGCCCGCAACCACTGCTTCGCGATCCGGGTGGACCACACCGTTAAGGGTCGGGTGCGGCACGAGACGTCGCCGGTCGGCTACGGTCCCCCGGCCATCCAGCAGGCCTACGAGCTTCCTTCAGCCAGCCGAGGCAGCGGCGAGACGGTGGCGATCGTGGACGCCTACGACGATCCGAACGCCGCCCACGACCTGGCTGTCTACCGCTCCCAGTACGGCCTGACGACCTGCACCACGTCCAACGGCTGCTTCCGTAAGGTCGGCCAGGCTGGCGGCACCAGCTATCCGGCGGCCGACGGCGGCTGGGCGCAGGAGATCTCGCTGGACCTGGACATGGTCAGCGCGACCTGCCCGCGGTGCCACGTGCTGCTGGTCGAAGCCGACTCGGCGTCGATGGCCAACCTCGGCGCCGCCGAGGACACCGCGGTGAAGCTCGGAGCTGACGTCGTGAGCAACTCCTTCGGCGGCCCCGACGCCGGCGACTCCAGCTACGGCCGCTACTTCCACCACTCCGGTGTCGCGATCACGGCATCAGCCGGGGACGCCGGATACGGCGCGTCGTACCCCGCCTCCTCGAAATGGGTCACCGCGGTCGGTGGTACGTCGTTGAAGCGCTCCAGCGCGGCCCGCGGGTTCACCGAGACAGCGTGGAGCGACGGCGGCAGCGGCTGCTCGACCGAGAACACAGCGTCGTGGCAGAAGCGGACGCTGACCGGCTGCTCCGGTCGCGCCGAGGCCGACGTGGCAGCCGTCGCCGATCCCGCGACGGGAGTGGCTGTCTACGACAGCGACAGCTACCAGGGCACCAGCGGCTGGCTCACCTTCGGCGGCACCAGCGCCTCGTCCCCGATCATCGCGGCGGTCTACGCCCTCGCCGGCAACACCGGATCTGTCACCGACGCCGCCGGACTGTGGTCCCACCACGCCGCGCTGCACGACGTGACCCGCGGGAGCAACGGGTCGTGCCCGACCACCCGCTGGTGCGTTGCGCGCAGCGGCTGGGACGGACCGACCGGCTGGGGCACCCCCGACGGCACGGCGGCGTTCTGACCGGCCGCATGGGGCTCAGCCGGCGGGTCGGGCCTCCTGGCCCCTCAGCCACCGCTCGATGCCGGCCCGGTCCAACGTGAGATAGAACGCCAGCTCGTGAGCACGATGCCGACGGGACCACGGCAGCCTGGCCTCATCGACGTACGCCAACAGCCGGCGCTGCTCGGCGCGTCCCAGCCGGTCCCACTTCCCCCACGCCCCTCGATGGTGGGAGATCACGTCACTCAACAGTGCCTCAGTACCCGACATGGCGGCCCCCCAGCCGATCGACTCAACCAGGGTCGATTCGATCAGCCAGGCGACCGTTCGACAAGACCGTCGACATCACAACTACGGGTGAATCTGATGACCGAACCGCCGCGCAATGGACAAACCCCCTCAGCGCAAGCCCGGCACGATGTCGCCGAGCTCGAAGGTGACCGGCCGTTCCAGCTGCTCGTAGGTGCAGGACCGCGGCGCCCGGTCCGGGCGCCAGCGGGAGAACTGCGCGGTGTGCCGGAACCGCGCCCCTTCCATATGGTCGTAACGGACCTCGACGACCAGCTCCGGCCGCAACGGCACGAACGACAGGTCCTTGCCGGCGTTCCAGCGCGACGTCTCACCCGACCGCGGGTTGCGCGCGGTGTCGCTGGGCGCCGCCCAGTTCCACGGATGCTCCTCGAACGTCGTGACCAGCGGCTGCAACTCGGCGAACAGCTCACGCCGACGGGCCATCGGGAACGCACCGATCACGCCGACGGACGCGAGCGATCCGTCCTCGGTATAGAGCCCGAGGAGCAAGGACCCCACCGCGTCCGGGCCGGACTTGTGCACCCGGTAGCCCGCGACAACACAGTCCGCGGTGCGCTCGTGCTTGATCTTGAACATCACTCGCTTGTCCGGCTGGTAGGTCCCGTCCAGAGGTTTGGCGACGACCCCATCGAGCCCGGCCCCCTCGAACTCCGCGAACCACCGCAGTGCGGTGTCCCGATCCGTGGTCGCCGGCGTGATGTGAACCGGCGGGTGCGACGACGCCAGCGCCTGCTCGAGCCGAGCCCGGCGGTCCTCGAACCGCTCACCCGTGAGGTTCTCGTCACCGATCGCGAGCAGGTCGAAGGCGATGAACGCCGCCGGGGTCTGCTGGGCAAGCAGGTTCACCCGGGACACGGCGGGGTGGATCCGCTGCTGCAGCGCCTCGAAGTCCAGCCCGGCGTCCGTGGCGATGACGATCTCCCCGTCCACCACGCAGCGTTCGGGGAGCTCGGCGTGGAACGCCTCGACCAGCTCGGGGAAGTAGCGCGTCATCGGCTTCTCGTTGCGGCTGCCGATCTCGACCTCGTCGCCGTCCCGGAAGATCACCGACCGGAAGCCGTCCCACTTCGGCTCGTAGGACCCGGTCGGCGGGATCTCCGGCACCGACTTCGCCAGCATCGGAGCGACGGGAGGCATCACGGGAAGCTTCATGTCGGTCATTCTGGCCGAAGCCACATCGCCGAACCCGGCCAGGTTTCAGGCGGTCTTCAGGTTGAAGAGTTTTTCTGAGGTCTGCAGGGCGCGCTCGCCGGAGTAGCTACCGATCCGGCTCGTCCCACCTCACCCCCCGGGGGCGGGACCCGGCGAGCGTGTCCTTGCCCGTGGCAGACCTCAGTCGGCCGCGCCGCCGAGGTTGAGGACGCGGACGATGAGGCGCCCCACCAGCAGGTACACGATGGCGGCGATCCCGTAGTTGACCAGGACTCGCAGCCGGGGTGACTTCGGCGTGAACAGGTCCTTGAATACCCAGGCGAGCGGTCGGGCGATGTCCTTCACATCCCGCACGATCACGTTGTGCGGGTTGGCCTTGAAAACGACCAGCACGATGTACAGCACCAGGATCGCGGCCGCCACGACGCTGGCCAGCCCGACCAGGGTCGCGAGCAGACCGAGCAGCTTGGCCGGCGCTCGACGCAACGACATCGACGACATTTGGATCACCTTAGAGGTCGTCACTCTCCGTGATCAGGCGAGCCAGCGCCCGAGCAGCGCGAGCGCGTCCGGCGGGCTCATCCCGGCGCCTTCGGCGTACCCAGTGAGCAGTACGCCGGTGAGTTGCACCAGACCATCGAGGGCGACCCGGTCGCCCGGGCCGCCCGCCGCGGAGAGCGCGTCGAGACGCTCCTCGAGCAACGAAAAGTCCTGGTCGTCAGCGGCGTACCATGCGGTGAGCAGCTCCAGCGCGAGTCGCATCGACGGTTTCGCCTCGTCAGGGATCGCACTCGCCATGCACCCGTTATACGGGCCCGCGAAATGCCGGCCGTGACGAGGTCGCGGTGAGGTCCCTACGGAGCTGGTGTTCACGAATGGCTCAACGAAGTTCACCCGTGCGTTCATCGCGCGGGACATCAAGGTCGCCAGATTGGGTACCGACAAGGAAGGAAAGCAATCCACCGCCGACCAGGAGGCATCGCGTGACGTTAGCCGCACCCGTGCTCGTCGCGGCTCCGTCGATGCCCGACCACGCGATGGACGTCGTCCCCCAGATCCACCCCCAGCCTCATCATCACACGCCGAAACTCGCGATGATCATGAAGCACCTGGGCCTGAGCCTGCTGATGGCCAACGTGGTCCCCAGCGTGCTGTTCTTCCTGTGCCTGCGCGCCGGGAACGTCTGGACCGCTCTGATCGCCGCCCTGGTCTGGTGCTACGGCGCAATGGCCTGGCGGTTGCGCACCAAGCGCCGGGCGTCGGGCCTGCTGATGATCAGCATGGTCGGCCTGACGGCGAAGACCGTCCTCGCGCTCGCCAGCGGCAGCACCTTCATCTACTTCCTGCAGCCCGCCGTCACCGACGGCATCGTCGCGGTCCTGTTCCTGCTGTCGCTCGCGACGGCGCGCCCGGTCGTGGCTCGGCTCGCCGGTGACTTCTACCCGATGAACGACGAGGTCGCCGGTCGCCCGGCGATCCAGAAGCTGTTCTGGCGGCTGACCCTGTTCTGGGCCGGGCTGTGCCTGATGAAGTCCATCGTCACGGTGTTCCTGCTCGAAAACATGTCGACGGTCAGTTTCGTCGAAGCGAAGAGCGTCTTCGTCCTCGCCGTCGTGATCGGCGGCGCAGCGGTGACCGTGGCCGCCGCGGTCCGGGTCGCCAAGGTCGAAGGCCTGCTGCACATCCCGCATCCCGTCACCGTCTGACGGGCGAGACGTCCTCGGTCAGGACGCCCGTGACTTGGCGGCCTGGCGGCTCCGGAGGATTCGCCGGATCCGGGCCAGCTCGCTAGGGACGACCTCCGTCGGATCCAGGTGCGCATCGACGAGGTGCAGGTAGTCGGCCGTGGCGTCCGCCCACTCGTGGTAGATCCGCCACTCCTCCTCGCTTCGCGGGACTCCGGGGGTTGCGTCGCGGTGCAACGCCGCGAATGCGGCGTCGGCTTGCATGTATCGATCGATGACGTTGGGCATGCTCCTCATCCTGCAGCCTGAAGCCGTTGGTCTGTAGCGCCGTTCGGAGCACATTCCGAATCCTCGGCGCTGACCCGAACGTCGTAGTCCCACGCTTCGAAACCCCACCGGATGGGCAGGTCTTTGGACATGAACACCCAGGAGCACCACAGCGCCGCCGAAGAGCTGGCCGACAACGCCCATCAACTGCTGACGACCGCGATGGCCACCGAGGGCGACGACGCCAAGATCGACGACCGGGCGCGTGAGTTCGCGGTGGCGCTGGCCACGGCGTACTCCTCGATCGCGCAGGTTCACGCCACGCTGGCAACCAGCGGGCACTGACTAGCCCGGCGGGAAGCAGTCGTCGAACAGCGACTGCGTGACCTCGTCGAGGGTCACGACGTGCCCGGCCTGTTGCAGCGCGAGCAGGTCGGCGCGGCTGTTGATGACAACCGTCTCCGCCGAGGTCTTGTCACTCACCTCGGGCCACGCCAGGAACTCGCAGCCTGATTCCTGCCTCACTTCGTATCTCGCCACCCCCGAACCGTATCTAAGGCTTTCGCGCTCGGCTGGGCTGCCTATCGGCCAACCGCTGAAGTGCCCCCTGTGTCATCCCGCGGGGGCACTTCAGCGCGTCGTGCCTTGCTAGCCGTCTGCGCTGAATGTCACGCCTTCGAGGCTGGCGAAGTCCGTGATGGCGCTTGACGGCGCGCCACCACCGTTGGTCGGGTACACGGAGCCGTTGTTGATCTCAAGGGCTCCGATGTAGGTGTTGCTGTCTGAGACGACCGGGACGAATATCTCATGGGGGCCGGAGGAGATAGACGCGGGAAGCGTGAAAGCGGCGGTGCCCGAACTTCCGCCCTCGATCGCGCCGCGAAGATGAACGATTCCATGAGCGTCGATCGCCCAAGCAGGAGCACGCTCTTGTTCTTCAGTTTCTTGCCCGTGATCGTGTGGTTCTTGATCTGACTGCCCGTGATCAGGTGACTCGCCTCAGACGCAGCAGCAGGCGCTGCCAGGCCTACAACGAGCGCTCCTGCAGCTACAGCAATCATCGGTGACAGTTTCATGGCTTCCCCTCTGAGTCGGCCGATGCGGATAGGCCGAACGTTAGGGGCGCATCAGGGCGTGACCAGGGGTGACAGTGCCACGCCAGCTAGTCGGCAGCGTTTTCGCTGGTCACTCGCTTGGCGCGGCTCGGTTGGACTCTCGGAGGCTCGCCCTCCATCTTCGGAAAGTTCGGCGGGTACGGCGCATCGCCGAGACCACGGTCGACCTCGTCACGGTCGGCCCAGTCGAGCAACGGCTGGATGCTGAAATGCACGTCATCGATCCCGGCATGCAGGTCGCCAAGTCGCGCAAATCGTTCCGGCATCGTCGCGATTGTGAAGTCGGCGGTCTCGACGTCGGGCAGCTCGTCCCACGTCAACGGCGCCGACACCGGACCATGAGGCAACCCCCGGACCGAGTACGCCGCCGCTATCGTGCGGTCCTTCGCATTCTGGTTGTAATCCAGGAAAATCTGCTCGCCTCGCTCTTCCTTCCACCAGGCCGTCGTGACCTGCTCGGGCACCCGCCGCTCGACCTCGCGAGCGAAGGCGAGCGCGGCCCGGCGTACCTCGCGGAAACCGAACTTCGGCTCGATCCGGACGTAGATGTGGATCCCGCGGTTGCCCGAGGTCTTCGGCCAGCCCACCGCTCCGAGCTCCGATAGAACCTCACGCACAATGAGCGCGACCTGCTTGGCCTCGGCGAATCCGGTGCCCGGCTGCGGGTCGAGGTCGATCCGAAGCTCGTCCGGCATCTCGACCGCGTCGCGCCGGGTGTGCCAGGGATGGAACTCGACCGTCGACATCTGCACGGCCCACGCAACCGATGCCAGCTCGGTGACGCACAACTCGTCGGCGGTGCGGCCGGACGGGAAGCTGACCTCGGCGGTCTCCACCCACTCCGGGGCGCCTTTGGGCAGCCGCTTCTGGTAGATCTTCTCGCCGCCGACCCCTTCCGGGTAGCGATGCAGCATGCAGGGCCGCTCGTAGAGCGCGCGGACGATGCCCTCGCCGACCGACAGGTAGTAGTTGACGAGGTCGAGCTTCGTCTCACCGCGCGCCGGAAAGTACACCCGGTCGGGGTTGGTCACCTTGACGGTGCGAGGTCCGATCTCCACCTCGACGAATGGCGACGCCATAGTCGGACCGTATCGCTCGTCAACCCGGCATCGGGTTCTGCCGATCAGTGAAGGTATGACGCGTCGCTGGTCGGTCACGGTGCTCGCCACGTCGACCCTGGTGGTCGTCCTGGCAGGGTGTGGCTCGAGCGCTCCACCCGCTGGCCACGCCCTCGCGGCCAAGGCGTGTCAGAGCGGCGGCTCTGCTGCGGCGTCACTGGCGTCGCAGGCGGCGGCCGCCAACTCGCTCTATGCGACCCTCTCGGCGGACGAGCACGCGAACGCCGCCACCGAGGCCGGCGAGGAGTCCGAGCAGTCCGACGGCAGCAGCGGCGACAGCGGCCTCGGCTCGCTCGCGAACGCCGAGAACCTCGGCAGCACCGGCAGCATCAAGGTGATCACGGACTGCGCCAAGCTCGGTCTTCCCGTGACGCCGCACTGAGGATTTCGCCGTACGATTGAGGGCGTGACTCATGCTGTGGAGAAGACCGACGAAGAGTGGCGCGAGGAACTGAGTCCCGAGGAGTACGCCGTGCTCCGCCAGGCCGGCACCGAGCGCCCGTTTACCGGCCCGCTGCTCGAGGAGCACCGCGTCGGGGTGTATTCCTGCCGCGCCTGCGGCAACGAGCTGTTCCGGAGCGACACGAAGTTCGAGTCGCACTGCGGCTGGCCGTCGTTCTACGACCCGTCGAACTCCGACGCGGTCGAGCTGATCGAGGACCGCTCGCTGGGCATGACGCGCGTGGAGGTCCGGTGCAAGCGCTGCGGCAGCCATCTCGGCCACGTCTTCGAGGACGCGCCGCAGACCCCCACCGGCGACCGTTACTGCATGAACTCCATCAGCCTGACCTTCGCGCCCGTGGACGAGGCGTAGCACCTGGGTTTGTGAACTGCTGCCTACCGCCGGCGAGCAGTGGCGATTCACTGATCGCTGAAGTGCGGCGCACGAGCCGCCAGCACCTGCCAGACTCGATGGGTGGCTGACCGGACGGTGGGAGCGCCGCCGCTGCAGCCGCGGTGGCGGTGGCCGCTGTATGCCGCCGTCGGATTCAACCTGGTGCTCATCGCCGCCGGACTGATCGTCCACGGCACCCTCGGTGTGAACTCGGACTCAAGCGGGGGCGTGATCTTCGTCTGGTTCGCCGACGTGTTCCTGATCGTTGCCGCGATCATCGGGCTAGTCGGATCCCTCGCCGTCATGGCCCTGGTGAATCTCTACGAGCGCCGCGGCGGTCGCTGGTTGCTGGCCGCACGCATCGTTGCGGGACTCATCGCGGGACTCGCGCTGTCGTCGTTGGCCGCCTTCGTCGGCGTCATCCTGCTCCCGACCGCTGCGGCGGTAGTCGCAGGCTGCATCACGCGTCCGTCCGGTGACCCGACTCTGGCCGGACGGTGGTTCCCCGCGGCAACCGAGTGACGGCGGATCAGGGAACGACGGAGACCGGCCAGCGTCCCGCGCGCACCAGCCGGCCGGCCAGCGATCCGATGATCCGGTGGCCGGCGCTCTCGGAGGCACCCACGACGACGATGTCCGCGCGCAGTTCGTCAGCGGCTCGGGTCAGCTCGGTCCACGGGTCGCCGACGACGGAGATGAACCGCAGCGGCACACCGAGCTCGTCGGCCCGCGATACCAGGTAGTGCTCCAGCTCCTCGGCGACCTCGGTCGCCACGGTCGACATGGCGCCGGCGAGTCCGGGGGCGAGCGAGCCACTGGCCGACGGCTTGTGGACGTGCACAACGACGAGCTTGGATCCTTGTCGGCGCGCCAGCCCCACCGCCCAGGCGGTCGCTCGCCACGACGTGCGAGACCCGTCGAGACCCACTAACACGACGTTCGGGCCGTCCGTCCCGAGCTCAAACTTGCCCTCGATCGGCGCGGTCACCGCCCCATAGTCCTCCGGCGCAGCGTGGGAGGCTCGGATTCGTGGCAATCGCGGGTCTGCCGACGCTGGTCGACGCGGAGCGCGCGGCTCGCGAGCTGCTCCCGCCGGCCGTGTGGGACTACTACGCCGGCGGCTCAGGCCTCGAGATCACCGTCGACGAGGCGGTGGCGGCGTGGCAGCGACACCGGCTGCTCCCGCACGTCCTCCGCGACGTCGCCGCGGTGACAACCAGCACGACCGTCCTCGGTACGTCGGTCACCTCACCGGTGCTCGTCGCCCCGACGGCGTACTCGGTCATGGCCCATCCCGAGGGCGAGGTGGCGACGGCGCGCGGTACGGCGGCCGCCGGCTCGCTGATGGCCGTCTCGTCCCGGTGCTCGACCCGACTCGAGGACGTCGCCGCCGCGGCCGCAGGGCATTGGTGGTTCCAGGTCTACGTGATGCGCGACCGCACGCTCACCGAAGGGCTGGTACGCCGGGCTGCCGCAGCCGGGGCCACCGCTCTGGTCCTCACCGGCGACACGCCGTACACCGGGGTGAAGCACCGACCCTCCGGCGCCCTGCCGCTCACCGACGAGCAGTCGTTGGTCAACGTCGGCGACCACCTGCGGCCCGGAGTCGACCCGTGGCTCAGCATGGACCAGGACCCGGCCACGACGATGGCCGACATCGCGTGGCTCCGCGAGCTCTCCGGGCTGCCCGTGGTGGTGAAAGGCGTGCTGCGCCCCGACGACGCGCTGGCCTGCCTCGCCGCGGGCGCAGCCGGCGTTGTGGTCTCCAACCACGGCGGGCGCCAGCTCGACCGGTCCGTGACGAGCGCAGACGCCCTCGCGGCCATCACCACGGCGGTCGGCGACCAGGGTGAGGTGTACGTCGATGGCGGGATCCGTGACGGCGTCAGCGTGCTCACCGCCCTGGCGCTCGGGGCTCGAGCCGTGTTCGTCGGCCGACCGACGATCTGGGCCCTCGCGGCCGGCGGCGCCGACGGCGTGACCGCCATGCTGACGGCGCTCACCGCAGACCTGGCGCACGCCATGGCGCTGGCCGGAGCGACCTGCCCGGACGAGATCGACCCGAGCCTGGTCGGCTGAGACCAGGACCGCGAGCAGGGCCTAGGGCAGAGCGGCGACCAGGTCGGCCGGTGACTTGCGGGAGCCGGTGTAGAACGGGATTTCGAGCCGGGTGTGCCGCCTCGCCCGGGCAGCGCGCAACTCGCGCATCAGGTCGACGATGCGGTGCAGCTCCTCAGCCTCGAACGCCAGGATCCACTCGTAGTCGCCCAGGGCGAACGCGGCGACGGTGTTGGCGCGCACGTCGGGGAACGTCCGCGCCATCATGCCGTGCTCCTTGAGCATGTCGCGGCGCTCGTCATCGGGCAGCAGGTACCACTCGTAGTCGCGGTTGAACGGGTAGACGCAGACGAAGCGCCCCGGGTCCTCGCCCGCCAGGTACGCCGGGACGTGGCTCTTGTTGAACTCCGCCGGGCGGTGCAACGCCATCGCCGACCACACCGGCTCGCAGGCGCGCCCGAGCCCGGTCTGCCGGAACCGGGACCATGCCTCCTGCAGGTCGTCCGAGCTGGGGGCCACCCACCAGATCATCAGGTCGGCATCGGCGCGGAAACCGGCCACGTCGTACAGCCCGCGGGTCACAACGCCCTTCTCGGCGAGCTGGTCGATCAGCGCCCCGATCTCGCCCGAGATCGCCTCGCGGTCACCGTCCGGCAGGCCGGTCCGCACCTTGAAGACGGAGTACATGACGTAACGGATGGTCTGGTTGAGTTCCTTGGCGCGCTTGCCCGTGGACGGCTGCTCCGACATGCAGCCATTGTCCCTCAGGGTGCAGACTCGGCGACATGCGACGTTACGCGAAGCTTGTCAGCTTGCCGGTCCTTCTCACCGCTATCGCGTGCAGCGGCGGGAGTGCCGGAGCCTCAGGCGCCAGATCCCAGCCGGTGACACCTACGGCCTCATCGACGGCAGCGGCCACCACGTCCGCATTCACGACATGGCCCACCTACGGCCGGACGGCGGGTCGGTCGGCTCACGCCACGCGTGCTGTCGGGAGGTTGCGCCCTGGCTGGAAGGACTCCCTGGATGGCGCGGTGTACGGCGAACCGCTCGTCGTCGGCAGCACAGTGATCGTCGCGACGGAGAACGACACGGTCTATGGGCTCAACGCCCGCAACGGCAAGCATCGGTGGCGCCGCCACCTCGGCACCCCCGCCCCACTGAGCAGCCTCCCGTGCGGCGACATCGACCCGCTGGGTATCACCGGAACGCCGGCCTACGACGCGAGAACCGGTTCGGTGTTCGTGGTCGCCGAGACCACCGGGGGGCATCACACCCTGTGGGCGCTCAGCGCGAAGAACGGTCACCGACGTTGGCATCGGTCGATGGATGTGCTGAAGAGCCGGGAACGCCAAGCGGAACAGGAACGCTCGGCACTGCTCGTCGCCGACGGACGGATCATTACCACGTACGGCGGTCTCGCTGGTGACTGCGCGAACTACGTCGGTTATGTGACCTCGACTGCGACATCAGGCAAGGGCGCGACTCGCCACTACGCCGTCCCCACCTCCCGTGAAGCCGGAATGTGGTCCCCGGCGGGTCCGGTGATCGGGGCCAACGGCAACGTCTACGTTGCCAGCGGCAACGGCGCCGAGTTGAACGGGAAATGGGACAAGAGCGACTCGGTGACCGAGCTCACCCCGACCCGGCTTCACCGGGTAGCCGTGTTCGCGCCGAGGACCTGGCCGCAGGACAACCAGGACGACCTCGACCTCGGCTCGTCGTCCCCCGTCCCGGTCAACCACCGGATCGTGATCGCCGGCAAGCGTGGCACCGTCTACCTGTTGAAGCCCAGCCTGGGTGGCGTCGGGTCGGCTATCGCTACGGCTACCAACTGTCAGGCATTCGGTGGCGCGGCCGTGGTGGGCCACACGGTTCTCATGCCATGCAAGGGCCAGAACGCTATCCGCGCGCTCAAGGTCGGCGCGCATTCGCTGAAGTGGTCGTGGACGGCATCGGGCGTCTATGCCTCGCCGGTGATCGCCGGCAAGAAGGTGTACGCCGCGGACCTCAACAGCGGGGACCTTGTGGTGCTGGGCCTGTCGACCGGCAAGGTGCTGCAACGACTCAGCGCCGGATCACTTCCCCATTTCCCATCGGAGACAGTCGACGGCGGCCGGGTTTTCGTGGGCACCTTGAACGGGGTGACTACGTTCAAGGCCTCGTGATCGAGGCAAGCACCTGCTCGGCGGCCTGACGCCCGGTCTTGATGCAGGCCGGGATTCCGACCCCGTCGTAGGAGGCGCCGCACACGGCCAGGCCGGGTACGTCGGTAACCGCGGCACGGATCCTGGCCACCCGGTCCAGGTGCCCGACGGCGTACTGCGGCAGGCCGCCGCCCCAGCGGGTCACCCGAGACGCGACCGGCGCGCCAGTGAAGCCGGCGTAGCGGGTCAGCTCGGTCGTTGCGGCCGTCACCAGATCGCCGTCGTCACGCTGCAGGTCGGCCACGTCGCCGTGCCGACCGATCGAGGCCCGGACCACGGCGAGGCCATCGCGGTCGAGATGGGCCCACTTCGCGGAAGCGAAGGTGACCGCCTTGACCGGCCGCCCGGTCGCGGCCGGAACCAGGTAACCGCTGCTGGACTGCGCCGGCGCGTCCTCGCGGCGCCAGACCGTGGTGACGATCGCCATGCTCGCCGCGTCGATGCCGGCGAGCTCGCCAGCGGCGACCGGCACCGGGTCGGCGAGCAGCCGCCGGGTCGAGGCGGCGGGGAGCGCGAGGACGACGCCGTCGGCCTCGATCGCCTGTTCGTCGGTGGTCGGGCCGTGCACCGTCCGCCAGCCCGACGCGAAGCGCTCGATCCGGCGTACCGTCCGGCTGGTCACGATCACCCCACCCCGGCGGGTGATCGAGCCCGCGAGTGCCTCCGGCAGCGAGCCCATCCCGGTCGTGAGGGTCGCGAACACGGGCTCGGCTGGTTGTGATGGAAGGCCCGGTGGCGGCAGTGCTCGGCTGACGGCGGCCAGCGCTGAGCGCTGGTCCCGCGGCAGTTGCGGCAGGGTCGCCGCCAGGGAGAGCTCCCGCGCGCGTCCGGCGTACACCCCGCCGAGCAGCGGGTCGACCAGCCGGTCGACGACGGCCGGGCCGAGCCGACGGGCGACCCAGTCCCCCACGGCAACGTCCTCGCCGTCGGGCGGCTGGCCGGGCAGCCAGCGGTCGGCACGCACCCGCGCCACCTCGAGAGGTGACAGCACGCCCCGCAGCGCCGCGGGGTCGCCCGGCACGCCCATCAGGGTGCGGGCCGGGATCGCCCGAAGCGCGCCCCGCGCCCACACCGACGCCGAGCTGGCCGCCGGGCTGACCAAGTCACCATCGAGGCCGAGCGACGCCACCAGGTCGACGCCCTCGGGGCGCCGCCGCAGGAACGACTCCGCGCCCTCGTCCACGGCGATGCCGCCCACGTCGGAGACCCGCAGCTTCCCGCCGACAGCCCGAGCCGCCTCGATCAGCGTGACGGTCGCGCCACCGGCGAGCAGCGCGTCGGCGGCCGCCAGGCCCGCGATGCCACCGCCGACCACCACGACGTGGGTCACGGCCGGGCCGACTCCTCGTGCACCAGGTCGACCAGCCGGGCCAGGACGTCGGGGTCGGTGTCGGGCAGCACGCCGTGCCCCAGGTTGAACACATGCCCGGCCTTCAGGGCGGTCGCGGCGCGGAGCACCTCGCGGGCCCGCTCAGCAACGACCGGCCAGGGCGCGAACAGGCTCGCCGGGTCCAGGTTGCCCTGCAGCCCGGTGCCCGCGGGCACCCGTTCGGCGGCGGCGTCGAGCGGGACCCGCCAATCGACGCCGACGACGTCGGCTCCGGCCGAGGCCATCAGGCCGAGCAGCTCGCCGGTGTCCACCCCGAAGTGGATCTTGGGCACGCCGGTGACCGAGCCGAGGACCCGGCTGCTGTGCGGCAGGACGTAGCGCTCGTAGTCGGCTGCCGACAGCGATCCGGCCCAGGAGTCGAACAGCTGCACCGCGCTCACCCCGGCCTCGACCTGCACCCGCAGGAACGTGATGGCGATGTCCGCGAGCCGTTCGGCGAGCGCATGCCAAGTGCTCTCATCGCCGTACATCAACGCCTTGGTCCTGACGTGGTCGCGGCTCGGGCCGCCCTCGATCAGGTACGACGCGAGAGTGAATGGCGCGCCGGCGAAGCCGATCAGCGGCGTCGGGCCGAGGTCGGCGGTCAGCAGCTTGATCGCGTCGGCGACCGGTGCCACCGCCTGCGGGTCCAGCGCGGGGACCCGGTCGAGGTCGGCGGCTCGGCGTACCGGTTCGGCGACCACCGGACCCACGCCCGGCGTGATGTCGAGGTCGACGCCGGCCGCCTTGACCGGAACCATGATGTCGCTGAAGAGGATCGCGGCGTCCACGCCGTACCGGCGTACCGGCTGCATCGTGAACTCGTGCACCAGGTCGGGCCGCAGGCACGACTCCAGCATCGCCACGCCCTCGCGGAGCTTGCGATACTCCGGCAGCGCGCGGCCCGCCTGCCGCATGAACCAGACGGGAGTGTGCGGAACCGGCTCCCCGCGGCAGGCACGCAGAAACGCGCTGTCGCGCAGATCGGTCATCCCTCGAGTATCGCTGGGGGCAGATCCGGCGTGGCAGCCAGGAACTGTCCGAGCACCGTGTCAGCCTTTGATCATGACCACGATTTACTGCCCCACCTGTCGCGACCAGCGTCCGGTCGAGCAGCCACCGTGCGTCGACGGTCATGTCGACTGCCCGGAGTGGATCTGCCTGGACTGCGACACCGTCATCGTCGCCGGGTGGAGCGTCACCGACGCGCCGCGCCGAGTCCGACGCCTTGTCCACGCGGCCTGAGCCGGCCCTCTCGGACTGATCAGCCCCCCGACGCGATCAGCACCACTCCGGCGATCGCTCCCGTCACGCCGATCAGTTGCACCTTGCCGAGCCGTTCACCGTGCTGCACGGCCGCGAGCACGGCCGTCATCGCCGGGTACAGCGAGGAAAGCACCGAGACCAGGGCCAGCAGGCCGTGGTGCGTCGCGATGGCGAACAGCGCGTTGGCGCCGACGTCGAGAACCCCTATGACGGCCAGCAGCGGCAAGTCGCGGGTCACCACGCGCAGCGAGATCCGGGTCAAGAAAGCGGCGGCGAGAAGCACCACGAGGCTGATCAACCGCATGACCAGCAGCGTCATCACGGTGCTCGACCGGGCCCCGTGGTCGAGCGCCACGAACACCAGCCCGAAGCCCACCGCCGCGACACCTGCGAGAAGCAGCGGCTGCAACGAGGTACGTCGGGATCCGGCAGCCGCATCGGATCCGACCCGCAGTTCCGGTCCGCTGGCGAGCACGACGCCGAAGATCGCGACCGCGAGGCCGAGGTCCTGCAGCACGCTGGGCCGGTCACCCGCGGCGACTCCTGCGAAAACCGGAAGCGCCACTCCGAGCGCGGCGATCGGGGCGACCACTCCCATCGTGCCGGTCGCGAGGGCGCGGTAGAACGCGACGATGCCGAGCATCCCGGCCAGCCCGCCGAGCACCGCCCACGGTAGGTAGCCGGTCGGCGCGGCAAAGCCGCCCACCGCCACGGCGATCACCAGCAGCGGAACCAGCTCCGCCCCCTCGCTCCAGATCACAACCGTTACGGGGGGCAGCCGGCGTGACGCCGTGCCGCCAAGGAAGTCAGCGGTCCCCCAGAGGGCGCTCGACAGCAGCGCCAGGACCAGACCCACTGGGCGCAGCCTAGGTGCCCGCGACGACAGGCCGTCTGGTCACGGACGGTCGCGTGTCGCAGCCGGACGCCGCCATCCGGCGCCTACAGTGACGAACGTGTCTGTGGATCTGTCCACACCGACCGACCTGCCGCCGGCCTTTCGGTCGGCCCTGGACGGCCTGGCGGCGGTCGAGCTGCGACCGGAGCTCGTAGTCCGCGAGCTGCCGGCGCCGCAGCGTCTCGCGCCGTTCGCCGTCGCGCTGCACGCTGCCGCCGTGGTCGGCGACGAGGAGCTCGCGGAGGGCCGGCTGGTCCTGCTCCACGATCCCGACGGGCAGGACGTGTGGGCCGGGGACACCCGCTGCGTGGCCTACATCCAGGCCGACGTCGAGGTCGAGATGGCGAACGATCCGATGCTGCTCGGGGTCGGGTGGGCCTGGCTGACCGAAGCGCTGCAGAGCGCAGAGGCGCAGTACGCCGCCGAAGGCGGCACGGTGACTCGGACCACGTCGGAGCGGTTCGGGGCGCTCACCGACCACCCGGTCTCCTGTGACATCGAGATCCGCGCGTCCTGGTCACCGATCGGTGACCTCGGCCCTCACATGGTCGCGTTCGGCGAGGTGCTGTGCGTGGCTGCCGGCCTGCCGCCGATGCCGCCTGGCGTCGTGCCGATCCCGTCCCGTCGGCTCAGCCGGCGGGTTCGCTGACCGGAGCGCTGAGATGCCCGGCCAATACCCCGGCCGGTGGGACCGACATCCGCGGTAGCCGCAAGGTCAGCGTCGTACCCCCGAGCCGCCAGGCGGCCACCTCGAGCGAGCCACCGGCGAGCCGCGCCCGTTCCCGGAGCAACCCGAGACCGACGTGCCGGCCGCCCTCCGACCGTACGGCGAGCGGGTCGAAGCCCACCCCATCGTCGGAGACCACGGCGATCACGTCTTCGGAGTCGACCCGCAGCGTCGCGCTCGCCACGTCGACGTCGGCGTGCTTCACGACGTTGAGCATGGCCTCCTGGAAAAACCGGTAGACCGTCACCGCGGTGACGAGCGGGAGCGGGTAGGGGTCGGTCGGCCAGCCGAGCCGGACCTCCAGCCCGTAGCGGTTGCGCAGGTCGTCGCGCAACGCCGACACCGCAGCCGCGAGGTCACCGTCGCGCAGCGCGGGCGGCCGGGTCCGGGCCATGACGGCGCGCACCTGTTCCTCTGCCTCGGCGATGAGCTCGCCGGCACGTGCTGCGGACTCCGCGGTGAAGGTGTCGAGCATCATCCGGGCCGTGTTCAGTGACTGCGCCACGGTGTCGTGCAGTTCCGCCGCCAACTGCCCCCGCGCGCCTTCTTCGGCTGCGACGAGACCCGACAGCAGTTCGAAGACGCCGGCGCTGGCATTCTCCGCCGTACGCCGGTGATGCTCGGCGGCGTCGTCGGCCATCCGGACCCGCAGCGCGAGGGCGTCGACGGTCCGGGCCTGGCCGCGGATCCGCCGCCACAGCCGGGTGGCGACCACGGCGGCCGCGGCGGCCAGCAGACCCAGCACCACGGCGGCAGGCGCTCCGTCGAGGACCACCTGCCAGACCGGTGCGGTCGTACGGCCGGTGCCGCGCAGCAGCGCCGCCGCGACAGCGAGCACGCAACTGCTCGCCGCCAGCGTCATCAGCACGACGAGCGCGGCGACCGAAGCGGCCCGGGCCTTTGTCAGTGTCACGACGACAGGACTCCGGTTGTCGTCCAGTCGGTGGCCCACCAGGTGCTCGTCTCCTGCGCACCGGTCGGCGCGTGGCGGCCGAGGTCAGGCTCCGCGGCGAGCGCGATCGCGCCGAGCAGCGACGCCACGGCCCGCTCGACGGCGTACAGCTCGTCGACGATCTCGTGGACCGATGCCGGGCCGTCGGTCGCTGCCAGCCGGGCCAGCCGGTTCGCCGACTCGCGCAGCGTGACGAGCGACGGGGCGGTATCGGCGCCGATGTCACCGAGCGCGCGGGCGGCGTCCTCGGCGGCCTCGGCGTGCGCCAGCGCCTCATCCCGCGACGCCGCGAGCTCGGCGATCGACAACCAGGACTCTGCCTGCTGCTTGAGGACGTCGGCCAGCTGCGCCTCGCGACGGCCGAAGCCCACCGAGCCGGTCGCTCGCCGAGCAACCAGGACCGCCAGCGGCTCATCGGATCGCCCGAGCACTGTCGAGATCCACGGCTGGCCGTTGTCAGTCCCGACCGCGACGCCGTCGCCGCCGAGCGCTCGAAGCACCCAGGGCGTGTCCAGCGCCTCGCGTTCGACCCGCCGCCGGGTCAGGCCATGGCCGTCCCCGCCGTAGTGGACCGGGCCATCCCCGGCCATCAGCACCATCTCGACGTCGTCGCTGCCGAACAGCCGGGCGGCGGCAGTCAGCACGACCTGGGCGGAGACGTCCACTGACCGGCCGCTGGCGCGCTCCTGCAGCCGGGCCAGCTCGGCGTAGAGCTGGGCCTCGGCGGCCCGGGAGGTCTGCTCGTCGTAGGAGATCCAGAGCAGCAGCAGCGGGACGACCAACGCCAGCAATCCGATGGGCGCGTTCGTCGCGAGCCATGCCGCGAGGATGCCCAGGCCCGAGGTGCCGAAGGAGTTCACGGCGGCGAGCGGCGCGCTGGCCCACAGCAGCGCCAGCAGCCGCTGGTTGGTCATGATCGACACCGCCTGCGCGATGAGCAGGTTGTTGGCGAGCCAGAACACGCCCATGCCGCCAACGGCGCCCCAGATGCCGCCACCGACCAGGCTGGCGAAGCCGGCGCCGAGCGCGGTTGCGGCCGCGAACTGGGCGACGTTGAACTGCAGCTTGAGCGGCTCCTGCCGGCGGATCAGCTGGGCGGCAGTCACGCCGACCGCGACCGACGCGATCGACCAGGCGTACGGCGAGTGCACGAAGGCGATGGCGATCGCCGCTTCGGTCAGGCTGAACGTCCAGCGCTGGCGACCGAAGGAGAGGTGGACGACCGCGACCTCGGTGATGACGACCGCCGCGACGAGCAGGGGTACGGCGTACCAGGCGGGTGAGTGCCAGCCGATGCACGCGCCGATGATGACGGCAGCCGCCGCGGCCACCGCCCCAATCAGTCGGATCTTCAGGGGCGAACTCATCCGCCGTCACCCCAGCTCTCGGCGGACCAGGAGCTAGCAGACCACGAGGACGCCGACCATGACGAGGCCGACCACGAGCTGGCGGACCACGACGACGCGGACCACGAGGACGCGGACCACGAGCTGGCACTCCACGACGAGGCGGACCACGACGACGCGAGCAGCTGGACCCAGGAGCCGCCGAGCCAGGAGTGCGCCTGCCAGCGCGCGGCGTCGAACTGTGCCTCACCGGTCGGGTCGGACCGGACGTTGACGCCGCTGGCGTTCTGCCAGCCGCAGCGGCCACTGTCGCCGCGCGACCCGCGGGAGTCGCCGGCGGTCACGGACCCGGCGCCGGAGCCCCAGCTGCACAGCGGGCTGGCGGAGGTCCGCAGCCCGGTCTTCACCTGAATCGGACTGGCGCCGGGGTGCTTCGACAGGTACGCCGCGGCCACGCCGCTGGCGACGGCGGTCGCCTCGCTGGTGCCCGAGCCGACGAACAGGCCGTCTCGGGTCCACGCGGAGGGGTTCTGCTGCGCGATCAGGCTGTGGGGGTCCGTTTCGCCGAGCACGTGCGCGCCGGGGGCCACGACGTCCGGCTTGACGACGCCGTCGACCAGGCCGCGGCCGGAGAACGACGCGACCGTGGGGTGTGAGCCGCTGAGGTCGCTGGCGCCCACCGTGAGCGACTGCGGGTCGTCACCCGGGTCGCCGACCTGATCCGAGTTGTTGCCGGCCGACGCGACCACGAGAACACCCGCAGCCCGGACGTGCTCGATGCCTGCGCTGAGCGGGTCGGCGCCGTACCAGGGCCCGGTCGGGCGCTGGATCGCGAGCGACAGGTTGACGATCTGGATGCCGCGCGCGTGCACGGCGACCCAGTCGAGGCCGGCCAAGACCTCGGAGAGGCTGGTCACGCCCGCGCCGTTCGCCACCTTGACGACGACGACGTGAGCGGCGGGGGCGATGCCGAGCGCACGCGATCCGCTGCCGGGGACGACGCCGCCCGCGATCAGCGAGGCCATCATCGTGCCGTGGCCGTAGCCGTCGGTGAACCGTCCCGAGGTGAGCGCGGGACCGCCGGCCGCCAGCTGGGACACGTCCACGCCGTCGACGAGGCGGCCCGACGCCCGGTTGAGTGCGGGGGTGTCACTGACGCCGGTATCGAGGAGCGCGACCGTGACGCCGGAGCCGGTTCCCGGCTGGCCGGCGGAGCCACCCACCGCGTCAGCAGCGAGCACGTGATCATCGGAGCGATCGGAGCGGTCACGCCAGCCGGTCACATGGCCGGTCGCGTCCGGAGCGATCCCGGCGACCCGAGGGTCACGCGACAGCGTGGCGTACGACGAAGCGGGGGCGGTGACGACCTCCGCGTCGACCGCGCGAAGCACCTGGAGGACCCGGCCCCCGGGTACTCGAAGCGGCAGGTCAGCCGCGGAACGAACACTCACGACCGCGCGAACCTCCGGGCCACGTGGAGCGGCAACGGCCGTTCCGGTGGCGGCGGTCCCAGCCAACGCTGCAGACGCGGTGAGGACGGCCATGACCGACACGATGGCGGCGCGACGACGCGGCACGCGGTCTCCCTATGTCTTGGGCCTGAGGCGACCCACACCCTTCTTCGGCACGTCAGCACCGCGACTTTGCTGGCAAACGGCTCATTAACCCGTTCGGAGTAATGGCCGCTAGGCCGGATGCCGATGGGCTGGACGGACCAACCAGATGGGCTGTCGGGCTACAGGAGACGGGCGCTCCGGCCGACACAGTGACTAGGCACCTGCTCCCCGGTGCCCCACCGGCCGAAGTGCCGGTTTCTTTAGTCCAGGAGGAACGGTGTCCGCACTCGCCGAGCAGACCGCGACGTCGGTCCCCGCTCCCGGGCCAGGCTTCACCGCCATGGTCGTCGACGACCACCCGTTGGTGCGCGAGTCCATGGTCGCCCGCCTCACCGCGATGGGCGCCCGTGACGTGGCCGAGGCCGCCAGCGTTGCCGAGGCCCGTGCTCGTGCCCACTCCGGTGGGATCCGCGACCTGTGCGTGCTCGATGTCGGACTCCCGGACGGCTCCGGGCTCGACCTGCTGGGCGACCTGCGCGCCACCGGCTGGCCCCGCCTCGTCGTGCTCTCGGCGGCCGATGACCCCTACTCCGTCCGCGCGGCCTTCGTTGCCGGCGCGCAGGGCTACCTGCTGAAGTCCGCCTCACCCCTGGTCGTCGCCGATGGCGTCCGGCGGGTCCTCGACGGCGGCGTATACGCCGATCCGTCCGTCGCCTCCCTGCTCGCCGCCGGCCTGCGTGGCGGCCCCCAGCAAGACGGCGTCGCGGAGCTGTCCGGCCGCGAGATCGAGGTCCTGCACCTCGTCGCCGACGGTCGCTCCAACAAGGAGATCGGCGAGACCCTCGGGCTCTCGGCGCTCACCGTGAAGAGCCACCTGGCTCGGATCGCCCGCAAGCTCGGCACCGGGGATCGCGCCGAAATGGTCGCCATGGCCATGCGCGCCGGCGTCATCCGCTGACCTGAGCGTTCGCCACCCGCTAGCACCCTCCGCAGCGCGCCTCCCCCTGCCCGAGCCCGCCCGGCATTACCGTCTTGGTGTGAGCGAGGTCGTCGACGGGCACTCGCCGCCGGTCCCGCTGCTGGAGCCTCGCGGCGGGGTGCCGCCTGTCATCGCCACCCGCCGAGAGCTCGCCGAAGCCATCGACCGGATGGCGGCAGGAACCGGGCCGGTCGCGGTCGACGCCGAGCGTGCCTCGGGGTTCCGGTACGGCCAACGCGCCTACTTGGTCCAGCTTCGCCGCGAGGACGTCGGGACCATCCTCATCGACCCGATGGGTGTCCCGGACCTCGCTGGGCTCTCCGCGGCGCTCGCTGACGCCGAATGGGTCCTCCACGCGGCCTCGCAGGACCTGCCGTCGCTGCGGGAGACCGGGCTGGCCCCGAACCGGATCTTCGACACCGAGCTCGGCGCCCGGCTGGCCGGCTTCGAGCGGGTGGGGCTCGCCACCATGGTCGAGGTCCTGCTCGGGCGCGGGCTCGCCAAGGAGCACTCGGCCGTCGACTGGAGCCGCCGGCCGCTGCCCGAGCCGTGGTTGCGTTATGCCGCCCTCGACGTCGAGATTCTCGTCGACCTGCGGGACGCCGTGGCCGAAGAGCTGACTCGGCAAGGCAAGCTCGAGTGGGCCATGGAGGAGTTCCAAGCCGTCCTGGACGCGCCCGGCCCGGCCCCCCGCGCCGACCCCTGGCGCCGGACCAGCGGCATGCATCGGGTCCGCAGCCGCCGCCAGCTCGCCGTCGTACGCGGGTTATGGGAAGCCCGCGACCAGATCGCCCGGCAGCGTGACACCGCCCCTGGCCGGGTGCTGCCGGACAGCGCGATCGTCGCGGCCGCCACCGCCTCCCCCGCGACCGTCGAGGGGCTGAGCCGGCTGCCCGGCTGGGGCGGCCGGTCGACCCGCCGGCTCGCGCCGGAGTTGTTTCCGGTGGTTACCGCGGCACTCAACCTGCCCGAGACCGAGCTGCCGCGGCACTCCGTCCCCGGCGACGGGCCGCCACCGCCGAGCCGCTGGCCCGACCGGGATCCGATCGCGGCCGCGCGGCTCGCCCGGGCCCGAGCCGCGCTCGCCGGTATCGCGGAGGCTCACAATCTGCCGGCGGAGAATCTGCTGACCCCGGACGTCGTCCGGCGGCTGAGCTGGTCGCCACCGGAGCCGGCGGACGTCGACACGGTCGCTGCGTACCTCCGGCACGCCGGTGCCCGCAGCTGGCAGATCGACCTGACCGCCGGTCCGCTCGCCGAAGCGATGACCGCCACGGCCGCCCCGGACGACGACGAGACCCTCGAGGCAGATCCGGACATCGACGGGTCATGAGGCTGGATCGGCTCGACGCGGCGACGGCGCATGCCCTGCTGGCGGGTGACCTGGGGGGCCGCGAGACGGCCCCCGGCTGGCCGCACGAGGACACCGCGCCGGGGTTGCTGTTCGTCGATCACGGTGGTGAGGCCTTCCTCGTGATCGACGACGACGGCCGGATCGCCGGAGAGTGCGGCACCAAGTCGCCGCCCGACGCCGAGGGGATGGTCGAGATCGGCTACGGGCTGGGCACCGGAAGCCGCGGGCGCGGCCTGGGGACGGCAGCAGTCGCGGCTTTGGTCGCGTGGTTGCGGGCCGTGCCCGCAGTACGTCGGATCGAGGCTGAGGTGCACGCTTACAACGTCCCGTCGCAGCGCGTCGTCGAGCGCCAGGGTCTGGTCCGGGTCCATGACTCTGCTGTCGGATATCTCCGTTACCGCCTGGACGTCACCGACTGACCGTTTCGGGGACCCAAGATCACTCTCGCGGTTCACTCGCATGGCGGATCAAGTGATCGGGTCGCTTCGGTAAATTCACGCTATGCCCACCTGGCCGGAGCCACCTCAGCTGCGGCGCTGTGCCCTGGGCGTCGCGGTCCTCAACGACATCGACGTGATCCCTGCGACCGACGGCGTGGTGCTGCCTGGACCTCCGCAGCTGAAGGTGATCTGGAGCGAGTGTCGTCGCGCGCTGGCTGGCGCCGACCCGGAGTCCGATGACGGCAGGGTCCGCGTCGCGCGATGGTTCGCGATGCGCCGCTGGCTGGCCGACCGGCCGATCGAGGACCTGGTGGAGCGCGCTCGGCCGTACGGCGCCAGCGTGACCTCACCGCTGCACCCCGGGCTGGACTGGGTCCGGCGGCGGGTCCTCGGGGACGCCCTCGACCTTGGGTTCGGCTTCGTCGGCATCGACCCGGCGGACGTCGAGCGAGTGGTCCCAGTCCCGCATGAGCTGCTGCGCGCGGCCGGCGTCGACCCGACTCACTGGTGGTCGACGGCCGTTGTCTACCTGGAGCGGATGGGAGAGATGGCGGCCGAGCGGATGACCCGCTCGCCGAACGCCCCGCTTCGGCCGATGGGTGACTGCGACGTCGTCACGCTGCTCGGCTCCCGCACCTTCCGGCAGGCGATCGTCAAGGACGTCTTCGACGGGATGCGGACCGTCGCCGTACCCATGCGCTCCCGGGGCTGGCTCGACCTCAACCGGGTGGATCCAGCGTTCTCGGCGGCAGCTGCCCGGCTCACCGCGGTCGAGGACCGGGGCTTCGACCGGCCGCTGCTGGTCACGCGCGACGAGCTGGCACTTGCCCGCGAGGGCGGCAACGTGGTCCGCGCGGCCACCGAGGACCGCCTCGCGCCGGTCATCGACCTGCGGGACGTCCTGTACCACCGCAACTGATCACGACCTTGCCGATCTGGTCGCCGCCGGCGAACAGGCCGAGGAACGCATCTGGTGCCGAGTCCAGGCTCTCGTGCACGGTCTCGCGAGTGGCGATCTTCCCCTCGGCGAGCAGGCCGCCCACCTCGGCGAGGAACTCCGGCTGCTGGTCGAAGTGGTCGCTCACGATGAAGCCGCGCAACGTGAGCCGCTTCCCGACGGCCAGCCCTAGGTTGTCGATCGCGGTGCCGGCGCCGCCGTGGTACCCGGTGGAAATCGAGCCGCACAAGGCGATCCGGCCGAAGGCTCGCATCGCGTCGATGGCCGCCCGTAGCTGCTCGCCGCCGACGTTGTCGAAGTAGACGTCCACACCCTTCGGCGCCAGCCGGGCCAGGTGATCGCCGGGCTTGCCGTCGCGATGGCTGAACCCTGCGTCGTATCCGAACTCGTCGGTCAGCGACGCCACCTTGGCCGGTGAGCCGGCGCTGCCGATGACCAGACTGGCGCCTCGGAGCGGGGCCAGCTGCCCAGCGATCGATCCCACCGCACCCGCGGCGGCCGACACGAACACGACATCGCCGTCGGCAACCGGCGCGATCAGCGTCACCCCGATCCAAGCGGTGAACCCGGGCACTCCCAGCACGCCGAGGTAGGCGCTGGGGCTGACGCCCGGCGGTGGCGGAGGTAGCGGCTGCAGGGCCGAGCCGGGAGCGACGTACCGCTCCCGCCAGCCGAACATGCTCAGAACGACCGTGCCCTCCGGAAGCTTGGGGTCACGGCTGGCGACGACGACGCCGACCGCACCACCTTGCAGCGGCTCACCGACGGCGAACGGCGGGACGTAGCTGCGGACGTCGTTCATCCGGCCGCGCATGTACGGGTCCACCGAGAAGAAGTGGTTCTCGACCACGACCTCGCCGTCGGCGGGCTCGGGAAGCGTCACATCGACGATGTCGAAGCACTCCACGGTGGCGTCGGACCCTGGCTCCGGACGCCGGGCGAGCCGGATCTCGCGGCTGGTGGTCACGCGGCTCAGCCGCGGGACAAGACGTCGATGTCCGCACGCGCGGCTGCTTCCACGACCCGGCGGGCTATCTCCTGCGCCGACAGGCCCGCGGCGGCGAGCACGGCCGGCCGCTCGCCCTGGGCGAGGAAGCGCTGCGGCAAGGCGATCTCCCGAAGCGGTACGTCGATGTCGCGCGCCCGCAGCTCGCGCGACAACGCAGAGCCCACACCGCCGGCGATCACACCGTCCTCGATGACGACGACGAGCGAGAACGTCGCGGCCAGCGCGGGCAGCGACTCGTCGACCGGGATGACCCAGCGCGGGTCGACGACGGTGACACCGAGGCCCTGCCGGGCGACCCGATCGGCCACGTCCAACGTCAGCCCGGCGAGCGCGCCGACCGACAGCAGGAGCACGTCGCTGGCCTCGTCGCGGCGCAGCACGTCCATCCCACCGACCCGGGCGATCGCGGCCACGTCGTCCGCGACTGCGGCCTTGGGGAAGCGCAGCGCCGTCGGACCATCCGACCACTCCACCGCTTCGCGTAGCTCGTCGCGGAGCCGGGTGGCGTCGCGGGGCGCCGCAACCCGCATGCCTGGCACGATGCCGAGGATCGACATGTCCCACATCCCGTTGTGCGACGCGCCGTCCGGACCCGTGACGCCGGCCCGGTCCAGGACGAACGTCACCGGCAGCCGGTGCAGCGCCACGTCCATCAGCACCTGGTCGAACGCGCGGTTGAGGAATGTTGCGTAGATGCAGACCACGGGATGCAGGCCGCCCATCGCCATCCCCGCCGCCGACGTCACGGCGTGCTGCTCGGCGATCCCCACGTCGTACACCCGGTCCGGGAACGCGACCGAGAACGGCTCGAGCCCCACCGACCGCAGCATCGCCGCGGTCACCCCGACCACGTCGGGCCGCTCGTGCCCGATCCGGACCATCTCCTCGGCGAAGGTGTGGCTCCAGGTCGGTGCCGCCACGCCGACCGGTCGGCCGGTGACCGGGTCGATCACCCCGACCTGGTGGAACTGGTCGGCCTCGTCCTCGCGAGCCGGCGCGTATCCGCGGCCCTTCTCGGTCAGGCAGTGCACGATGACCGGCGCGCCGAAGTCGCGGGCCTTTCGCAACGCCTTCTCGAGCGCCTGCTCGTCGTGCCCGTCGATCGGACCGACGTACTTCAGCCCGAGATCCTCGAACATCACCTGCGGCTGGATGAAGTCCTTGAGGCCCTTCTTTGCGCCGTGCAACGCGTCGTAGAGCGGCCCTCCGACGAGCGGTGTCCGGGCGAGCGACACCTTGACGGCCTCGAGGACATGCTCGTACGACGGCGAGAGTCGCAGCGCCGCCAGATGCCGGGCCAGACCGCCGACAGTCGGCGAGTAGGACCGGCCGTTGTCGTTCACAACGATGATGACCGGCCGGTCGGGCGCGCCGGCGATGTTGTTCATCGCTTCCCAGCACATGCCGCCGGTCAGCGCGCCGTCTCCGACGACGGCGATGACCGAGCGGCCAGTTTCGCCGCGAACCGCGATCGCCTTCGCCAGTCCGTCCGCATACGACAGCGCTGTCGAGGCGTGGGAGTTCTCGACCCAGTCGTGCGGACTCTCGGCCCGGGACGGGTAGCCGGACAGTCCGTCCTCCTGGCGCAGCCCCTCGAAGTCGGCCTGCCGGCCGGTCAGCAGCTTGTGGACGTAGGCCTGGTGGCCGGTGTCCCAGACGATCGCGTCGCGCGGGGAGTCGAACACCCGATGCAGGGCGATCGTGAGCTCGACGACGCCGAGGTTGGGCCCGAGGTGTCCGGTGTGCCGCGACACGCAGTCGACCAGGAAGTCGCGGATCTCCTGGGCCAGGCCGTCGAGGTCCGCGGCCGGGAGCCGTCGCAGGTCGTCGGGGCCGCTCAACGAGGCGAGGACAGTTCTCACGTATCGGAGTCTAGAGCCGCAAAACGGTCCACACCCGTCAGGGCTCCCGGCCCAAACCCACCCTCGCGAGTCCTGACTCGTGATGGGTGCGCCGGCTCAGAGCCGGGCTGCCCACCGCTCGCCGCGCATGGCGCGCGCGACCAGGTCCACCGAACGGGCGCAGGCCTGCAGCCGCAACCGCTCCCGCTCATAGGTGGCGACCGCCTCGTCGACCGTCTCCGGCGGCACGACCTCGCGCAGGTCGTGGCGGACCGTGCGGATGCCTTGCTCGGTCGCGATGACGGCTCCGGTCACGCAGCTGCCGGCGAGGTGAGCCAGCACGACCGGGTATCGGCGCAGTACGTCGTACCCCCGAAAATCGGGCGGGCACAGGTCAAACAGCCAGCCGATGGCCGTGCGCTCCCAGTCCGGCGCCCCGGGCGGCCGGACCGCGTCGGGCCAACCCGGCGGAGCCACCGGCGGCCGGCTCACGCCTCGCGCACCAGCGTCGCCACGCACTCGACGTGCGCCGTCATCGGAAACAGGTCGAACGCCCGCAGCGCATCGAGTCGGTACCCGTGGCCGGCCAGCAACGACACGTCGCGGGCGAGCGACGACGGGTCGCAGGCGACGTGGACTATCCGTCGTGGCTCGGCGGCGACGATGCCGTCGATGACCGACTTGCCAGCTCCCTTACGGGGCGGGTCGAGGACCACCACGTCCGCCCTCGGGCGGGTTCGGGTCAGCCAGCGGTCGACCCGGGCGGCGCTCACCGAGACGTTCGACAGGTCGGCGAGGTTGGCGACGGCGGCCGCGGCCGCGGCTCGGTCGCTCTCGACCGCCAGCACCCGGCCGGGGTCGACCACCGGCGCAAGGACGCCCGCGAACAGCCCGACACCGGCGTAGAGGTCGAGCGCCACGTCGCCCGGGCGCGCTTCAGCCGCGGCGAGGACGACAGCGGCGAGCGTGTCGGCGGCGCCGGGGTGCACCTGCCAGAAACCGCCCTCGGGGATGCTCCACTCGCGGCCGATCGCGTACTCGACATCGGACTCCACCAGGTCCACGGCATCCGTGTCGGGCCATCGCTGCGCAAGGACCGACGCGACCGGCAGCGACGGGTGGGCGATGAGGCAGTCGTCGATCGTTTCGACCTCGTGCGAGCGATGGCGTCTAAGCCCCGCCACGCCGGAGTCGTCGACCGCGAGCCGCACTCGGGTCCGCCAGTGCAGTCCGGCCTCATCACCGGGCACCGCCTCGACGACGACAGGTACGTCGAGTCCGGCGATGCGGCGCAGCTGGTCGGCGACCACGGTCGCTTTCAAGCGACGTTGCTCGTCGAGTGCCACGTGCTGCCAGTCGCAGCCGCCACAGCGGCCGGGGCCGGCCCACGGACACGGCGGCGTCACCCGTTGGTCGGAGGCGACGAGGACGTCGACAGCATCGGCACGCAGGTACGACATCCGTTCCTCGGTGATCTCGACCCGGACCCGCTCGCCGGGCAGCGCGTGGCGGACCAGCACGGCTCGCCCGTCCGGGGCGTGCGCGATGCAGATCCCGCCGTGGCCGACCGCCCCGACGTCGAGGATCACGGCTTGCTGGGCGGGCGCGGCTTGACGTCCACGGCGCGGCGCACGTCGCCGGCCATCGAACGGTTGCGGGGCACGACCCGGTCAGAGGAGGCCAGCTGGTAGGGCACGCTCGTCACCATCACACCCGGCACGAAGAGCAGCCGCCCCTTCAGGCGCAGCGCACTCTGGTTGTGCAACAGCTGCTCCCACCAGCGACCCACGACGTACTCGGGGATGAAGATCGACACCACGTCACGCGGGCTGGATCGGGCCTTGAGCTGCTTGATGTATTTGATGACGGGCCGGGTGACCTCGCGGTACGGCGAGTCGAGGATCTGCAGCGGAACCGGGACGGCGCGCCGTTCCCACTCACGCATCACCGCTGCGGTTTCGTCGGGATCGACGTCGACAGTGACTGCGTTGAGGGTGGATGGCCGGGTGGCGCGGGCGTAGGCGACCGCGCGCAGCGTTGCCTTGTGCACCTTCGACACCAGGACGATGGCGTGCACTCGCGACGGCAGGACGTCCTCGTCGTCCTCGGGGACGAGCTCCTGACGGACTCGGTCGTAGTGCTTGCTGATGCCGCGCATCATCATGAACAGCACCATCATCGCGACGATCGCGATCCAGGCGCCCTCGGTGAACTTCGAGATCAAGATGATGGCCAGCACCAGCGCCGTCACGACCGCGCCGACCGAGTTGATCACCCGCGATCGCTTCATCTGCCGACGCCGCGCCGGGTCCTTCTCATTCGGCAGGTGCCGGTTCCAGTGCCGGATCATGCCGGTCTGGCTGTTCACGAACGACACGAAGACACCGACGATGTACAGCTGGATCAGCCGGGTCGGCGACGCACCGAACGCGATGATGAGCAGGATCGCGAAACCAGCCAGCAGCAGGATGCCGTTGCTGAACGCGAGCCGGTCGCCGCGGGTGTGCAGCTGCCGCGGCAGGTAGCCGTCCTTCGCGAGGATCGAGGCGAGGACCGGGAACCCGTTGAAGGCGGTGTTGGCGGCGAGGACGAGGATCAGCGCCGTCATCGTCTGCAGGTAGTAGAAGCCGAACGAGTGCCCCCCGAAGACGGCAGCACCGATCTGCGCGATGACCGTCTTCTGCACGTAGCCGTGCGGCGCGCCGATCAGCTTGCTGCTGTTGCCCGGCCCGACCACGTGGACGTGGCTGATGATCGCCAGCGCCGTGATGGACAGGAACATCGTCACGGCGATCGCACCGAGCAGCGCCAACGTCGTCGCGGCGTTCTTGCTCTTCGGCTTCTGGAACGCGGGGACGCCGTTGCTGATCGCCTCGACACCCGTCAACGCCGTACATCCTGAGGCGAACGCACGCAGCAGCAGGAAGAGCAGTATCAGCCCGGAGTAGTGAGCGGAGCTCTGGATCTTGTACGGCGCACTTTGTGAGGTGATGTGGTGACCCGAAGAGAGCTTGATCACGGCGTAACCCACCAGCGCAGCCACGCCCGCGATAAAGGCATAGGTAGGGATCGCGAACGCGACACCGGACTCGCGGATGCCCCGCAGGTTGAGGACGGTGATGATGACGACGACGACGACGGCCACGATGACGGCGTGACCCTCGAGCGCCGAGACGGCCGAGGTGATGTTCGCGACCCCGGAGCTCACCGACACCGCAACAGTCAGCACGTAGTCGACCATCAGCGCGGCGGCCACGGTGAGCCCGGCGTACTTCCCGAGGTTCGTCGTCGCCACCTCGTAGTCGCCACCGCCGCTGGGGTAGGCGTGCACGTTCTGCCGGTACGACGCGACGACCACGAGCATCAGGAACGCAACACCCGCGGCGGCGTACCAGGTGAGGTGGATCAGGGCGAGGCCGCCGAGCGAGAGAACGATCAGGATCTCTTCGGTGGCATAGGCCACCGAGGACAACGCGTCGCTCGCGAAGACGGGCAGCGCGAGCTTCTTGGGGAGCAGCGTCTCCCCCAGCTGGGTGCTGCGCAACGGGCGCCCGACGAACAGGCGCTTCGAGATGTCACCCAGCGACGGCACGCGGGCAAGGCTACGGCCTGCGGCAGCGTGTAGCGTCCCCCGCGTGCACGTGGTGATTATGGGATGCGGTCGGGTCGGCTCGACGATCGCTCACAGCCTGGAGGCGGCCGGTCACTCGGTGGCGATCGTCGACCGCGATGCCGCGGCGTTCCGCCGGCTGGGACCGGACTTCGTCGGCAAGCAGGTCGTCGGTGTCGGCTTCGACCGCGACACGCTGGTCGAGGCCGGGATCGAACAGGCCGCGGCCTTCGCGGCGGTCTCCAGCGGCGACAACTCCAACATCATCTCGGCCCGGGTAGCTCGCGAGACCTTCGGCGTGAAGATGGTCATCGCGCGGATCTACGACCCGCGCCGGGCCGAGGTCTACACCCGCCTGGGCATCCCCACAGTGGCGACCGTGCGGTGGACCGCCGACGAGATGCTGCGCCGGATGCTGCCTGCGGGTGCGCACAGCGCGTGGAGCGACCCGACCGGCCACCTGCTGCTTGTCGAGGTCGCCTACGACGTCGGCTGGGTGGGCCGGTCGGTGCGCCAGGTCCAGAACGTCGTGGCGGGTGCTCGGATCGCCTTCCTGACCCGGTACGGCGAGGCCGTCCTGCCGACCTGGCAGACCGTGATCCAGGACGGCGACCAGCTGCACATCTTGGTCCAGCGGGAGAACGTCAAACGGATCGAAGAGCTGTTCGCGCTGCCGCCCGAGGAGAAGGAATGAAGGTCATGATCGCGGGGGCCGGCAACGTCGGCCGGTCGATCGCGGCCGAGCTGATCGGCAACGGCCACCAGGTCGTCCTCATCGAACGCGAACCCCGCGCCTTCAAGGCCGAGAGTGTCCCCGGCGCCCACTGGCTGTTGGGCGACGCCTGCGAGCTGAGCACTCTCGAGGAGGCCAGGCTGCAGGACTGCACCGTCGCTGTCGCCGCCACCGGTGACGACAAGGCGAACCTCGTGGTCTCGCTGCTGGCCAAAACCGAGTACGGCGTCCCCCGGGTCGTCGCCCGCGTCAACCACCCCAAGAACGAGTGGCTGTTCAACGAAGCGTGGGGGGTCGACGTCGCGGTGTCGACGCCCCGGCTGCTGTCTGCTCTGGTCGAAGAAGCCGTCAGCGTCGGTGACCTGGTGCGGCTGCTGTCATTCCGTCACGGGGAGGCAAACCTCGTCGAGGTCACCCTCGGGCCGGACACCGAGCTGGCCGGGCATCGGGTCGGCTCCATCACGTGGCCACCGGACGTGGCACTGGTCGCGATTCTGCGCGACGGTCGGGTGATGGTGCCCAGCCCAGACGACCCTGTCGAGGTCGGCGACGAGCTGATGTTCGTCACCGCGCCGGATCAGGAAGAGGCCTTGCACGACGTGCTGTCGCCCAGCTCCGCTGTGGCGTCCTCAGTCGACGACGAGCTCGTACCGCGGGTTGAAGATGACGCGGCGTCCGTCGTTGGAGGTGATACGGCCGGTGGCCCGCAGCTTTCGGCCGGGTGAGATGCCCGCGATCTCGCGGCGACCCAGCCAGACCAGCATGACGACCGCCGTCCCGTCGTAGAGCTCCACCTCGAGGGTCGGCGTGCCGGCCCGCGGCCGCAGCGTCATCGACCGGACGGTCCCGAGGACGGTGACGACCGTCCTTGCATTGCACCGGATCACCGAGGTCGCGCCCGCGGACTCCACCTGCTCCTGTAGCTCGGCGGCGTCGATCTCCTCGTTCTCAGCGGCGATCCGGCGAACCGCGCGCCGGAGCAGGCCGGTCTTTGCGACGTCGCTCACTGGATCTCCGTGATCTCGGGGCCCCGTTCGGGGAGCTCCAGCGTAGGCCGTTCCGTGCCCGGCGCCGGCACTTCGGCGGCTTCTTCGCGCGGGAGCCGGAGTGGCAGCATGTCGCGCGGCGCCATCGCCTCACCGCCGCGGTCGACGGCGACCCCGCGAAACGCCTGCTCGAGCCGGCTCGCCTGGGTCGGGTCGGTGGACGCCGGGCCGGTGAACAGGCCGCGAAGGAACCAGCGCGGGCCGTCGACACCGATGAACCGGGCCGGCTGGAGC
>DATAVK010000057.1:0-3127 GCA_036267755.1 Mycobacteriales bacterium
TCCCGACTTCCCATGGGACCTGCTCGCTCCGTACGCCGAGAAGGCCCGCTCTCACCCTGACGGCGTCGTCGACCTTTCCGTCGGTACGCCGGTCGACCCCACACCGGACGTCGTCCAGCAGGCGTTGAGCGGTGCCGCGGATGCACCCGGATACCCGCTCACCGCCGGCAGCCCGGCACTGCGCAAGGCAGTCGCGCAGTGGTTCGACCGCCGATTCGGTGCGACGGTCGACCCGGCCGCGGTACTTCCCGTGATCGGTACCAAGGAACTGGTCGCGTGGCTGCCGACTCTGCTCGGCGCGCAGTCCGTCGGCTACCCGTCGCTGGCCTACCCGACGTACGACGTGGGCGCCCGGATCGCGGGGGCCTCGGCCATGACACTCGACGCGACCGTCGCGGCCGGCCCCGCGCGACTCGATCTGCTCTGGGTCAACTCGCCGTCCAACCCGACGGGGGCGGTGCTGCCTGCGGAGCACCTGCGCAAGGTCGCCGACTGGGCGCGCGACCGCGGCACGGTGCTGGCGAGCGACGAGTGCTACGCCGACATCTACTACGGAGACAAAGCACCGCTGTCGGTGCTGTCTTCAGACGTTTGCGGCGGCGACCATGCCGACCTGCTCGCCGTGCACTCGCTGTCCAAGCGGTCGAACCTTGCGGGCTACCGCGCCGGGTTCGTCGCCGGCGACCCGGCACTGATCGCGCGGCTGCTCGAGGTCCGCAAGCACGCCGGGATGATCGTGCCCGCGCCGGTGCAGACAGCCATGATCGCGGCGCTCGGTGACGACGACCACGTGGTCACGCAGCGCGCGAGGTACGCCGCGCGACGCACGCTGTTGCTCGACGCACTGCGCGCGGCCGGACTCACGGTCGAGGACACCGGCGCCGGTCTGTACCTGTGGGCCACCCGTGACGAGGGCTGCTGGGACACCGTCGGCTGGCTGGCCGAGCGCGGCATTCTTGCGGCCCCCGGCGAGTTCTACGGCGTTGCCGGCGCTCGCCACGTCCGGATCGCGGTCACCGCCACCGACGAACGAGTCGCCGCCGCAGCCGCCCGACTTGTCAGAACCTGACGGGGCTATAGCCCCGAGAGGTTCTGACAGCTTGCTACTCGACGAAGCGGCCGGGCTCGGTGAACGGCCCGCTGAAGACGCCGCCGCAGACGATCACGGGCGGTGTGTAGCTCGCGTCGTGATCCACAACGACGGGCATGCCCCCCGACTGCAGCGCAACGCGCCAGCCCGATGGCGTCTCGCTCTTGCTGCAGTTGCCGGCGAAGTCGGTGCTCGACAGAAGCGCCCGCGCCGACAGGCTCGCATCAAGGCGTCGCCCACGTCCGGTCGGCCCCGGTGACAGCACGATGAGGGCGCTCCCGGTGCCCTGAACGGCCACGCGCCGTGTTGCGAGCACGTCGCCGTCTCCGTCAACGGCACTGAGCCTGATCGGTCCGCGCAACGTGCAAGGCGCCCGGCCGACGTCCCGCAACACGAGGGACGCGAACGCCGTACCCGCGCCGGGTTCGCCACCGTCGACGGTTCCTCGTAGCTGCACGGCGCGACAAGTCGGCGCCGGCGGCAACGCGACGATCACGTTGATGTCGTGGGTGCCTACCGGTACGCCAGCGGGGGTGTCGACAACCACGACGGTCGGCCGCACCCTGCGGCTTTCGACGATCTCGCCCACCACCATGAGATGCGGATCGCGGCGCGTGGCTGCCGAAAGGCTGAGTCCGACGAGGTTCGGCGCCGGAAAGGTTCGACCGAATGTCCCGATCGGCGTCAGACCCACCAGGATCTCCTCGGTCGGTCCGGTGGCACGAATCCCAACCCCTCCTGGTCCCGCCACGCCGTCACAGCGCCCCCCGGCGTCGAGCACCCAGGTTCGGCCGCCCGGAAAGCCGAACATAAGCACGTCAGCTCCCGAGGCCCCACGCTCATCAGCCCGCACCGCCTGGTTCCAGCATCGGATAGTGGCAGCGGGCTGCGCCTCGAGCATCGCGACATACCCGGCAACGGCGTCGCCACCGCGAATCTCCGGCCCCGGATGAGGAGTGGAAACCACCGTCTTCTTGCCGTCCCGGTTGACGACCCCGCTGTAGTCGCAGTCAACGAGGCTCACAGCGCCCGGCGGAACCAGAACCGGTTCGGCGTCACCGCCGTCACGCCACCCTGGCTTGGCACCGTGAGGGGGGCACTTCGCTGCTGCGAGATCGGACTGATGCGCTGTCGCTGGCGCGCGCGCCGGCAACCCGTTGCATCCGGCGGTCACCATCAGCAACAACGTGAGGAGCAGCGCGCGCGAAATGCCTCGTGACACACAGTCCAGACGTCCGCCGTGCCCGCAAGGTTGGTTGGCAGGGCGAGCCTGACCGGATGGCGGACGTGGCGTTTCGACCGTTCGCGCCCGCCAATCTTCCGCTGCTGTATCGCTGGTTGCGTGAGCCCCACGTCGCCGAGTGGTGGCGCAACGTACCTGCCGATCTCGCTGCGGCCGAGGCGGAGTACGGCCCTCACCTCGAGGCATCCTGGCGGATCCTCGAGAAGGCGGGCTTCAGCCGGATCTGGTCAGGCGAGCTCGACTCGCCGGACCCCTCGGACGAAGGCCCGCAACACGTGTACGTACTCAGCCGCTAGCCCGCATCCGTGAGGTCCTTGGCGAACCAGTGGGTGGCCTCGGGGTTCTCGTTGTACGCCGGAACCTCGTGCCAGCCGTTTGCGCGATACAGCGCGAGCGCCGATGTCAGCGTGACGTTCGTGTCGAGTACGCCCTTCGTCGCGCCGAGTGCGACCGCGGCCGACTCGAGCGCCTGCAGCAACGCCCAGCCCGCGCCACGTCCACGCATCGTCGGACTCACCCACATCCGCTTGACCTCGGCGGTCTCCGGATCGAGCAGCCGGACCGCGCCGCAGCCGACTGCGGCACCGCGCTCGTCCCGCACGACGAGAAACTGGCCGGTTGGTGGGTCGAAGTCCTCATCGGTGACGGGCACTGCACGGGTGCTGTCGTAGCCGAACGTCTTCTCGATCTCAGCGATGTAGGAAGCGACCAGCGCTCGCGCCTCGTCGGACCGTGCGTCAACGGCCTCGACCGAGATGCCGGCGCGCTCGGCGGCGGTGCTCATGGCGCGCTCG
>DATAVK010000058.1:0-60044 GCA_036267755.1 Mycobacteriales bacterium
CGACAGGAACCGGATTTCGTCCCGACCGCCTACGGTGTAGGCCGTGATCGACCCGAACACCTCCGGCGAGGCGCTCACCGCGGCGCTGGTGGACATCCCGTCGCCGTCGGGGGGCGAAACGCGGCTGGCCGATGAGGTCGAGCTGATCCTGCGTGCCGCGGAGCACCTGCACGTCGAGCGCGACGGGGACGCCCTGATGGCGCGGACCGACCTCGGACGCGCGCAGCGAGTGGTCATCGCCGGCCACCTCGACACGGTCCCGGTGGCCGAAAACCTGCCCAGTCGGCGCGAGGGCGACAAGCTCTACGGCTGCGGTACGTCGGACATGAAGGCGGGCATCGCGGTGATGCTCCGCCTCGCTGCCTCCGTCGCGGCCCCCCGTCACGACGTGACCTGGCTGTTCTACGACAACGAGGAGACCGACGCGGCGCACAACGGCCTCGGCCGCGTGCTGGCGAACTCCCCCCACTGGCTGCACGCCGATCTCGCCGTGCTGATGGAGCCGACCTCCAACCGGGTGGAAGCGGGCTGCCAGGGAACGCTGCGTGTCCTGGTCGTCGTGACCGGTCGCCGCGCACACTCCGCCCGCTCGTGGCTCGGCCAGAACGCCATCCACGGTGCGGCGGAGGTGCTCGCCCGGCTCGCGGCGTATGAGCCGCGGCGCGTGGTGATCGACGGCTGCGAGTACCGCGAGGGCCTCAACGCCGTCCGCATCGAAGGCGGCGTCTCTGGCAACGTCGTACCCGATCGGTGCACCATCGCGGTCAACCACCGCTTCGCCCCGGACCGCACCGAGGCCGAGGCACTTGAGCACGTGCAGGAGATCCTCGCGCCGTTCGAGTGCGTCCTCACCGACTCCGCGCCTGCTGCACCGCCACGGCTGACCGCACCGGCGGCAGTGGACTTCCTGGCAGCTGTCGAAGACGAGCCCCAGGCCAAGCTCGGCTGGACGGACGTCGCGCGGTTCGCGTCCCTCGACATCCCCGCGCTCAACTTCGGCCCGGGTGACCCCAATCTCGCCCACACCCGCGAGGAGTACGTCGACCTGCCGCTGATCGCGGAGTGCGAGCGCATGCTGCGCGGGTACCTCGGCGGCGAGTGAGCGCTTCCACGTAGGGTCCGATCGTGAAGTCACTCGACCCGGAACGGCTCCCCGACGAAGGCACGCCCGAAAAACAACGCGGACCCATTCGGCTGCGTCGCGGTCAGGTGCAGTCCAGCACCACCGACCAGCGACTGCTCGACACCCGCGGCCCGTCGGAGTGGGTGCACACCGACCCGTGGCGGGTGCTGCGGATCCAGTCGGAGTTCGTCGAGGGATTCGGTCTGCTCTCCGAGGTCCCGCGAGCAGTGAGCGTCTTCGGATCCGCGCGCACGAAGGAGGGCTCCCCCGAGTACGCCGCGGGCGAGAAGCTCGGCGGCGCGCTTGCTCGTGCCGGATGGGCGGTGATCACCGGCGGCGGCCCGGGCGTGATGGAGGCGGTCAACAAGGGCGCGAGCGATGCGGGTGGCGTATCGATCGGGCTGGGCATCGAGCTGCCCTTCGAGCAGAGCCTCAACGACTGGGTCGACGTCGGCGTCAACTTCCGCTACTTCTTCGTCCGCAAGACGATGTTCGTGAAGTACGCCCAAGCCTTCGTGGTGCTGCCCGGCGGCTTCGGCACGATGGACGAGCTCTTCGAGGCGCTCACCTTGGTGCAGACCCGCAAGGTCACGTCGTTCCCGGTGGTGCTGTACGGGTCTGACTACTGGGGCGGCCTGATCGACTGGATCGCCAGCACGATGATCGAACACGGCACCATCTCGCAGGCGGACCTCGCGCTGGTGCACGTGAGTGATGACGTCGACGAGATCGTCGAGATCATCCGGAAGAGCCAGCAGAACCGGCCGGACTCTCGCTAACCGATGGCGGTCGTCTGCGTTTTCTGCGCGTCGAGCCTCGACATCCCCTCCCGGTACGTCGATCTCGCCACGCGCGTCGGAACCGAGCTGGCGCGGCGCGGTCATGAGCTGGTCAGCGGAGGCGGCAAGGTGTCCTGCATGGGCGCGGTGGCCCGGGCGGCTCGCGCCGGCGGTGCCTACACCGTCGGAGTGATCCCGGAGGCGCTGGTGCTGCTGGAGGTCGCCGACGACGACGCGGACGAGCTGATCGTCACCCCGGACATGCGCAGCCGCAAGGGCGAGATGGACGCGCGAGCGGATGCCTTCCTGGTGCTGCCGGGCGGCCTGGGCACACTCGAGGAGATGCTCGAGATCTGGGTGTCCGCCGTCCTGTCGATGCACCGCAAGCCGATCGTGGTGCTCGATCCCGACGGCGTCTTCGACCCGCTGCGCGAGCAGATCGAGCGGCTGGTCGAGCTCGGCTTCGTGCGCCGGGAATCGGTGGACGTCGTCGGGTGGGTGCGCGACGTACCCGACGCCTTCGAGCTCATCGAGCGGCCGGAGCAGCTGCCGCGTGCCACGATCTGATCAGGAGGTTCGATGGTCGTCGTGATCGTGATCGGCGCGCTGGTGCTGATCGGCATCGCCGTGGCGCTGTCCCTCTTCGGGGACACCCTGGAGCCGGAGGAGGTCGACAGTCCCGATCTCGGGCTGCCGACTGACCGCCTGCTCACCTCCGCCGACGTGCCGGAGCTTCGGTTCCGGACCGGGCTTCGCGGCTACCGGATGGCCGACGTCGACGCCGCGATCGCCAGCCTCGGGGAGGCGCTGGCCAACGCCGAGCAACGCGCGGAAGCCGCCACCGAGCACAGCTCGAGAGCCCGCGCCGACCAACCCCCTACCGCATGAGCGGCCCGATCGCCGGCCCGGACGGCGTGCTGCGATGCCCGTGGGGGCTGTCTTCACCGGAGTACGTCGCGTACCACGACGACGAGTGGGGCAGGCCGCTGGAGACCGACGACGCGATGTTCGAGCGGCTGACGCTCGAAGGCTTCCAGTCGGGGTTGTCGTGGCTGATCGTGCTGCGCAAGCGGCCCGCGTTCCGGACCGCCTTCGCCGGCTTCGCGATGCAGCAGGTGGCGGACTTCGACGAGCGCGACGTGGAACGGCTGATGGCCGACGCCGACATCATCCGTAACCGCGCCAAGATCGTCGCGACGATCGGCAACGCCGGCGCATTGCAGGACCTGCCCGGCGGCCTGCTGCATCACGTGACGAGCTTCCGCCCGAAAACCCCGCCGAAGCCGCCGAAGACCCTCGCCGACCTGCCCGGTCAGACCGACGAGTCCAAGGCACTCGCCGCCGACCTGCGCAAGCGCGGCGTGCGCTTCGTCGGCCCGACCACGGCGTACGCCCTGATGCAGGCGACCGGCATCGTCGATGACCATCTGGTCGGCTGCGTGTCCCGCGGCCGCTGGACCTGAGCGTGGCTGGACCTGAGCGTCACCGACCGGTGAAGCTGGTCTGCTCCTTGGCCAGGAACGCCTGGACAGCGTTGCGGTGGTCCTCCGTCGCACCGCACCGGGCCTGCGCCTGGGCTTCCTGGGCCAGGCTGTCGGGGAGATCGTGGGTCGCCGAGAACGCGAGCGTCTGCTTGATCGCGGCGTAGGCGACGGTCGGCCCCGCCGCCAGCCGACCGGCCAGCTCGGTCGCGGCCGGGACCAGCTCGTCGGTCGGGACGACGCCGTTGACCAACCCCATCTCGAGCGCCTGCTGCGCCGTCACCGGCTCGGCGAGCATGAGCAGTGCGGTCGCCCGGCCCAGCCCGATCAGGCGCTGCAGTGTCCACGAGGACCCGCTGTCCGGGCCCAGCCCGACCCGGGCGAACGCCAACAGGAAGCCGGCACCGTCCGCCGCGATCCGGAAGTCGCAGGCGAAGGCGAGCGCTGCGCCGGCGCCGGCGGCCATCCCGTTCACCGCCGCGATGACCGGCATCGGCAGTGACGTCAGGGCAGTGACGATCGGGTTGTAGTGCTCGGTGACGGTGTTGAGCTCGGTGCGCCCGGCCTCGAGATCGTCGGCGTGCTCGCGCAGATCCTGGCCGACGCAGAATGCCCGGCCCGCTCCGGTCAGCAGCACCGCGCGCACGGCTGGCTCGTTGCGGGCCCGCTCGAGGGCGTCGAGCAGCTCGACCTTCATCGCCAGGTTCAGCGAGTTCAGCGAGTCCGGCCGGTCGAGGGTGATCGTGGCAACCCCGCCGCTCACGTCGTAACCGATGGTGGCGCTCATCACGTGCTCCGTTCGTCGGGGTCGAGGCAGCTGTCGATGAACCTGCCCGCGGCCGGCAGCAGCCGCACCGCCTGTTCGTCGAAATATCTCGCGGCGACGCGACCCGGCCAATCGGCGGGCAGCAGCCGGTCGGGCAGGTTCGGGTCCACGAACAGGAACTTCCGCCAGTCGTGGACCAGCTGGCTCCGTGCCGCGAACGCCTCGGCGTCCGACGCGTCCGGCCCGAGGAGTTCGACAGTGGTCCGAGCCGAGGCCAGCCATTGCTGGTACGCCGCTCCCAGCGCCTCGAGGTCCCAGACCCGCCGCACCATCGCTGCGCTGTTGCCGTCGTGTCGGGCGCTGAACGTCTCCGCCGCCACCGCTTCGGCCGCCAGCAGCCCGGCCAGCTCACTGGACGGTCGCGCCGCCACCCAGGTGGAGTCGTCCAGCGCGCCGTACCCCAGGTAGCGCAGCCCGGAGCGCAGCCGGTCTCGGGCGGACCGCTCTCGGATCGGCGGCAGCACCACCACGTGCCAGGTCTCGTCCCTGCCCGGCTCGCGGGTGCGGTAGATCCGGGTGGCGGCCTCGTCGAGCCGCCGGACCGCCCGGGGAGTCAGCGCGTAACCGGGTCCACCGGGCAACCGGACCGCCGCCAGCCAGCCTTGTCGCACCATGCGTGACACGGCGGTGCGAACCGCGGGAGCCGCGATGTCGAGCTCGCCGAGCAGCCGGACCAGGGCCGCGACCGGTGCCCGCCCACCACGCGATGCCAGGTGGTCGCCGTAGAGGTCGAAGAGCGCCGATCGCGCGTTCACCCGAGGCAGTCTGCCGCTCCCCGACGACGGCCGGGCGAGCGGTCCGCGATAATGGAGCAACGCACGTGATCGGACGAGCGACCTCGAACGAAGGAGCACACGCATGGCTGCCATGAAGCCGCGGACGGGCGACGGTCCGCTCGAGGTGACCAAGGAAGGGCGTGGCATCGTCATGCGCGTTCCGCTCGAAGGTGGAGGCCGCCTGGTCGTGGAGCTGACACCAGCTGAGGCGACCTCGCTCGGCGATGCGTTGAAGAGCGTCGTCAGCTGACGGCGCCAACCCCGGACGGCCGGTACGTCGGAGGACCGACGTGACGGTCGTCGTGAGCGCCCGTCGTGGGCCGCTGTCCGCTACTGGCGCCGCGGCGCTGGCCGTCCCTGTGTCCGCCGCTGCGGGTGACGGCCCGCCCATGGCGGGAGCTGGCGCCGCGGAGCTCGCCGAGCTCGGCGTGGACGTTCCGGCGGTCCTGGCGGCCGAGCACGCCGACGGCAAGCCTGGTGAAGTCGTTTCGGTGGCCGCTCCGGGCCGACCCGGCACTCGGGTGCTCCTCGTCGGCGTCGGTGACGGCACCGAGCCCGCGCTGCGCAAGGCTGCCGCGGCCTTAGCTCGAGCCGCGAAGTCGAGCGAGTCGCTGGCGACGACCCTCGCCCAGGGCCGAGACCCGGCGTCCGTTCGAGCCATCGCCGAGGCCCTGGGGTTCGCGTCGTACCGGTTCACTCGCCGCAGCGAGGACTCGCCGCCGGCGCTGGCCCGGATCGACCTGGTCCTCGACTCCCCGGCCCGGCTCCGCAAGCAGCTGGACGCGGCCGCCACCGTCGTCGACGCGGTGCACCTGGCGCGCGACCTGGCCAATACGCCGTCGAAACAGAAGTCCCCGGAGTGGCTCGCCGAGCGCGCGAAGGCCGTCGGCGCAGCCGCCGGGCTGTCCGTCACCGTGCGCGACGAGAAGGCGATGGCGGCCGAAGGCTTCGGCGGCGTCCTCGCAGTAGGGCAGGGGTCGTCGCGGCCGCCGAGGTTCGTCGAGATGACCTGGTCGCCACGCGGTGCGAAGCGCCACGTCGTCCTGGTCGGCAAGGGGATCACGTTCGACTCGGGCGGGCTGTCCCTCAAACCGCCGGATTCGATGCCGGCCATGAAGACCGACATGGCGGGCGGTGCCGCCGTCATCGCGACGATGACGGCTTTGCGTGCGCTCGGCGTGACCGCGAAGGTCACCGGGCTGATCCCGATGGCCGAGAACCTGCCCGGTGCCAACGCCACCCGTCCCGGCGACGTGATCCGTCACTACGGCGGGCTGACGAGCGAGGTGCTCAACACCGACGCCGAGGGGCGGTTGGTTCTCGCCGATGCGCTCGCCTACGCCGTCGCCCGGCTCGAGCCGGACGTGGTGGTCGACATCGCGACGCTGACCGGCGCGGCGTCGCTTGGCCTGGGCAAGCGCCACGGTGCGCTGTACACGACATCCGATGACCTTCGCGACGCGCTCGTCGGTGCCGCCACTGCGGCCGGGGAGCGGCTGTGGCCGATGCCGCTGGTCGCGGACTACCGGCCTGCGCTCGACTCGTCGATCGCCGACCTGCGCAACATCGGTCGCCGCGAGCTGAACATCTCCGGCGGCTCGATCGTCGCGGCGCTGTTCCTCCGGGAGTTCGTGGCCGACGTGCCGTGGGCCCACCTCGACGTCGCCGGCCCGGCTCGGGCCGACGCGGACGAGGACGAGGTCACAAAGGGCGCGACCGGCTTCGGGGTCCGTACCTTCTGCAGCTGGCTGGCCGCTCGCGGCTGACCCGCGGCTCGCCCCTGAGTCAACGTCCCTTGTGGACGCTGGTTTGACTCGGCACGATTTCGGGCATCCGCTATGTCTCATTAGTCGTGATTGTTCACGGGGAGTCGCCATGACGTCCGCCCGCCTGCTGGCCACGCTCTCCGGAGTCGCCACCGTCTCGCTAGCCACCGCCGCCGCCGTGGGGTTGCCGGCCGGCGCCGCAGCCGCGACCACGCCCGAACTGCCAGGAGCCGCCGCGCTGCAGGTGGCCGGCGCGACCGACCTCGGGAGCGCCCCGGCCGCGACCCGCAGCGTGACGCTGGTCCTCGACCACAGCAATCAGGCGGCGCTCACCCAGCGGCTGGCCTCGCACGCCGCGCCGCTCACCGCGGCCCAATGGCAGGCTGAGTTTGCGCCGTCCGCGGCCGAGGTGACCGCAGTCCGCACCTGGGCCGCCTCGCAGGGACTCACCGCCGCCGTACCGGCGAACCGCGCCTATGTCCGGCTGACCGGCAGCCAGGCCGCCGTACAGTCGGCACTCGGCGTGACCTACCACCGGTTCACGGCACCGGCTGCCTCGTCGTACCTCGCGACCGTCGGCACCGCCACCCTCCCCGCGGCGGTGGAGTCGGTGACCGCCTCGGTGCTCGGGCTGTCCTCGCTCGAGCACGTCGGGCTGCCGCTCGAGCGGCCCTCCGCCACCGGTGGGATCAGCTACCCGACCGACTACGGCCCGAAGCAGATCGCCTCGCTCTACGACGCGCCGGCGGCCCAGACCGGTAGCGGCCAGCGCGTCGCCGTCATCGCGGAAGGCGACCTGACCGCCCCGGAAGCGGATCTCAAGACCTTCGAGGCGACCTACGGCCTGCCGGCGGTGCCGTGGACCACGATCCCGGTCGGGGCGGCGTCCACCGACACCTCGGGTGACGACGAGTGGGACCTCGACACGCAGTACTCCACCGGCCTCGCGCCCGACGTGTCGCACCTCGACGTGTACGACGGCTCGAGCCTCGATGACGACGACATCCTCGCGACCGTCAACCAGTGGGTCAGCGACGACACTGACAGCCAGGCGAGCTTCTCGGCCGGTGAGTGCGAGGTGCTGGCCGACGCCTCAGGGTTCAACACCGGCCTCGACGCCGTGCTCCAGCAGGCCGTCGCGCAGGGCCAGACGCTGTTCACCTCGAGCGGGGACAACGGCGGCTACTGCACCGCCGTCGTCGGTGAGAACGGCGTCCCGGCCGGCGTGCCGGACGCGCTCTACCCGGCCGCCAGCCCGTACGCGATCGGCGTGGGCGGCACCACCGTGCTCGGCAGCGGCCCCAACGAGATCGCGTGGTACGCCGGTGGCGGCGGGACCAGCCTGTTCGAGGCGACCCCGACCTGGCAGTCGGCCGCCGGCGGCACTTTTACTGGCCTGCGCCGCGGTGTCCCGGATGTCAGTCTCGACGCCGATCCTGAGTCCGGCTACGACGTGGTCGTGAACGGCACCGTCGAGGTGATCGGTGGCACCAGTGCCTCGGCGCCGTCCTGGCAGGGGATCTGGGCCCGGGCCCAGGCCGCACACGGCGGCACTCTCGGCTTCGCTGGACCGGTGCTCTACGGGCTGCCCGCCACGTCGTTCCACGACATCACGCTCGGCACCAACGGGCTATTCGTCGCGACCCCCGGCTGGGACTACACGACCGGCCTCGGCACCCCCGACATCGCGAACCTGGTCAAGGCCAGCTAACCCTTGCACTCAACGTGAGGAGCGAGCGGCGACTACGTCGTTGTAGAGCTCCACGGTGCGCTTGGCGATCTTGGGCCAGGCGAAGTCCTTGACGGCGCGCTCCCGGCCGGCTCGACCCATCTCGGCGAGCCGATCGGGGTCGCTGAGCACGTCGTCGATCGCCGACGCCAGTCCGGCCTCGAAGCCGGCCGCGTCGTCCGCGTCGTAGGGCACCAGCCGGCCGGTCTCGCCGTCGACCACTACCTCCGGAATGCCGCCCACGGCGCTCGCCACCACAGCGGTCTCACACGCCATCGCCTCGAGGTTGACGATGCCGAGCGGCTCGTAGATCGACGGGCAGACGAACACCGATGCCGACGACAGCAGTCGCACGACGTCGTCGCGCGGCAGCTGGGTGTCGATATGCACAACCGTCCGCTCGGCCGCGAGCTCCTTCACGCCCGCCTCGACCTCACCGGCTATCTCCTCGGTGTCAGGGGCGCTGGCCGCCAACACGAGCTGTACCTCCGGGCGCACCTGAGGCATGGCACGCAGTAGGTGCGGCAGTCCCTTCTGCCGGGTGATCCGACCGACGTACACAGCAACCGGCTGGTCGGGATCGATGCCGATCCGAGACAGCGCCTCCGGGTCGGGGCGCGGAGTGAACAGCTCGGTGTCGATGCCGTTGTGGACGACGTGAACCCGCTGGGGATCAACAGCCGGGTACGCCGATAACACGTCGTCGCGCATGCCGTAGGACACCGCAATGACAGCATCGGCCGCCTCGATCGCCGTCTTCTCGGCCCAGGACGACAACGCGTACCCGCCGCCCAGCTGTTCGGCTTTCCACGGCCGCAACGGCTCCAGCGAGTGGGTCGTGACGACATGCGGAACGTCGTAGAGCAGGGACGTCAGGTGTCCGGCCAGGTTGGCGTACCAGGTGTGCGAGTGGACCAGGTCGACCTCGGAGAGCGACGCCGTGATCGACAGGTCCGTCGCCAGCACCTGCAGCGCGCTGTTGGCGGAGTCGAGCCGGTCCCAGGTGCCGTGGTCGGCGAAGGCCGCGACCGTCAGATCGACCAGGTTCTCGAGCTCGCGGGCCAGGAACTCCACGTGTACGCCGGCACCGCCGTACACGTCCGGCGGCCACTCTCTGGTAGCCAATCCGACACGAAGGCGTTCTTCGCTGCTCATTAGGCGAAGATAGAGCCGTGGCACAACGTGGCGTACTCGGCATGGTCCTCGCGGGCGGCGAGGGTAAGCGGCTGTGGCCGCTCACCGCCGACCGCGCCAAACCCGCGGTGCCGTTCGGTGGCATCTACCGGCTGGTCGACTTCGTGCTGTCGAACCTGGTCAACGCGGACTTCCTCAAGATCGTGGTGCTGACCCAGTACAAGTCGCACTCGCTGGACCGTCACATCTCGCTGACCTGGCGGATGTCGACGATGCTCGGCAACTACGTCACGCCGGTCCCGGCGCAGCAGCGACTCGGCCCGCACTGGTTCTCCGGGTCGGCCGACGCGATCTACCAGTCGCTGAACCTGGTGTACGACGAGCGCCCGGAGTACGTCGTCGTCTTCGGTGCCGACCACGTCTACCGGATGGACCCGATGCAGATGCTGGAGCAGCACATCGCCTCCGGCGCCGGTGTCACGGTGGCGGGGCTGCGCGTGCCGAAGGACCAGTCCGACCAGTTCGGTGTGATCACGACCAAGGACGGGCGCACCATCGAGGCGTTCCTTGAGAAGCCCACCGACCCGCCCGGGCTGCCGGACGACCCCGAGTCGGTGCTGGCGTCGATGGGCAACTACGTGTTCACCACCGATGCGCTGCTCGACGCGGTGAAGCGCGACGCGTTCGACGAGGACTCCAAGCACGACATGGGCGGCGACATCATCCCCGCGCTGGTCGAGACCGGCGAGGCGCAGGTCTACGACTTCGCTGACAACGTCGTCCCCGGCGCTACCGAGCGGGACCGCGGCTACTGGCGCGACGTGGGCACGCTCGACGCCTACCACGAGGCGCACATGGACCTGGTCTCCGTGCATCCGGTCTTCAACCTCTACAACCGCAGCTGGCCGATCCTCACGACACCGACCCTGCTGCCGCCGGCGAAGTTCGTGCACGACGAGCCGGGCCGCACTGGTCACGCCATCGAGTCGCTGGTGTCGCCGGGCTGCATCGTCTCGGGCGGCCAGGTACGCCGGTCCGTGCTCTCGCCCGGGGTGCACGTCCACTCCGCGGCCGATGTCGAGGGCAGCGTGCTGCTCAACGGCGTCGATGTCCGGCGCGGGGCGGTCTTGCGGCGGGTCATCCTCGACAAGGGGGTCGTCGTACCGCCCGAGGTGTCCATCGGTGTCGACCACGAGCACGACCGGGCCCGAGGCTTCCACGTCAGCGACGGTGGCGTCGTCGTGCTGGGCAAGGGCCAGCACGTCCCGGTCGACTAGTCGGTGCGGACCGCCGCCAGCAGCCCGTCGCCGACCGGCAGCAGCACCGGCACCAGCCGCTCGTCCTCGCGGATCACCTTGAGCAGCTCGCGAACGGCGAGAGTCTCGGGGTCTCGGGCAGCCGGTGTGGCGACCTGGTGGTGCCAGAGGGCGTCGTCGAAGACGACGATCCCGCCCGGTCGCAGCAGCCGCATCGCCTCAGCGAGATAGCCCAGCGCCTCCGAGGCGGCCGCGTCGCAGAACACCAGGTCGTACGCGCCGTCGGTGAGGCGGGGCAGCACTTCGAGCGCCCGACCGTTGATCAGCCGCACCCGGTTGGCCGGGATTCCGACATCGGCGAACGTGGCGCGCGCGACCCGCTGGTGCTCGCCCTCGGTGTCGATCGAGGTGAGGATCCCGTCCGGCTCCATGCCGCTGATCAGCCAGCTGCCGGAGATGCCCGCACCGGTTCCGATCTCGACGACGGCCCGGGCGCGCACGGACGCGGCCAGGAACCGCAGGGCGGCGCCACCGGCCGGGCTGATCGGCACCGCGCCGATTTCGGCGGCCCGACGGCGCGCGGTCTCCAGCGCATCGTGCTCGGCCAGCCACCCTTCGGTGAACTGGCGGTCGGCGTGCGCAAGCTCGGCCTCGCTGCGGTCGGTCACGGCGACAGCGTAGTGAGCGACCGGGCTCGCTGCGCAATAACGAGGCAGAGACCACAATGGGGAGATGAGCGACGATCCGTCCCGGGGCACCCAGCCACCCGACAGCGGCGACCCCTGGGCCGGGCCGCCCGCGTGGGAGGTGCCGACGGTAGAGTCGACGGCCGGACCGGAGCCGCAGCCGGAGCGCGCCGGCAAGCAACCCCGTCCGCTCCCGGCGCCCACGTGGTCCGTGGTCGCGATCCTGGCGCTGGTGACAGCGTTGCTCGGCGGAGCGATCAGTGGGCTGATCGTTCGGCATACCGATCACGCGACGAACGTGAACACCGTGACACTCGGGGCGGCGGCTGGCGGGAGCGCGTCGGTCCAGCCCGCGCCGACGTCAGTGTCGGCCGTCGCGCACAAGATCCTTCCCAGCGTCGTGTCGGTGATCGTCAAGACGGCGAGCGGCGGTGACACCGGCTCCGGGATCGTGCTCAGCCAGTCCGGCTACATCCTCACCAACAACCACGTGGTCGCGGCGGCGAGCCAGTCAGGCAGCACGCTGTCGGTGATCCTGCCGGACCAGTCGCAGGTCCACGCGACGATCGTCGGTCATCCGGACACCGTCAACGACCTCGCCGTGATCAAGATCGCAAGTAGCCACCATCTGCAACCGGCTTCGCTCGGAGACTCCTCGCGGCTGCGGGTGGGTGACTCGGTGGTCGCCGTGGGCTCCCCGCTCGGTCTGGCCGGCACCGTGACGAGCGGCATTGTGAGCGCGCTCAACCGGCCGGTCCAGGCCGGCGGCGAAGCGGGCCTCCCCGAAGACGTCATCGACGCGATCCAGACCGACGCGGCGATCAACCCGGGCAACTCGGGTGGCCCACTGGTGGACTCGTCGGGTGCGGTCGTCGGCGTGAACTCCGCGATTGCCTCGTTGTCGGCGTCGTCGCTAGACGGCCAGCAGAGTGGCAGCATCGGTCTCGGTTTCGCGATCCCGATCGACCAGGCGAAGCGGATCGCGGCGGAGATCATCAACCGGGGCTTCGCCACCCACGCGGTCATCGGGGTGGCCCTCGACACCCAGTACAACGGGTCCGGGGCGCGGATCGCGCAGTCGCCCAACGCGGTGACCAGCGGCGGTCCGGCGGCGCATGCCGGGCTGCGGGCCGGCGACATCATCGTGGCGGCGGGTGGTCAGAAGATCACCTCTGCCGACAGTCTCATCGTCGCGATCCGCCGGCGCGCTCCCGGCCAGACGCTGACCCTCACCTATCGGCGCGGCAGTCACTCGGCGTCCGTGAGCCTGGTGCTCGGATCCGCGCGCAGTGAGTGACACGGGTCGTAGGCTCTAGTCGTGTTCAACAACCTCGGCTGGGGCGAGATCCTCGTCCTCGGCGTGTTGGCACTCATCATCTTCGGTCCCGAGCGGCTGCCCAAGGTCATCAAGGACGCCGGCCGGATGATGCGCGAGCTGCGCACGATGGCGCGCGGCGCTGCGGACGACCTCAAATCCGAGCTGGGCCCCGAGATGGCCGACCTCGACCTGAGCTCGCTGCATCCGCGTCGGTTCGTAGAGAACGCGCTGTTCGGTGAGGACGACGATGCGCCGTCACCCACGCCAGTGGGTCAGCCGGCGCCAGCCGTGATGCTGTCCGAGGGCGAGCGTCCGCCGTACGACCCCGACGCCACCTGAGCCGCGTTCCTGCCGGCTAGACCGGGGTCAGGGTGAGCGAGCGGCCGACCAGCCCACGGGCGCGGCTACCGATCGACTCGGCGATGGCGCGCAACGCGACCGCGGAGTCGGCCTCGGGCGCGTCGATGACGATGGGTACGCCGGTGTCGCCGCCCTCACGAAGCCGCGGGTCGATCGGGATCGAGCCCAGGAGCGGCACTGGGGTCCCGAGCAGCTGGCTCAGGCTGTCCGCCACGGCCTGACCGCCGCCGACGCCGAAGACGTCCACCATCTCGCCGCAGTGCGGGCACGGCAGACCGGCCATGTTCTCGATGACCCCGGCCAGCCGCTGGTTGGTCTGGGTGGCGATCGAGCCGGCTCGCTCGGCCACCTCACGAGCGGCGAGCTGAGGCGTCGTCACGACGATCAGCTCGGCGGCCGGGAGCAGCTGCGCGGTCGAGATCGCGATGTCACCGGTGCCGGGTGGCAGGTCGAGCAGCAGGACATCGAGGTCGCCCCAGAACACGTCGGCGAGCAGCTGCTCGAGTGCGCGATGCAGCATCGGGCCGCGCCACACGATGGGGCGGTTCCCCTCGACGAACATCCCGGCCGAGACGACCTTCACGCCGTGCGCCTCCGGCGGCACGATCATCCCGTCGACGACCGACGGTGGCGACGTCACTCCGAGCATCCGTGGCATCGAGTGGCCGTAGACATCCGCGTCGACGACACCGACGGCCAGGCCGGTCTGCGCCATGGCGACCGCGAGGTTCACCGTCGTCGAGGACTTTCCGACGCCGCCCTTGCCGCTGGCGATGGCGTACATCCGGGTCAGTGAGCCCGGCTGGGCGAAGGAGATCTTGCGCTGCTCCTTGCCGCCCTGCAGCTGGGTCCGCAGCGCCTGCTTCTGCTCGTCACTCATCACGTCCATCGGCACCCGGACGCCGGTGATGCCGGGAAGCTTCGTCACGGCCGCGGTGACGTCGGTCGTGATCCGCTCCCGCAGCGGGCATCCCGCGGTGGTCAGCAGGATCTTGACCGTCACCACGCCGTCGGCAGCGACGATGACCTCGTCCACCATGCCCAGATCGGTGATCGGGCGATGGATCTCCGGGTCCTGAACCGTTGCCAGCGCGGCGGTGACGGCTTCGACGGACGGGAGTGCGGTTGTGGAGGTCATGGTGCCTCCAAGGGTACGTCGGTCAGTCGGACTGCTGGTCCTCGCCGCCCGAAGGCGCGAGTTCGTCCAGCATCCGCTGCAGCTCGCCGCGGACGAAGTCGCGGGTCGCGACGTCGCCGAGCGCGAGCCGCATCGCGGCGATCTCGCGGGCCACGAACTCGGTGTCGGCGACGGTGCGTTCGGACAGCGCGCGATCCTGGTCGAACTGGACCCGGTCGCGGTCGGCCTGCCGGTTCTGGGACAGCAGGATGAGTGGAGCCGCGTACGACGCCTGCAGCGAGAGCAACAGGGTCATCCCGGTGAAGTGGGTGTTGGCAGGGTCGAACCGAGCACCCTTTGGCGCGTAGATGTTCCACAGCAACCAGATCGCGATGAACAGCGACATGTAGCCGATGAACGTCCAGGTGCCGAGGAACCTGGCGATTCGGTCCGAGATCCGTCCCCACGCGTCGGCGTCGTACCGGGGCAGCGCGAGGCCACGGCGAGTGTCGCGTGGTTGGTCGAGGCCGCCTCGGGACCGCCGGCGCATCTCACGAGCCACGAGCCGGCTCCACGTCGTCGCGGGCGTGGTGACGCCAGTCCTCCGGCAGCAGGTGGTCCAGCACGTCGTCCACCGTCACCGCGCCGAGCAGGTGGTTCGCGTCGTCAACGACGGGGACCGCGACCAGGTTGTACGTCGCCAAGTGGGCGGTGATCTCCGGCAGCGGGCAGTCCGGGGGGAGTGGGTCGATCGCCCGATCGACTACGCCGGACACCAACGACGACGGCGGCTCCCGAAGCAGCCGCTGGATGTGCACGATGCCGAGGAACTTGCCGGTCGGGGTGTCGGTCGGCGGCCGGCACACGTAGACCTGGGCGGCGAGGGCCGGTGACAGCTCGGGATCGCGAACCCGGGCCAGCGCCTCCGCGACGGTCGCGTCGGGCGGCAGGATCACCGGCTCGGTGGTCATCATCCCGCCGGCGGTGTTGTCGGAGTAGCTGAGCAGCCGGCGGACCGGGTCGGCTTCGTCCGGCTCCATCAGCCCGAGCAATCGTTCGGCCTCCTCGGGAGCCAGCTCGCCCAGCAGGTCGGCGGCGTCGTCGGGGGCCATCGCCTCCAGGACGTCGGCCGCGCGCTCGCCCTCGAGCGTGGCGAGGATCCCGACCTGGTCGTCCTCCTCCATCTCCTCGAGGACGTCGGCGAGTCGCTCGTCGTCGAGCGCCGCCACCACTTCGGTCCGCCGCTTGGGCGAGAGCTCGAGCAGCATGTGCGCGAGGTCGGGTGGCCGCAGCTGGTCGAACGCGGCGAGCAGGTTTGCGGCGCCCTGGTCCTCTTCCGGCTGGGCGAACCCGGTGACGGCGTCCCAGTCGACCGTCTGCAGCTGACTGCGCCGGCGGAAGCTGCCAGCCGACCGTACGGCGACTCGGGTGATGTACCAGTCGCGGGTGCGAGTCTGCTCGATCGCGACATCGGCCACCGTGACCTGCTGGCCGCTCTCGACGAGGGTCACCTTGCGGTCGAGCAGCTCGGCGATGGCGAGCGTCTCGCCCGCTCGGCGCTCGAAGCGGCGCAGGTTGATCCGACCGCGCACGATCACCGCGTCGGAGTCCACACTCGTGATCTGGCCGATCGGGATAAAGATCCGGCGGCGTGGCTGCACCTCGACCGCGAGGCCGAGCACGCGCGGCGGCAGCGCACCAGCCTGGAGGATGACGACGACGTCACGGACCCGGCCCACCTGGTCGGCGTTCGGATCCAGCACCGTGATGCCGGCGAGCCGGGCCAGGAAGACGCGCGTCGTCGTACCGGTCGCCATGCTGCGGAGGCTACCGCTGGGAGCCCCTGATCAGCGGGACCTGCGAGGCGATGCGGAGACCCCGTCGTCGAGCGGATCCGGCGGCCGGCTGGCCTTCATTAGGGTGATCCCGTGAGGTACCGGTGGCTGGGGTCGGCCCTGCTCGTTCTCGCGGGGGCGTGTGCCGCCGGCTGCGGGGGCGGCTCGTCGGCCGCCAGCGGTGGTCCGACGACCTCCGTGACGCCGGTCGGTTCGACCACACCGACCCCGACACCGACACCCAGCCCGACCGGTCCGAACGGGATCGCGTCGCTAGCTCCGACGGTCGCGTTGAGCAAGGTCTCTGCTGCGGCGGCCGGCCAGACATCGGTGCACATCACTGGCACCGTCGCCCAGGGCAAGGACACCCTCGGCCTCGACGTCCAGGCCGGTCTCACCTCGGGTCAAGGCACGCTGCATCTCGGAGGGGGCCGGGTGACGTTGCGCCTCACCAACGGCACCATCTACCTCAACGGCGACGTCAAGGGACTCATCGGGCTCGGCTTCCCCAAGGCCACCGCGACCGCGACCGCCAACCAGTGGATTGGGGCACAGGCCGCCGCCACGTCGCTCTCGGCGCTGCTGAACTTCACCGACCTGGTGAAGTCCATCGTCACGCCCAACGGAAAGGTCGTGGCCGGGCGGACGACGACGGTGAACGGCATCAGCGTCTACACGCTGGTCGACAAGACCAAGAACGGGGGCACGTTGTACATCGCCACCACGGGTGAGCCGCTACCGGTGCAGGTCGTGAACGCCAAGCCGCGGGAAAAGCTCAGCTTCTCGCAGTGGGGTGCTCCGATCTCGGTCACCGTGCCGCCAAAGGTGATTCCGGTGCCGAGCAGCGTCACGTCGGCTGCCCCGTGAGCGTCCTGGACCGGTTCCGGCTCGACGGCAAGGTCGCAGTGGTCACCGGGGCGTCGTCGGGACTCGGGGTCGCGTTCGCCCGAGCGCTGGCGGAGGCCGGTGCGGACGTCGCGCTCGGCGCCCGCCGCGTCGAGAAGCTCGAGCAGACCCGCGAGATGGTGGAGTCGCTCGGCCGTCGCGCCATCGCGGTCGCCACCGATGTCGCCAACCCCGAGGACTGCACCCGGCTGATCACCGAGACCGTCGAGCGCCTCGGCCGGGTCGACATCCTCGTCAACAACGCGGGGATCGGTACGGCGGTGCCGGCCAGCCGCGAGACCCCGGAGCAGTTCCGCGCCGTGGTCGACGTCAACCTCAACGGTTGCTACTGGATGGCCCAGGCGTTCGGTCGGGCGGCGACCGAGGGTGGCTCGATCGTCAACATCAGCAGCGTTCTTGGCTTCACGACCGCCGGGCTCCCGCAGGCCGCGTATGCCGCCACCAAGGCCGGACTGATCGGGCTGACCCGCGACCTGGCCCAGCAGTGGACCGGCCGCAAGGGGATCCGCGTGAACGGCCTGGCTCCGGGTTTCTTCGTCTCGGAGATGACCGACCAGTACCCGAAGGACTACCTCGATCTGATGCTGACCCGCGTCGTCGCGGGGCGGATGGGGGATCCCGAGGAGCTCGCGGCGACCCTCGTCTGGCTGGTGTCGCCGGCCGGCGGTTACGTGACGGGTCAGACGGTCATCGTCGACGGTGGCGTGACGATCACATGAGCCGAATGCTCGACTACTTCGTCGTCGACGTCTTCACGACCGAGGCGTACGCCGGGAACCCGCTGGCGGTCGTCCCGGACGCCGACGGCCTCAGTGATGGCGATCTGCAGCGGATCGCCAACGAGTTCAACCTGTCCGAGACGGCGTTCCCGATGGCCGCAACGGTCGAGGGTGCGTCGTACCGGCTGCGGATCTTCACGCCGACCACCGAGCTGCCGTTCGCGGGTCACCCGTCGGTCGGGGCGGCATGGGTGATGCGCAGCCTCGGTCGGGTCGGTGACGGCGAGGTGATCCAGGAGTGCGGTGCCGGGTTGCTCCCGCTGCAGCTCGACGGGGATCGGGTGACGCTGAGCGGCGGGGAGCCGTCGGTCTCCGAGCCGGTCGATCCCGCGCCGGTGCTGGCAGCCGTCGGCCTGGCCGCGACCGATTTCGTCGGCGACGCGGTGCGGTGGGCGGGCGCGGGCCTGAACTGGGGTTTCGTGCACGTGCACCCGGACGCCGTGGCGCGGGCTCGCCCCGACACGGCCGCGCTGGACGCGGTGGCCGCCGGGACTGGGCTGTCTGTGTTCAGCTACGACGACGGGGTCGCGCATGCCCGGGTCTTCGCGGGTGGTGCCGGTGTGCCCGAGGATCCGGCCACCGGCTCGGCTGCGCTCGGTTTCGGGGTCTGGCTGGCCGCGACCGGCCTGGTGCTCGCCGACGGCGTGACGTCGTACCTGATCGAGCAGGGCGTCGAGATCGGTCGGCCGTCACGGCTGGAGTGCACGGTGCGCTGCGTCGACGGTCACCCGGTCGAGCTGGCCGTCGCGGGTGCGGTGGTGCCGATCGCCGAGGGCCGGATCCGGGTGCCTTAACCGGGCGCGGCGGCCTCCCCATCGGGCGTGAGCCGGAGCAGCCGGCATTCGGCCGCCCAGCGCTGCGGTGCACGCTCGCCGTCCGGGGAGTTCAGCCGTCGCGACTGCAGCAGCGCCGCGACGACGTCCCACTCCGGGGTGGCGGGCTCGACGACCTGCACCCGGGCCGGCCAGACCACCAGCCGGGCGCCGGTGTCCTTGCTGCGAGCGGTCACCTCGGCTCGGGCGCCGGGCTCGACCAGCCCTGGTGGCGCCGGCTGCTCGATGCCGCCGGTCAGCAGGTACGCCGAGCCCTCGTGCCAGAGGTGCCAGACCGGCTGCCACTGTGTCTCTTGCGATGGCGGTTCGCCGGCCGCCAGGCCGGCCCGGCGTACCCAGAGCAGCCCGGAGCGCTTGGCGGACTCCGCGACCAGAGCAGTGGCGGTCGCGGCATCCATCGCGCGAGCGTCGCACAGTCGATCGATAGCCTCGCCCGCCATGAGCAGCCCCGATCCCAAAGACCGTCTCGAACACCTCGTCAAGAGCGGGACCCGTCGGCTCGACCTGGCCGGCTTCCGCGAGTTCATCCTGCGCGGCAACGTCGTGGACCTGGCCGTCGGCATCGTCATCGGCGCGGCGTTCACCTCCGTGGTCAAGGCCGCGGTGAACGACTTCATCACGCCGATCATCGGGATCCCGCTCGCGAGGAGCGGTGACTTCAGCAAGCGCTTCTGGGCGCTCGGCGGGAGCCATTTCCTGTACGGCGATTTCCTGGAGAACCTGATCTCGTTCGTCCTGATCGGGCTCGTCGTCTACTACTTCGTGGTGCGGCCGGTGAACCACCTGATGGATCGCTACAAGACCTCGACGGACTCCGCGGTGGAGACCCAGACCTGCCCCGAGTGCAAGAGCTCCATCCCGATGGACGCCACGCGGTGCGCGTTCTGCACCGTCGTGCTCCCGGCGGCGGGCGCCCCGACGCAGGCCCAGCCGGTCTAGTTCCCCCGCCCGGCGCTTGACGTAGTCCGCCCCGGGCGTGACGGTGACGACGTGCATGCGGAGCCGCGGTGCCCGCGCTGTGGGGATGGGCTGCGTGAGCCCGGCCTGTGGTCCAGCGCGTGGCAGTGCGCCCGCCACGGCCCGGTCGACCCGTACACCGTGATGGAGCACAGCGGCGCCGACGCCCTCTCCCATGTCGTCGGCCGGGCCCACGTCCCGGTCTGGCTGCCGCACCCGGCGCCGTCCGGCTGGCTGTGCAGCGGGGTGGGATTCGCTGGCGACGACCGGACCGGTGCCCGTGCCACCGTCACGGCGATGTGCGGCCCGGGGCCGTTGGGCGGCGCGGCGGACCTGCTCGTGGTGGCCGAGGAGCCCGGCGTCGGCCTGGGCGCGCGACACGCCGGCCTGTCGGAACCGGACCCGGGCGACGCCGTGGGACGCGGCCAGCCCGATGCGCGGGTGCTGGCAGCCGGCCACCTCACCCCGCTGTGGAGCGTGCCGAGCGAGGACGACTGCGCGGTGTTCGTGGGCGAGGCCAAGGCGGCCTGGCTGTGGTTGCTCGTATGGCCGGCGGCCGCTGGCGTCCTCGTCTACGACGATACGGTTCTCGCCGACCTGCGCGACCAACCGAGCGACTTCGAGCCGGCCTTCGGCCTGGTGACGCCACGGCTGTCGGCGCCGCCCGCGGCCTGACCCGTCCGTAGCATCGTCAGTCGTGCACCACGCCGCCGGATTCGACACCAAGCTGTTCACGGAAGTCTTCGTGACGCTGCTCGTCATCATGGATCCGGTCGGAACGGTCCCGCTGTTCCTCGCTCTCACAAGCGGCCGCTCACGCAAGGCCAGGCGCCGGCTGTCCTGGCAGGCGGTCCTGGTCTCGATCTCCGTCATCGCGACGTTCGCGTTGTTCGGCCAGCAGATCCTGCGCTACCTGGGGATCTCGGTGGCGGCGCTGCAAGGCGCCGGCGGCCTGCTGCTCGTCCTGGTCGCTCTCGAGCTGCTCACCGGCAAGCAGGACCGGGACACCGACCTGCCCGACGTCAATGTCGCGCTGGTTCCGCTGGGTACGCCGCTGTTGGCCGGCCCAGGCGCCATCGTCGCCACCATCGTCTTCGTACGACGGGCCGACGGGTGGCACGACGCGTGGGCGATCGTGGCGGGGGTGCTCGCCGTACACCTCGTCCTCTACGTCGCGCTCCGGTTCTCCACGGTGATCCTCCGGGTGATCCGTGAGGGCGGGGTGTCGCTCGTGACGCAGATCTCCGGCCTGCTGCTCTCGGCGATCGCGATCCAGCTGGTGGCCGACTCCGCCATCGCCTTCTCGAAGATCGCCTGAGCCCAGCCGTCCACAGCCCCGCGCGTGTCCGGCCGGTTCTGTCGTCGCGGGCAGCCAGACTGCAGGCATGACCGCGACCCAGACCGAGCTCGACGTCGCGCTGCCGCCCCGGCTGTTCTCGTGCACGCCGTCACGCCTCACGACCTGGCTGGACTGCCCGCGGCGGTATCGCTTCAGCTACGTCGACCGGCCGAGCCCGCCGAAGGGCGGTGCCTGGGCGCACAACTCGATGGGGGCGGCGGTGCACGTGGCGCTCGCCAGTTGGTGGTCGCTACCGCTCGAGGAGCGGTCTCCGGAGGCAGCAGGCAGGTTGGTGCGGTCGCGCTGGCAGCCGGCCGGCTTCCGGGACGACGCCCAGTCAGCCGCCTGGCGGGAACGCGCCGCCGACATGGTCGAGCGCTATGTGGCCGGCCTCGACCCCGGCGACGAGCCGATCGGGGTGGAGCGCACCGTGGCGCTGCGGACCGACCGGTTGGCGCTGTGCGGCCGGATCGACCGGCTGGATCGGCGCGGGGACGAGCTCGTGGTCGTCGACTACAAGACCGGGCGCCACGTGCTCACGACGGACGATGCCCGCGGCTCGCTCGCGCTCGCCGTCTACGCGGCCGCTGCCGCGCGAACCCTGCGACGGCGATGTGTCCGGGTCGAGCTGCACCACCTCCCATCCGGTGACGTCATCAGCTGGGAGCACAGCGACGCGGCGCTGGCCCGGCAGCTGGGCCGGATCCACGACATCGCTGGCGAGGCGGTGGCGGCCGAGCAGCAGGCCGCCCAGGGTGACCGGGACGCGGCGTTCCCGCCTCGTCCCGGCACGATGTGCGGCTGGTGTGACTTCGCCGCGCACTGTCCAGAAGGTCAGGCGGCGTCGCGTCGGCAGCCGGCGTGGGCCGGGCTGCCGCTCGAGGTCGAGTCGACCGTCGACGACGTTCTCGACTGACCCGAACGGTTGGGCCTCAGGCGGCCGCGTTCGCGACCCGTTCGCGGGCGGCCCGCAGGTGCGGTCCCTCGCGGTAGCGCTCCGGCGCGATCGCGACCGCCGCGGCCAGCGTTCGCAGGGCGACGGTCGCCGCCAGGTCGGCGGTCGGCAGCCCGGGCAGGCCGTACATCCGACGTACCCAGCCCGGCAGGGTCCCGGCTGCCACCATCGTGCCGGTTGCCCAGGCGGGACGAGCCGGGGTGAGCAGTGCGACCCGTCGCGACATCGGCGGCACCACGAGGTATGCCGCGATCCGTCGGGTCCGGTTGTCGACCGCCAGCTGCGGTCGCATCCGGTCGAAGTACGCCGCCATCGCGGCCGCGCTGTCCGGGACCGTGGCGGGGTCGAGGCCCACCACCTCGGCGGCGCGGGTCTGCTCGGCGAAGTAGCGGTCGATCTCCACGTCGGTCAGGTCGCCGCGGGCTCGCTGGTGGATGTCGAGGAACGACGCCACCTCGCAGCAATGCACCCAGCGGAGGAGCTCGGGGTCACTCGCGCGGTAGCGGACGCCGGTGACGGCGTCGGTGCCCGCGACGCGGTCGTGCAGGCCGCGAACCCGAGCGCCGGCCTGGGCGACTTCGGCGCGGGTGCCGAAGCTCACGGTTCCGACGTGCCCAGCGGTCCGGAACAGCCGACCCCACGGGTCGGCCCGAAAGTCCGAGTGCTGGAGCACGCCGGCCATCGCAGCCGGGTGCACCGCCTGCAGCAGCAGCGCGCGCAATCCCGCGACCCACAGCAGCGGGTCGCCGTGCACCCGCCAGGTGACGCTGTCCGGCGGGAACAGCCCGTCGTAATCCGGTTCGTCCATCAGGTCCAGCGTGGCATGCAGCGCTGGCTAGCGCCCGTCCACGGCCGCCCAGAAGTCGAGCAGCGCGTCGGCCGTCGCGTCCGGATCGTCCACGGCCGGCGAATGCCCGCAGCCCGCCAGCTCGAGGTGACGGGCACCGAGCCGCCGGGCCATCTCCCGCTGCGCATCGAGCGGCCACGCGTCGTCGCTGTCGCCGTGCAGCACGAACGTCGGGATCCCCGACGCGGCAAGCTCCTCGGTCTCATCCGGCGCCGTGGTCACGGTCACGCCCATCCCCAGCAACGCGGCCTTCGGTGAGGCCAGGAATCGGCGTTCGAGGAACGTCGCGACCGGCAGCGGCACGGCAGGGACGTTCGGGTCGGCCGCGTCGATCGCCTTGGCCGCCTCCCAGACCGCCGGGACGCCGCCGTCCTCGAGCAGCGGCCGCATCAGCTCGATCAGCTGACCCCGGGTGCCGCCGAGGGCCCCCGGGCCGGACGACAGCAGCGTGAGCGAGCGGGCGGGTGCGCCGTCGAGCACCGCCCGACGGCAGATCAGGCCGCCGAAGGAGTGCCCGACCAGGTGGGTGGGCTCCGTGACCAGCGAGCTGACGTCGGCGGCGAGCGCCTTGAGGGAGTACGCCGCCACGTCCTCGGGCCCACCGGACTCAAACTGGCCGCGCAGGTCGATGGCAATCGCCGGATGCCCGGCTCGCGCCAGCAGCGGCAGCAGGTGCCAGAAGTCTTCCTTGCTGCCCGTGTAGCCGGGGACGAGCAGCACCGGCACCTGCGTCCGGGTGCGGTCGGGTGGCGTGGCCACGAGCGCCGCCAGCTCACCCGACGCGGCCGCGAGCTGCTCCGGCCGGACCAGCGGGTCGGGATCGAGGTGACGGGGGGTGCTCACTCGTCCACACTAGGGCGGCTCGCCCCTACGATGGGTGTCTGATTTGTCGGGATGAACGGGGGTCGCTGATGTCGGACGCCGAGGCCGGCGCGCGCGTCATCGCCGTCGCCAACCAGAAGGGTGGCGTGGCGAAGACGACCACGGTCGCCTCCGTCGCGACCGCGCTCAGCGACCTGGGTCGGCGCGTGCTGGTGGTGGACCTCGACCCGCAGGCCTGCCTGACGTTCTCGCTGGGGATCGAGCCGGAGGATCTCGAGCTGTCCGTGCACGACGTGCTGCTGGGCCGGATCTCGGCCGCCATGGCGATCACGACGACCGCCGACGGCCCCGACCTGCTGCCGGCGACGATCGATCTCGCGGGCTGCGAGGCGATGCTGCTCACCCGCACCGGTCGCGAGTACGTGCTGCGGACCGCGCTCGAGGAGGTCAGCGGCGACTACGACATCGTCCTGGTGGACTGCGCTCCCTCGTTGGGCGTGCTCACGCTCAACGCCTTGACCGCCGCAGACGCGGTCCTCGTGCCGCTGCAATGCGAGACGCTGTCGCACCGTGGCGTGGGCCAGTTGCTCGACACGGTGCATGACGTGCAGCGGATCACCAACCCGGGCTTGCAGGTGATGGGCGTCCTGCCGACCCTGTTCGACGGGCGCACCAACCATGCCCGGCAAGTGCTCGCCGACATCAGCTCGCGATACGGCCTCGAGGTGATCGACCCGCCGATCGCGAAGTCGGTGCGGTTCGCCGAGGCGCCGCAGGCTGGCCGCTCGATCATGCGGACGGCGTCACGGACGCCTGGGGCGCAGGCCTACCGGGAGCTGGCACAGCGGCTGTCCGACGAGATCAAGGTGGGCCGATGAGCGAGGGATTCGACCGGGTCCGACCTCGGACGCCGCGACCGCCCAGCGCGGTCGGGCCGACACCGCCCGACGCCGAGGGCAAGCGCGCGCTGTTCTCGTCGGCTGCGCCGAGCACCCGGTCCGGCGCGGGTTCGGTGCTCGTCGAGTGTTCCCGCTGCGGTGAGTCGACCGCGCTCGGGCTGGCCCAGGCGCTGCGCGCCGCCTGGCCGTCGCTGCATCTCGCGCTGCGGCTGGGCCACGCCGAGGACGTGACGGTGCTCGGCCTGTCCAGACGCGACTACCCGACCTTCATGCGGTGCCCGTCGTGCGGCCGACCCAGCTGGGTGCGCTTCACGCTCCAGGTCTGACCGGCCCTCCCGCCACAGTCATCAGCTCGAGGGCGTCGAGCCGGCCGTCGCGCACCTCGGCGGTGAGATACGTCGCCGCCGGCTGTCGTCGGCGATCGGTCGGCGAGCCCGGGTTGAGCAACCGCAGGCCGGTGTCCGTGGTGGTGTCCCACGGGATGTGGCTGTGCCCGAACACCAGGACGTCGAGGTCGGGATACCGGGTCGAGCACCTGCGGTCCCTGCCGGTGGCCGGACCGGTCTCGTGCACCACACCGAGACGCAGGCCGTCGAGATCGACGTACCCAACCTCCGGGAGCCGCGCCCGAAGCGGCGGTCCGTCGTTGTTGCCCCAGCAGCCGAGCAATCGGGACGCTCGTTCCGTCAGCGCGTCGAGCAGGCTGACGTCCACCCAGTCACCGGCGTGTACGACGAGGTCGGCGTCGTCGACGGCGTGCCAGACCTGGTCGGGCAGATCCCGCGCCCGAGTGGGGACGTGGGTGTCAGCGAGGATCAGCAGGCGCACCGCGCCAGTGTCCCAGCGCGTCGCAGTGGGGGCTTTAGAGGGCGCCGAGCAGCAGGTCGAGGTCCAGCGACGGCAGCACCAGGTCGCAGATGCCGGCCACGTCGCCGCACTCGACGCAGCGGACCGCGACGGCGAGCCAGTCCGCCTTGCCGCCTCGCTCGCTGATGCCGTACACGACCTCGGCGATCGACTGGCTGCAGGCCAGGCACGACCAGGCGGGCGGGAAGCTCCAGCGCTCCGCGGAGTCGAGGAGTTCATGGACGTGGCCGCCCGACAGGCAGCGCAGTCGCGCGACGCCGGCCTCCGCATCGGCCTCCACGTAGAACCAGGTGGCCGGCTCCTCGCCGTGCATGGGGTGGAAGCAGCGCGCCACCGAGGTGTGGCCGATCGGCGGACAACCCTTCAGGTCCTCGACCCACTGGGCGAGGTCTTCGACGCTCTCCGCACGCTCACGCGTTCCCACCGTCCGCATCACCATGCACGGAGTATCGGCGTGACCAGGGCTGTGCTTTACGCGTCGGTGGATGACTCCGCGCTACTGCCTCCGGAGCGTCGCCGACTGCGCCGCCGGCGGGTAGGCGTTGCGCCGTTGGTGGCATCGGCAGGGGTCGACGCGGCCACCGCGGGAGCCGTGGCAGTCGCCGTGCCGCTGGCAGCCGTTGCCGGCTGCTCGGCTCCGGAGCCGCCCGAGCGCCGGGTGCGCTGCCGCTGCCGGCGCGGCCGCGGCGATGCTGGGTCGCCGGCACTCGCCGGCTCGCTGCTGCGAGTGCCCGAATGGCTGCGCTGGCCGCGCGAGTCCGGTCGGGAGTCACGGGCGCCGGAACGTGCCGGGGTGCGGCGGCCGGTCTCGCCGAGATCCTCGAGCACCTCGGCGTCGAGGCCCTCGCGGGTGCGCTGGGCGCTGGGGAGTCGACCCGTGGCGGTGCGCGGGATGTCCAGCTCGGCGTAGAGCACGTCGGAGGTGGAGTAGGTCTCCTCGGGCTCCGGGAACGGCAGGTCGAGGGCCTTGTTGATCATTCCCCAGCGGTAGCCGTCGGCCCAGTCGACGAACGTGATGGCGACACCCGGTTCGCCGGCCCGCCCGGTCCGGCCGATCCGGTGCAGGTAGGTCTTCTCGTCGTCGGGGCACTCGTAGTTGATGACGTGGGTGACCAGCGGGACGTCGATGCCTCGCGCCGCGACGTCGGTCGCGACCAGGATGTCGACCTTCCCGTTGCGGAACGCCCGAAGCGCCCGCTCCCGGGCGCCCTGCCCGAGGTCGCCGTGCACGGCCGCGGCGGCGAAGCCGCGTTCCGCGAGGTCCGCGGCGATCCGGTCGGCAGAGCGCTTGGTCCGGGTGAAGACCATCGACAGTCCCCGGCCGTCGGCCTGCATCACCCGGGCGAGCACCTCGGGCTTGTCGAGGTGGTGGGCCCGGAACACGAACTGGCTGGTGAGCGGGACCATGGCGCTCTCGTCCGGCGACTCGGCGCGGACGTGGGTCGGGTGGCGCAGGTAGCGGCGAGCCAGGGTCACGACGGCACCCGGCATCGTCGCCGAGAACAGCATGGTCTGGCGGGCCGCCGGGAGCAGCGAGACGATCCGCTCGACGTCGGGCAGGAAGCCGAGGTCGAGCATCTCGTCGGCCTCGTCGAGGACGAGGGATTTGATGCCGGAGAGGTCGAGCGCCTTCTGCTTGGCGAGGTCGAGCAGCCGGCCCGGCGTTCCGACGACGATGTCGACGCCCTTGCGCAATGCCTCGAGCTGCGGCTCGTAGGCCCGGCCGCCGTAGATGACCATGACGCGCATGGCGCGCGGACCCACCGCGAGTTCGACGTCGCGGGCGACCTGGCTGGCGAGCTCTCGGGTGGGGACCACCACGAGCGCCTGCGGCTTGCCGTCGGCCTGGCCGGGCGTGATGGTGTGCAACAGCGGCAGGGTGAACGCCATGGTTTTGCCGGTGCCGGTGCGGGCCTGACCGATGAGGTCATGGCCCTTCATGGCCAGCGGGATCGCCAGCGCCTGGATCGGGAACGGGGTGATGATGCCGTGACTCGCCAGTGTCTCGGCGACGTCCTCGGACACCCCGAGTTCGGTGAAGGTCTTCATGAAGAAACGGACTCCTGATTCGTGCGGAGTCCGTCTAGTTCGCTCGGCGGTCGGTCCGCACCCACGACCATCGCGGGGGACCGGCAGCCCACGGCTCTCCGCGAGTGTGTCGTCGTACGGAGCACAGTCTAGGGGTGCCGAGCGCGGGGACTCGGTAACCTGCGCCCGTGGCGGACTGGATGGACCCAATGACCGACGAGGACCGCCGTGCTGCGGTCATCGACCTGCTGGGCGTCTTGGCGTACGGCGAGCTGACCGCCTTCGAGCGACTCGCGGGTGACGCGTCCCTCGCGCCGTCGCTCGACGATGAGGCCGCGCTCGGTGAGATGGCGGTTGCGGAGTTCGGCCACTTCCTCACGCTTCGGGCCCGACTCGCAACCCTCGGGGTCGAGCCGCGCGAGGCGATGGCGCCGTTCGTCGAGCCGCTCGACGCCTTCCACGACTCGACCGCGCCGGCGGACTGGCTCGAGGGACTGGTCAAGGCGTACGTCGGTGACGGCTTCGCCGCTGACTTCTACCGCGAGGTCGCGGAGCTGGTCGACCCACCCACCCGCGAACTGGTGTTGGCGACGTTGTCGGACACCGGTCACGCCGAGTTCGCGGTCGAGCACGTGCGCGCCGCTACGGCTGCCGACCCGGCGGTCGCGGGCCGGCTTGCGCTGTGGGGTCGCCGGCTGGTCGGGGAGGCGTTGGTGCAGGCGCAGCGGATCGCCGTAGACCGTGATGCACTCGCGCGGCTGATCGTCGGCGGGGTGGGAGATCTCGCAGCTGTCGGTCAGCTGCTGGCTCGGCTCACCCAGAAGCACAGCGAGCGGATGGAAGCCCTCGGCCTCGGTTCCTAGAACCTGTCAGCAGTACAGCGGGCCATAGCCTGCTCACGTGCTGACAGAACGTCAGATCGCGCCGAAGCCGACTCGTCGGGCGTCGCTCTCGAGCACCTCGACGTAGGCGAGCTTGTCGGTCGCCACGATGACCCGGCGACCCTTCTCGTCGACCAGCGTGACCGTGGGGGCGCCGTCCTTGAGGGCCTTCTCGACCGAGCTCTGGATGTCGTCACCGCTCTCGGCACTTTCCAACGACAGCTCGCGTCCTACGCCCTTGACACCGATTCTGACCTCCACGTGGGTCAGGCTAACCGACCACGGTCCCGGGATCGCGGTCGCGGCGCTACGCCGTCGGCGAAACGCCGGGGCCAGCCGGGTCGGACACCCGCGGGTAGCCGCTGATCCCTCGCCAGGCGAGCGCCTGCACCAGTTCGATCGCGCGTTCCTTGCCGATGTCGGCGCGGGTCAACCACCAGCGGGCCGATACCTCGGCCACCCCAGCCAGACCGCACGACAACAGTTCAGCCTCGCTGCGCTCCAGACCGGTGTCGCGCGCGATCGTGTCGGCGAGCGCGGTCACCGAAAGCTGCAGCGAGCGGTCCACGCGCTCACGGACGGCCGGCTCGTTGCGCAGGTCGCTTTCGAAGACCAGCCGGAACGCGCCACCCGGATCGTCGACGAAGTCGAAGTAGGTGCGAATACATCCGGCTACCCGCCCCCGGTTGTCGTCGGTGCTGGCGAGCGCGGCGCGCACTCGTCGCTCCAGGGTTCCGATGTGCTGGTCGAGCAGCGCGACGTAGAGCTCGAGCTTGCCGGGGAAGTGCTGGTAGAGCACCGGCTTGCTGACACCCGCCCGTTCCGCGATGTCGTCCATCGCTGCAGCGTGGTAGCCGTTGGCGACGAAGACCTGCTGGGCAGCCTCGAGCAGCTGCTGACGCCGCGCCGACCGCGGCAGCCGGGTGCCGCGGGCCGGGGGGTCACTGGTCGTGGTCACGATGCCGGGAAGCGTAGCGAGCGGTCGGCTGGCACGCGCTCAACCCGACCGCTCGGCTCGCTGCCGGATCAGATCGAGGTACGCCGGCTGCAGCGGCTCGGCGTACGTCGGGAAGGCCTGCACCGTGTCGGCGAGGTCCTGCAGCGACACCTCCGCCTGGATGGCCAGCACCAGCTGCCCGGCCCAGTCGTCGGCGTGCGGGCCGATCGCGGCGGCACCGACCAGGACGCCGCGTTCCAGGTCGGCGAACAGCTCGACCCGCCCCGGCCGGCTCTTCTCGATGTGGGCTCGGGCGGTGTCGCTGACGTCCGCGAACGCGGTCACGACCCCGGTGCCGCCGGTCGTGTCTCCGACGCACAGCACGGTGGGGTCGGTGTAGACGACGCGCGGCATCGCCCGAAGGTCCAGCCGGGCGTCTTCACCGAGGATCGCGCGCGCCACGATCCGGGCGGTTGTGTTGGCTCCATGGGTGTACGGCGCAAGTGCGGTCACGTCCCCGGCCGCCCAGACGCTGCCGGCGACCCGGCCCTGGCCGTTGACCTCGAGCGCGCCGTTGTCTCGCGGCGTGATGTTCAGCGACTCGAGCCCGAGGCCGGTGGTTCGAGGCCGCTTCCCGACGGCGACGAGCAACCGGTCACCTTCGACCCGGTCGCCGTCGTCGAGGACGACGATGACCCCGTCACCGTCCGGCTCGACGCGTTCGACCGACGTACCGGTCAGCACTTCGACGCCGTCGTGTCGGAGCGCCTCGGTGAGGATCTCGCCGACGTGCTTGGGCTCGTTCGCGAGCAGCCGGTCGGCCACCTCGATCAGCGTGACCTCGCTGCCCAGCCGGGCGTAGGCCTGCGCGAGCTCACAGCCGATGGGACCGCCGCCGAGCACCAGCAACGTGCCGGGCTGTTCCGGAAGTGTGAGCGCGTCTTCACTGGTCCAGATCTCGACGTCACCGATTCCGTCGATGGGCGGGATGGTGGCTGCGGCACCGGTCGCGATGACGAGGTCGTGCCACTCGATGACGTGATCCGCCACGAGGAGCCGTCCCGGGCCGGTGATGACACCGCGACCACGGACCAGCTCGATTCCGTTGTGCTGCATGGTTTTCGCGTGTCCACTGTCGTCCTGGTGCTGGGCGATCTCGTCGCGGAACACGACGGCTTCCTGCCACGACATCCCACTCGATGCCGCGTGGAGCAACGCCTTGCTCGGCATGCACGACAGAAAGGGGCACTCGCCGCCGACGTACCGCTCCTCGATGACGACCACGCTGCGGCCACCGGCCACCAGCAGCTCGCCGGCAGCTTCAGCAGCCGAACCACCACCGAGGATCGCAACGTCGTAGTGGCTCACTCGCCGGCCCCGGCCGGGATGGAGCCCGAGCCGTCCAGCACCGCCGTGAAGAGATCTCCCAGGTGGGTGACTCGGTCGAGGACCTCCGGCGCGGTGAAGCGCAGCTGCTCCGGCCGATCGCAGCCTTCTACTTCCTCCCAGCTGATCGGCGTCGACACCGTCGGCGCTTCACGGGCGCGCAGTGAGTAGACCGCAACGGTGGTCTTCGCCGAGTTGTTCTGGGACCAGTCGACCAGCACCTTGCCGCCGCGCAGGTCCTTCTTCATCTGCCACACCACGAGGTCCTTGTGTGACTCGGTGAGATCGCGGGCGAGCAGCTTCGCGTAGCCGTGCACGTCCTCCCACGGGGACTTCGCGTCCAACGGCACATAGAGCTGCATTCCCTTGGAACCACTGGTCTTCGGGTACGCCGATAACCCATCGGCCTGCAGCCGTTCGCGCAGCAGCAACGCCACCTCGCAGCACTCGACGATGCTCGCCGGAGCGCCAGGGTCGAGGTCGAAGACCAACACGTCCGGGTTGAACACCTTGCCACGCGGGCCGACCCGCCACATCGGGACGTGCAGCTCCAGAGCCGCCAGGTTCGCGGCCCACACCACGGTCGGCAGCTCGTGCGCGACGACGAAGTCGATGGTGTCCCGGTCCTTCGTCGATCCCGGAGTCGGCAATCGCACCTTCGGGATCCAGTCCGGAGTGTGCGACGGTGCGTTCTTCTCGAAGAAGGACTTGCCGTCGACGCCGTCCGGGTAGCGCTTCAGCGTCAGGGGTCGCGACTCGATGTAGGGGAGCATCACCGGCGCGATCCGCGTGTAGTAGTCGATGACCTCGCCCTTGGTGAATCCCGTCGCGGGATAGAGCACCTTGTCGAGGTTGGACAGTGTCAGCGTCCGGTCCTCGACCGTCACCGTCACGCGCTCAGGACTCACGGACTACCTCCGATGGTTCCTTGTCCGGCCGCAGCCCGCGCCAGCTCGGGTGGCGCAGCCGGCCATCGGTGGTCCACTCGGAGAACGCGACCTCGCCGACCAGCGTGGGCTGCACCCAGTGCGCGTCCCTGACGTCCGCGCGCGGCGGCGCGGTCGCGAACGGCTGCTCTTCAGTGGCACGCGTGGCGAGCTCGGTAGTGAGCTCTCGCAGCGCCCGCTCGTCGAAGCCCGTCCCGACGTGACCGATGTAGCTGAGTCCGGAGTCGTCGTTGACCCCGAGCAGCAGTGACCCGAAGCTGCCGTCGCGACGACCCTCGCCAGGCTTCCACCCCGCCACGACGACCTCCTGGGTGCGGACGTGCTTGAGCTTTCGCCAGGTATCCGACCGCTTCCCGGGGAGGTAGCGGCTGTCGAGCCGTTTCGCCACGATGCCTTCGAGCCGCTGCTGCGCCGATGCTTCCCACACCGCTGCACCGCCGCCGCGGAACCACGGCGGCGTCTGCCACGACGGCCCGGCCAGCTCGAGCCCGTCGAGCAGCTCGCGCCGCTTCTCGTACGGCTCGTCGAGCAGCGGCACGCCGTCGAGGTAGAGCAGGTCGAAAATCAGGTACGTCGCCGGCGTGAGCTGGGCGGCTCGCCTGACCTGGGCGGCGCCGGTGACGTGCATCCGGGATTGCAGGTGGCCGAACGATGGCCGGCCGTCGCGGTCGAACGCCACGATCTCGCCGTCGAGGATCACCCGGGTCGATCCGAGTGACTCCGCCATTGCCCGCAGTTCCGGGTACGACGCCGTGACGTCGATGTCGTTGCGCGACATGGCGCGTGGCCGACCGCCGTCGACGTACACGATGGTGCGGACGCCGTCCCACTTGAACTCGAAGCCGTAGTTGTCGTCGTCGCGGGGGAGCTCGGTGATGGTCGTGAGCAGCATCGGTCGGATCAGCTTCGGCATCGGCTCGGTCCCGGCGGGTGCGGGGTCCTTGCGATGGACCATCCAGTCGCGGTCGCGCTTCCCGGTCGCGAACAGCACATAGCGACCGGATACCCGCTCACCGTGCAACACCACCTCGACTTGTCGATCGGTCCAGGACACGCACTCGTAGGTGCCGTGATCCCAGAGCATGACGCTTCCCCCGCCGTACTCACCCGCGGGGATCTCGCCGGAGAAACCGCCGTACTCCAGCGGATGGTCTTCGGTGTGGATCGCGAGGTGGTTGCTCTTGGGATCGGTCGGCAGTCCCTTGGGCACGGCCCAGGAGACGAGGACGCCGTCGCGTTCCAGCCGGAAGTCCCAGTGCAGAGCCGTCGCGTGATGCTCCTGGATGACGAAGGTCAGCTGCGCCGGCGGCTCGGAGCCGGACGGGTCACTCGCCGGCACCGGCTCCGGCGTGCGCGAAGCATCCCGCTTGCTGCGGTAGGTGTTCAGCTCGGGCATGCGGCCGTGGTCTCTGCGAGTCCGGTGTGACCGCGCTCCGGTGCCTGCCCGTATCGGGCGAGGGCCAACGCGCCCAGGACGGCGAGTGCGAAGCCCAGCACCGCCATCGGCCAGTCGCCGTGGTTGGGCCGGTCACCGAGCAGCGCGATGCCGACGGCCGCCGGGACCACCGTCTCGGCCACGACGACCGCCGAGGTGGCCAGCGTGACGCTGCCCCGCTGCAACGCGAGCGCGTACAGCAGCAGTCCTAACAGTCCGGCCGCCACCATGGCGTACAAGGCCGGGTCGAGCACCAGGTCCCAGGGATGGCGCGGTGTCTCCAACATCCGTGCGCCGATACCCCCAGCGCCGTACATCAACCCCGCGAGGGCGCCGAGCGCCCACGAGTCGCTGGTGCTCTCGCCGTGCCGTCGGCGACCGGCAACGAACGCTGCGCCACCAACCACGAGGATGCTGATCACCAGCAGCCAGCGATCCGTCCCGTCAACCGGGGCCGGCCGGTCCCGCCGCGACGACACGGCGAGCAACGTCAGCCCGACCGTGACGGCGAGCAGCGCGACCCATTCCCACACCACGAGATGAGCACCGAGGACCGTCACCGCGAGCAAGGCGGTGACCGCGAGGCTGGACGCGACGATCGCCTGAACGGTAAACAACGGCAGCGTGCGAAGCGCGGCGAACGACAGCGCGAACCCGAGGGCGTCCAGCAGCAGGCCGACGATGTACCTGGACGAGCGCACCAGCCGGGAAACTAGTCGTGCGTCGAGGTCGTCCTCGCCGCCGCCAGCGCGAACGCCCTGTGCCTGCAACACCGTCGCCGCGCCGTAAGCGACCGCCGCGGCGAAGGCTCCGATCAAGCCCCAGCTCACTGGCTCACAGTAGACGCACCAATGGTGGAGGTCCCATCATCGTGGGTACAGCGACGCCACGGGGGCCGAGCGGGCAGGAGCCATGCGCAGTATCTGGAAGGGTGCGATCTCCTTCGGCCTGGTGAGCATTCCGGTGAAGCTCTTCAGCGCCACGGAGGAGCGCAGCGTGTCGTTCCACCAGGTACATCGGGAGGACGGCGGCCGGATCAAGTACAAGCGGGTCTGCTCGATCGACGGCGAAGAGGTCCCGTACTCCGACATCGCGAAGGGCTACGAGCTCCCCAGCGGAGAGGTCGTCGTGCTCACCGACGAGGACTTCGACGAGCTGCCGCTCTCCACATCGCGCAGCATCGACGTGCTGCAGTTCGTGCCGCTCGAGCAGGTCGACCCGATCTACTTCGCCAAGACCTACTACCTCGAGCCCGACGGTGCCGGCGCCAAGCCATACGTGCTGCTGCGTCAGGCGCTCGAGGACTCCGGTCGGGTGGCTCTGGTCAAGCTCGCGCTCCGGCAGCGTGAGTCGCTGGCCGCGTTGCGGGTCCGGGACGGCGTCTTCGTGCTCGAGATGATGCTGTGGCCGGATGAGATCCGTCCCGCCGACTTCGGCTTCCTCAGCGAAGACGTCGACGTCCGCTCGCAGGAGCTGGCGATGGCGCAGTCGCTCATCGAGACGCTGTCCGGTGACTTCGACCCGACCCAGTACGCCGATGACTACCGGGAAGCCCTCGAGAAGCTGATCGAGGCGAAGGTCGAGGGCCGCGAGGTGGTCCAACCGACCCCGGCGGCGGGAGAGGACGCACCGGTCGTCGACCTCATGGCAGCGCTGCGGGCGAGCGTTGCGGCGGCCAAGGAGAGCCGCGGTGAGACAACCGCCTCCGACACCGCGAAAAAGGCCGGTTCGGCCGGACGCAGCAGTAATGGAAGGGCCAAAAAGACCACCGCTAAACGCACACGGAGCAAAAAGTCTGCTTGAGCCACCAGAATGCTTCGAACCTGGCATCGTGGCGCTCAAGCATCGTTGGCCGAGCACCGAATCTTTGTGTAAGAAATCCGGCCCGTCGCGGCCCACAAGGACAATGGGAGATTCTGGTGATCGGTACCGACTACGCGGAGATCGTTGCCGCGCTTCGGGCCGTCCCCGGAGTCGCTGAGGCAGACGTCGAACCCGATGAGCACGGCGGTGGTCTCGGCCTGCTTCGGCTGGGTCTGTCTCCCGGTGTCGACGAGGTGCAGGTTGCGTCCAAGGTCGGCCGGCTGTTGCGCGAGCGTTTCGGGCTCGGCGTCGACGCCGACCAGGTTCAGCTGATCGAGGACGCTGAGAACCTCGAAGTCCCGTCGCAGCCCGGCCACCGTCCGGTCATCTCGAGGATGCAGCTCGTCTCCTCGGGACTGGATGTGTCCGCGAGCGTCTCCCTGATGTTCCAGGGCCGGGTCGTCCGCGGCGAGGCCACCGGAACCGCAACCCAGACCGGCGTCCAGCGGGCGGTGGCGTCCGCGTCGCTGCACGCCGTCGAGCAGCTCATCGACAGCCTGGCTCGGTTCGAGCTCGAGCACGTTGAGGTCACACCGAGCGGCCGTGACCGCACCGCGCTGGTCACCGTCACGATGGTCAGCGGTTCCGGAACGGACCGGCTCACCGGATCCGCGATCGTGCGAGAGGACGCCCGGCAGGCCGTCATTCGCGCCGTTCTCGACGCGGTCAACCGCCGCCTCGAGCCACTGCTCGTCTGAGCCGCATCGCACGTCTTCGCTTCCTCGGCGAGGCCGGCGGATCTCGATTTCGTCACGGCTCTTGCCACTACGGGTGATACTGCCTGTGGGGGCCGCGCCTAACTGTGCGTGATCGAGCGAGGAGTTCACGGTGACGAACGACCCAGGGTCAGGCACTCCGATGTCCGAACGGATGCAGTCCTTGTTGTCTCGCGCCGTCGAGGACCAGCTCAGCGAGCAGCGCTCGCTGGCTGGTGCGCTTGCCGACGTACGAGCCCAGATCGCGACGTTGTCGCAGAGCCTGGCGAACAATCAACAGGGCTCGTCGACGTCAAGCGATCCGGCGGTTGTGGGCGCGCTGACCACCGAGCTGCGTGAGGCGATGCGGCGGACCGGCGAGCGGCTCGACACCCTCGCACGGATGGTCGCTCAGCGGGGTGAGGACATCGTCGGACTGCAGGCGTCGTTGGCCGGCCTCAGCGAAGCGCTGCAGGCACAAGGTGAGGGCATCGGAGGTGTGTCGAGCTCGCTGTCGAGCGTGGCGCAGCGGGTGGACGGGATCGCGACGTACCTCGGCGATCGCTCCGCTGGTGACAACTCACGGATCGCGGCGATCGAGCAACGGCTGGTCACGCTGCAGACCGACATGACGGCCCTGGGGTCCTACGTCGCTGCGTTGTCCGAGTCGGCCGGCGCACGCCCCGACGGCGAGGACCTCGATTCCCGGATCCGCGCGATCGTCGCCGGTGCGCTCGTCGGCACCGAGCGCAGGCTCGCCGCCCACGTGGACGAGACGGTTCTCACTCTGGCGGAGGCGTTGCTCCGCCCCCGGGCTGTCGTCTCGGCGACCGAGGACGCGCCGGAGCCGGCAGCCGATGGCGACCAGCTCTCCGATCTCACGGCTCGGGCCGAGGCGGCCGCTGCCAGCGCGCTCGCACCCGAGGGTCCGGGGCCGGTGCCGGTGACGGCGTTGCACACCGCCAGCCACCAGGAATCCGCACCGCCGCCGGCCGCTGCCCCGCCGGCCGAAGCGTCGACCAGTCCGGGCCCGTCCGCCCACACCCCGGCGGTCGCGGCGGCGGAGTCGGCTCAGTCTGGGCAGCACAACGGCGGGGGCCCGCGTGTGCCCCCGCCGTGGAACACCATGGAGGCCGAGGACGCCGATCGGCGCCGCGGCTGGTTCCGGTCGCGCGACTAGAGCCGCGCTGGCTCCGTTGCTACCGCTGTGTCCGGTGCTAGAGAGCGTCCTTGACGTTCTCTCCGGCCTGCTTGAGGTTGCCCTTCGCTGAGTCGACCTTGCCCTCGGCCTGCCACTGCTGGTTATCCGTCGCCTGGCCGACCTTCTGCTTGGCGTCGCCCTTGCTGGCCTGACCCTTGTTCTTGAGCTTGTCGAAAAATCCCATGTCGACTCCTCTATCAGTGGGCTCACGCCGTTCGGCGTGGGTCGCGGTAGTTGATCTACCCGAGGGACGACGGAACAACCGCCCGCTGCCCTCCGTTCTTATCCGTGCGAGGCTGATGCAGAGCGTCAGTGGCGCTGTCCGAGTCGACCGATAACCACCGAGGTGAACACCGTGCCGTTGCCCGCAGTCGTGGAGCCCGCGGAGGAACTGACCCCGCAGGAGATACGCCGATACTCGCGGCATCTGATCATCCCTGACGTCGCGATGACGGGACAGAAGCGGCTGAAGAACGCCAAGGTGCTGTGTGTGGGCGCGGGCGGTCTGGGCTCACCGGCGCTGATGTACCTCGCCGCCGCCGGTGTCGGGACCCTCGGCATCCTCGACTTCGACGTCGTCGACGAGTCCAACCTGCAGCGTCAGGTCATTCACGGTCAGTCGGACATCGGTCGCCTCAAGGCGGAGAGCGCTCGCGACTCGGTTCTCGAGATCAACCCGCTGGTCACGGTGAACCTCCACACCGACCGGCTCGACTCCTCCAACGCGATGGAGATCTTCGCCGACTACGACCTGATCGTCGACGGAACCGACAACTTCGCGACCCGCTACCTCGTCAACGACGCGTGCGTGCTGCTCGGCAAGCCCTACGTGTGGGGATCGATCTACCGCTTCGATGGCCAGGCGTCGGTGTTCTGGGCCGAGTACGGCCCCTGCTATCGCTGCCTCTACCCGGAGCCCCCGCCGCCCGGAATGGTGCCGTCCTGCGCCGAAGGCGGCGTGCTCGGGGTGCTGTGCGCGTCGATCGGATCGATCCAGGTCAACGAGGCGATCAAGCTCATCACCGGTATCGGGGAGCCGATCGTCGGCCGGCTGATGATCTACGACGCGCTGGAGATGACGTACCGCTCGGTGAAGGTCCGAAAGGACCCCGAGTGCCCACTGTGCGGGAAGAACCCGACGATCACCGAGCTCATCGACTACGAGGCGTTCTGCGGGACGGTCTCGGAGGCAGCCGCGGAGGCGGCCGCGGGTTCGACGATCACCGCATCGGAGTTGGCCGAGATGCAGCGGCGCGGTGACGACTTCCTGCTGATCGACGTACGAGAGCCGGCTGAGTGGGAGATCGTGCGCATCCCCGGTGCGACGCTGATTCCCAAGGGCGACCTGCCGTCAAGGCTGGCCGAGCTGCCGCAGGACAAGCCGATCGTCGCCTACTGCAAGTCCGGGGTGCGGTCAGCGGAAGCGTTGGCATTGCTCAAGGACGCCGGGTTCTCAGACGCCAAACACGTCCAGGGTGGGGTCACCGCCTGGACGACGCAGGTCGAGAAGGAACAGCCGCTCTACTGACCGCCGGAAGCGATCAGCGACCGTTCCTTCTCACTGGAGAAGCCGTACTCCTGGCGCGGGGTGTATCGACCGGCGTGACGGGCCTCGCTGACCCACGCGAGGGTGTCTCGCGCGCTCTCGTCCAACGGGCGGTACCACAGGCCATGACCGTGCGCCCGGCTCAGATCGGCCCGCATCGCCGGCCACCAGTCGGCCGGCTCAGAGAGCGGCAGCTCGTCCCTGGGCCCGATCCACGCCACGTCGGGTGACTCTTTGCCGACACCCCAGGCGATCTGGTCGAGCACCTTGCGGAAGGTCGGGGCCTCATCCGGTGCGGTGGCGTGGAACGTGTCGACGACGGTGCGCTCCACGCCTCCCACCGTCACCGCAGCCAGGTCGCGTCCGTCGATGCACTGCAACGGCTGGTCCTCGTCCGGTCCGACCATCGGGCCACCTGCCGCCACTCGCTCCACCCAGTAGGTGAACCGGTGCGTTGGGTCGTACGGCCCGATCACGTAGCCCGGTCGGACGATGAGCAGCCGGTCGCCGACGTACTCCCGCGCCACCTGCTCGCAGGCCACTTTCAGCTCGCCGTACTTCTCCATCGTGAGTGTGTCGTCCCATGCCGGCTCGAGCAGCGGTGCGTCCTCCGTGAACCCGCTCTCCGGAAGGTCCTCGCCGTACACGCTGATCGTGGAGATGAACGTGTAGTGACCGGCCCGCTCGCCGAGCTTCTCGAGCAGCGTCCGGACCTGTCGGTGCACGTAGGCGTTGACGTCAACAGTCGCGTCCCACTCGCCCTCGTCGAGCTCGGACAGGTCGCCGTTGCGGTCGCCCTTGATGACTTTCGCGTCGGGAAAGGCGTCAGGGGCGGTCTGACCGCGGTTGAACAGCGTCACTTCGTGTTCGCGCTCCAGCATCCGCGCCACGATGTGCCGACCGACGAAGGACGTCCCACCGATCACCAGAATCTTCACGACTGGACCGTAGCGCCGTACCGTGCCGTGGTGCCCAGCGAGATGACGATGTTCGCTCGAAGCGTGCTCGATGTCGTGGACCGGATCCCCGCCGGGCGGGTGCTCGCCTACGGCGACGTGGCCGAGCTGGCCGACCGACCCGGCGCCTCCCGTGCGGTCGGTGCGGTCATGGCGAGGTACGGCGCCGAGGTGCCGTGGCACCGCGTGCTGCATGCGGACGGCAGCTGCGCCACCCACCAGGCCGACCGTCAGCTCGCCTTGCTGCGCGAGGAGGACGTGCCGATCCGCAACGGCCGCGTCACCATGCGGGTCGCTCGCTGGGACGGCCGGTGACAGCGTTCGCGCTCGCTGGGGGCCGCGAACCGTCAGAGGTGGCGGGTTGAATGTGCGGGTGAGTGACACCGCGCCGGCGTATCGGCTGGTCCGGCCGCCCGTCGCGGTCGCCCCCGTGCCTGTGCTCGACCCGCAGCAGGCGGCGGTCGTCGCACACGCGGCCGGTCCGCTGCTCGTGCTGGCAGGCCCGGGCACCGGCAAGACGACGACGATGGTCGAGGCTGTGGTCCGCCGGGTCGAGCAGGGGATGGCACCCGAGGACGTGCTCGTGCTCACCTTCAGCCGCAAGGCCGCCGACGAGCTCCGGGGTCGGATCGCGTCGCGGCTGGGGCGCACCGTCACCGAGCCGGCGGCCCACACCTTCCACGGGTTCTGTTACGGCGTACTCCGTCGCTATGCGACCGGTCCCGACCAGCGACCACCACGGCTGTTGTCGGGCGCCGAGCGCGAGCTGCGGGTGCGTGAGCTGCTCGACGGGAACTCCCGCCGTGAGGGCCGTACCCGCTGGCCGACCGAGCTGGCGCCGGCGCTGCGACTGCGGGGTTTCGCCCGCGAGGTCGCCGACCTGCTCGACCGGTCCAGGGAACGCGGGATCGACGGCCCCACTCTGGCCCGGCTCGGTGCCGAGCACGGTCGGCCGGCCTGGGAGGCCGCGGGCGTCTTCCTCGACGAGTACCTCGACGTGCTCGCGATCCGGGAAGAGGTCGACTACGCCGGGCTGATCGGCGCGGCGATCGGCGCCCTCGACGGGCCGGCTCGCGAGCTGTCACACCGGTTTCCAGCGGTGTACGTCGATGAGTACCAGGACACGGATCCGTCGCAGGAGCAGCTGCTCCACCGGCTCGCGGGTGGCGGCCGGTTGCTGGTCGCGGTCGGCGACCCCGACCAGTCGATCTACGGCTTCCGCGGCGCCGACGTCCACGGCATCCTCGAGTTCCCGGACCGATTCCCGGCAGCCGACGGCACACCGGCCCCGGTGGTTGCGCTGCGTACCTGCCGCCGCAGCGGCGCCGAGCTGCTCGACGTGTCCCGCGCCGTGGCTGCCCGGATCCCGCTGGGCCCGCTCACCCGGCGCACCACCGACCATCGGGAGCTGATCCCGGCCGGCCGCCCCAGCGCGGCGCCGCCCGAGATCCGGCTCTACTCCACGGCGACCGCGCAGGTGTCCGCCATTGCGGACCTGCTGCGCCGGGCCCACCTCGAGGACGGTCTGCCCTGGTCGCAGATGGCGGTCCTGGTCCGGTCCGGCACCCGCAGCATCCCCGTCGTACGACGAGCCCTGGTCGCCGCCGGGGTCCCCGTGTCCGTCGCCGCCGACGAGATCCCGCTCTCCCGCGATCCGGCCGTGGCGCCGCTGCTCGCGGCGCTGAGCTACCTGGTCGACAAGGCGGCCAAGGGGGCACGCGGCGAGGCGGCCGAGCTACCGGTCGAAACCGCGCGGATGCTGCTGCTCTCGCCGCTCGGCGGGGCGTCGCCGGCCCAGCTCCGAGCCCTCGGCCGGCGGCTTCGGGCGCTGGCCCGGGCGGGGGGCGAGGCCCAGACGCCGCCGTCGTCGGTGCTGGTCCGCGACGCCGTGGTCAGTCCGGTGGACCTGACGACCGTCGAGGAGTGGGTGGCCGCTCCGGTGGCGCGGCTGGCGGCGTTGTTGGCAGCGGCCGAGTCGGTCGACACCCACGGCGGTGCCCCGGAAGAGGTGCTCTGGGCATTGTGGGACGGCTCCGGCTGGGCGCGGCGGCTCACCACCCGGGCCCGCGGAACCGGGACTGCGGCGCGCGCGGCCGATCGTGACCTCGACGCCGTGCTGGCGTTGTTCGAGGCGGCCAGCCGGCTCGAGGATCGGCAGCCGCGCGCCGGGATCGCGGGCCTGCTCGAAGAGCTGCGGGCGCAGGAGATTCCCGCCGCGCCCTTCGAGGAGCGCGGCGGAGCGGTCGACACCGTTCGACTGCTCACTGCACACCGGTCCAAGGGGCTCGAGTGGGACCTCGTCGTGGTCGCCGACGTCCAGGACGGCGTCTGGCCCGACCTCCGTCGCCGCGGATCCCTGCTGGAGGCCGACCGACTCGACATCGATGGACCCCGGCCGGTCCCGACGTCCGGGTCGCTGCTCACCGACGAGCGACGGCTGTTCTACGTCGCGCTCACCCGGGCCAGGACCCGGCTGGTCGTGACCGCGGTGTCGGGTGTCGACGATCTGGCCGATCGGCCCTCGCGCTTCCTCGCCGAGACCGGGCTGGCGGTCCCGGAGCGGGCGCAGGGTCACACCGACGTCCTGTCTCCGGCGTCACTGGTCGCCCGGCTGCGGCGCACCGTGCAGGACCCGACGGCGGCGGACCCGCTGCGTGCCGAGGCCGCCCGACGGCTGGCCGCCCTGGCCGACGCGACCGACGACCGTGGCGTGCCGCTGCTGCCGAGCGCGGATCCTCGGCACTGGTGGGGCACCGCCGCGGAGACGGTCGGCGCTCAGCCGGTGCGACCGACCGAGACCCCGGTCACGCTGTCGGGGTCCGCCGTCGCGTCGTTCACGACTTGTCCGCGGGCCTGGTTCCTCGACCGGGAAGCCAAGGCCCGGGAGACCACCACGTCGTCGCAGGGCTTCGGCTCGGTGGTTCACGCCCTCGCTGAGGCGGTCGCCGTGGGCACCCTGCCGGCTGAGCTCGACGCACTGGTCGAACGGTTGGACACGGTCTGGCCCGCCCTGCCCTTTGACGCGCCGTGGCAGCGGGTGAAGGAACGGCAGGCGGCGGTGGACGCGCTGCAGCGGTTCCTCACCTGGCAGGCCGGCAACCCGCGTGAGCTGGCCGGCGCGGAGCTGGCCTTCGAGGTGCCGCTCGGCGACGACATCGTGCTCCGTGGACGAGCCGACCGGCTCGAGCTCGACGACGCCGGCCGGGTCGTGATCGTGGACCTGAAGACCTCGAAGTACCCGCCAACGGGCGACGAGCTCGCCCAGGAGCCGCAGCTTGGCGTCTACCAGTTGGCTGTCCGCGAGGGAGGGTTCGCGGGCTCCGGCAGCGACCCCGGCGGTGCCGAGCTCCTGCAGCTGCGCAAGTCGGCGTACGGGAAGGCGAAGGTGCAGCCGCAGCCGGCGCTCGACCCCGACGATCCATGGGCCGACGACCTCGTTCATGGGGTCGCGGCGGCGATCCGGACCGAGGCGTTCCCGGCTCGACCGGAAGAGAACCGGTGCAAGAGGTGCCCGTTTCGGACATCCTGCCCCGCGCGCGACAGCGGTCGGCAGGTGGTGTCGTGACCGGCCGCCTCATCCCGGACGAGGCGGGCTCCTACCTCTGCGACCTGCTGGGTACGCCGTTCACGCGGCAACAGCTCGAGGTCATTACCGCGCCGCTGATCCCGCAGCTCGTCGTCGCCGGCGCGGGGAGCGGCAAGACGACGGTCATGGCCGCGCGGGTCGTTCACGCCGTCGCCTACCACGGTCTGGCGCCGTCACGGATCCTCGGTCTGACGTTCACGAACAAGGCCGCCGGTGAGCTGGCGGAACGAGTTCGACGTTCCCTGGGCGCATTACACGCCGCAGCCGCGGACCTCGACGACTTGCCGACGGTGTCGACGTACCACTCGTATGCCGCGCAGATCGTGAGAGATCACGCCCTGCGGATCGGTCGGGAGCCGACGGCGACGCTGCTCACCGAGGCGACCCAGTGGCAGTTGGCGATGCGGACTGTGGCGCACGCCGAGGGGCCGTTCGCGAATCTCGAGCTCACGCCCATGTTCCTCGCCGCGCGGGTCGTCAGCCTGGCTGCAGAGATGGCCGAGCACCTCGTCGATGTAGCCGACGTCCGGCGGTACGACGCGCGCGTGGTCACGGCGGTGGAGGCGTTGCCGAAATCCACGGCGGCGGCCCGCAACGCCTCGACCGCGGCGCGGGCACGCGACGAGCTGCTCGGACTGGTCGAGTCCTACACCGCTGACAAGGAGCGGCTGGACGCGCTGGACTTCGGCGACCAGGTGGCGCTGGCTGCACGGATCGTCGAGTCGGCGCCCGAAGTCGTCACTGTGGAAGGCGGGCAGTACGACCTCGTAATCCTCGACGAGTACCAGGACACGGGAGTCGCGCAACGGCGCCTGCTCAGCGGCATCTTCGGCGGGGGCCACGCCGTCACCGCGGTGGGCGATCCCAACCAGGCGATCTACGGCTGGCGCGGCGCCTCGGTCGGCAACCTGCTGCGCTTCGCCGAGCACTTCGGGTCGGACCGGCAGGTCACTGTGAGCTCACTGATGACCAGCTTCCGCTGCGGAGGCAGGATCCTCGACGCGGCGAACGCCGTGGCCGCGCCGCTCGCCACTTCCACTGCGGCCAAGCGCCGGCCTCGGGTCGACGTTCCCAGTCTCGGGCCGGCCGCGGGCAAGGCGAGTGTGGGGGACGTCGTCGTCGCCCGGCTATCGACAGCCGTGGACGAGGCAGGCTGGGTCGCGGACCGGATCTCTGCACAGCTTGCCGAGGGTCGCGCCGCACGCGAGATCGCCGTCCTGTGCCGCCGCCGGGCCGACTTCCCGCGGCTGCACCAGGCGCTGCTGGAGCGCGACGTCCCGGTCGAGGTGGTCGGGCTGGGCGGCTTGCTCGAGATGCCTGAGGTCGCGGACGTCGTGGCGATGCTCTCGCTGCTGGCCGATCCCACGGCGAACGCCGCCGCCGTGCGGATCCTGACCGGGCCTCGCTGGCGGCTCGGTGTTCGCGACCTGGCGGCACTGGGTCGCCGGGCCGGGGCGCTTGCCACCTGGTCACCGCCGGCCAGCGACAGTCCCGATGAGCCCGCGGCGAGCGACGGCCTCGACCGTGCCCTCCAGAAGGCCACCGACTCGGTCGACCCCGCCGAGCTGAGCTCGCTGCTCGACGCGCTGGAGTCCCCGGGTCAGCCCGCGGCGTACGCACCGGAGGCGCTCGCCAGGATCCAGGCCTTCGCGGCCGAGGTACGCCGGCTCCGGGAGCTCGTCGGCGCTCCGCTGGTCGACCTCGTCTCCGAAGTCGTCGCCGGCATCGGGCTCGACGTCGAGATCGAGTCTGACGAGCACCGGGTCGCGGTCGCCCGGATCGCGAACCTGCATGCCTTCGTCGACCATGCCGCCCACTTCACGGGGCTCGAAGGGGAAAGCGACCTGCCGTCGTTTCTCGCCTACCTCCGCTCCGCCAACGACAACGAGGACGGGTTGGACGTCGGTGCGGTGTCCGACGCCGACACCGTGAAACTGATGACCGTCCACAAGGCCAAGGGACTGGAGTGGGACGTTGTCGCCGTCCCGGGCCTGGTCGACAAGACCTTCCCATCGGCCAACGGCCGACCCAAGTGGGTGAAGCGGCCGGAGGTGCTGCCCTTCCCGTGCCGGGGCGACGCCGCCGACCTGCCGGCGCTCGCCGGGTACTCCAAGCAGGACCTCGACACGTTCTGCGACGACTGCGACGAGGACGACACCGAGGAGGAGCGGCGGCTGGCCTACGTCGCCTTCACGCGAGCCCGGTCGGTGCTGCTGCTCTCGGCGTACTGCTGGAGTCCCACCCGCAAGACCCCGGTCGAGAGCTCGCCCTACCTCACGGAGGTTGGCGGCCTGGGCGAACCTGTCGTCACGGTCCACGAGTGGTGCGCCGCGCCGGCGGACGACGACGTGAACCCGCTGCAGGCGGCGGCCGGCGTCGACGTCACGTGGCCGGCCCCGCTCGACCCGCAGCGGCTGCAGTTACGGCGGCGCGCGGTCGACCTCGTCGAGGGCATGCGCACCGGTCCCACCCCCACGCCGGTCGCCGCTCGCGATGGGGCGTCGGCATGGGAACGCGAGTCCGCCCTGCTACTCGATGAGCTGCGGCGCCGCCGGGCCACGACCGTCGACGTCCCGCTCCCGCAGCGGTTGACCGCGAGCCAGGTCGTCGCGCTGGCCACCGATCCGGACGCCTTCGCTGCCGCGCTCGCTCGACCCCTCCCGCAGCGACCGCAGCCGGCGGCCCGTCGCGGCTCGCGGTTCCATGCCTGGGTCGAGCAGCGGCACGCCGGTGGGGCCCTGCTCGATGCCGATGACCTGCCGGGCTCGAGTGATCCCGAGCTCTCCGACGATGACCTCGAGCTGTTCCAGCAACGCTTTCTCGCCTCCGAGTGGGGCGACCGGCGGCCGGTTGCCGTCGAGACGCCGTTCGAGCTGGTGGCCGGCGGCCGGCTGGTCCGCGGTCGGATCGACGCCGTCTACCGCGACGACGCCGGGAACGGCGGGTACGACGTCATCGACTACAAGACCGGCAGCGTCCCGGCCGACTTCGCGAGCGCGTCGCTGCAGCTGTCCGTCTACCGGCTGGCCTGGGCCGACCTGGCGGGCGTCGATCCCGACCAGGTGCGAGCCGGCTTCCTCTACATCCGGACCATGACGCTGAAGCGGCCCGAGCTGCTGCTCGATCGAGCCGAGCTGGCTGAGTTGCTCTGAGCCGGCGCACAACGTTTCGACGATCAGGGGCGTCTGGACCTGATGTGACCGTGGTGCAGACAGGGGAGTGGGGCCAGGTGCCGACGTCGTCGACGACGGAGGGTGACCAGCTCACGTCGATCTACGTGCTGCACTACCGGTCGCTGGTCCGGCTCGCTGCTCTGCTGCTCGACGAGACCGCTGCGGCCGAGGACGTCGTCCAGGAGGCGTTCGTGAAGGTCGCGGCCGGTGGCCGGCTCGCTCGGCTACGCGACCCCGACGCCGCGCTCGCCTACATCCGGACGACCGTGCTCAACCTGGCCCGATCCTCGCTGCGGCGACGGCTGGTCGCGGCACGCTACGCCCCACTCGTCCACGGCCGGGACCGGGTGGACGACGCCACGATCGCGGCGGTCGACCGGGCTGCCGTCGTCGCGGCGATGCGGCAACTGCCGAGGCGGCAGCGGGAGGCGGTTGCTCTTCGCTACTACGCGGATCTCACCGAGGCTCAAACCGCGGACCTGATGGGCGTGAGCACCGGAGCAGTGAAGTCCTACACGTCGCGAGGTCTTGGCCGCCTCGCCGAGCACTTGGAGGCGAGCCGATGAACGCGCTCGACGAGGCCAGAGTCCGATCCGAACTGCACCAAGCGGTCGACGTGCTCGACCCGCTCCCGCCACCGTTTGCCGCCGTGATCGCGAAGGGCCGGCGGCGTCGTCGTACCCGGCTCGTCGTCGGTGGCCTCACTCTCGCCGCTGCGGCAGCCGCCGCGGTCGTGGCAGTGGTCGTCATCGCGCCAGGTGGCGGCACTCAGACGGTCCGAACCGCCTCCCAGCCACCAGCGCTTCGCCCCTATGCGCGACAGAACGGGGGCGTGCCCGTCAAGCACTCGAAGGAGTCCCTGGACTGGGTGGCCGGCCCGGTCACGACACCTGCCGGCAGGTATGGCGCCTTCGTCACCAAGCGCGACCTCGTCCTGGTCAAAGTGGTGAAGGGGCGATGGCAGACCGAGGCCAAGGTGGCGCTGGGCGAGGGGCCGCCGACGCTCCGGCTTGGCGTGCAGGCCGGCCCCACGTTGCCGTCCGGGATCCCGACGTTCATCAGCCGCGGCGAGGGCGGAGACGTCAGCTACTACGGCGCCGTGGCCACCGATCTCGGGGGCAGGTGGCAATACGCGCGTTTCGGCTCCTGCGGCAAGGCGGACTGCGGCAACAACATCAATGAGGCGTCCTATCTGCGGATGGCGGGCAGCCGGCTGGTCTCGGAGCAGAACGACTGCAGCCCGTACTGTGCCGCGGGGACTGAGTATCGAATCCGTTGGCAATGGGACGAGTCCAAGCAGCGCTTCGAGGCGGCGTCAGTGACAGCCATCAAGCCCTGACTCACTGATCGGGGGTGGCGCTGAGGTCGGTGCAGTGGCGCAGCGACTCCCACTGGCTGCGCCCGGCCGAGGCCGCGGCGCCGTGCAGCGGCATCGGCAGACCGTCCTCGATGATCGCGGGTGACCACCGGGCCTTGGTCACCGAACGGCCAACAAGGGTGAGGGTCAGCACGCCGCTGCGGGTCTCGGGGGTGACCCCGCCGGTGGCATAGAAGACGAAGTTGCCGAGGCCGTAGTCGACGAACCGCCGTCCCTGCCAGCCGCCGCCGAGCTGGACGTGGGCGTGGGAGCCGACGACGACCGTCGCGCCGGCGCGCAGCAACTCCGCACTCAGCGACTCCTGCTCGGCAGTGGCGCAGTCGACGGTCTCGGTTCCCCAGTGCAGGTACACCACGACGACGTCATCGTTGCGCCGGGCCCGTCGTACCTCTGTCTCAAGCCGGCCTCTCGACGACCCGATCGCCGAAGCCAGCCCGGCGTGGCTCCCACTCGCCGTCCAGGTGGACATCAGGTTGCTGTCGATCACGTCGGTGGCAGCGACGATGGCGATCCGGGTGCCCTTGACCGTGGTGACGTAGGGCCGGTAGGCCTGCGCCTCGTTACGGCCGATCCCGACCGTCGGGAAGCCGGTCGACCGGATTGCCGACAGGGTGTCGGCCAGCCCGACCGGGCCGTAGTCGAGGCCGTGGTTGTTGGCCATCGTCACGACATCGATGCCGGCGTGGCGCAGGGCGCCGAACGCGCTCGGCGGCGCCCGGAACGTGAACGCCTTGCCCGCGGTGGCCGTGCCCCGGGTCGTGATCGCGGTCTCGAGGTTCGCCATGGTGAGGTCGGCGTCGCGCAGCGTCGAAGTGATCGGCCCGAACCCATCGAGCGCCCGTTCGGACGCGCCCTCGAAGTGGATGTCGCCGGCGAAGGCCAACCGGATCGGCGTAACACGGGCAGCACCGGTCGACGGCGTGGCGTGCGGTGACGAGTCGGCCGCCGGAGATGGTGGCGGCGTTCGCCCGGCCCGGGGCGCGCCGCCCCCGCAGCCGGCCGCCAGCATCGCCAGTACGACGAGGGAGCCGCCGACCAGGCGGCTGGATCGTCGGGTCATGTGCAGACAGCCTGGCACGGCAGGGGCCGACAGCCCCACGTCCTAAGGTGGCTGGCATGACGCAGGACGTGGTGCGCGAGTGGGTCGAGACCCACCAGGAGGCGTTCCTCGCCGAGCTCATGGAATGGTTGCGGATCCCGTCCGTGTCGGCCGATCCCGACCGTGCCTCCGATGTGAAGCGGTCGGCCGAGTGGCTCGCCGAGGCGTTCCGCCGTACCGGCTTCCCGACCGTGGAGATCTGGACGACCGACGACGGCGCACCCGCGGTGTTCGCCGAATGGGTTGCGCCCGAGGACTCCGCCACCAGCGTCGTCGTCTACGGCCACCACGACGTGCAGCCCGCCGACCCGGAGGAGCTGTGGCACTCACCGGCGTTCGAGCCGCGTGTCGACGGTGAGCTACTGCTCGGCCGTGGCGCCGCGGACGACAAGGGTCAGGTCGCCTTCCACCTCCACGGCCTGCGCGCCTGGCTGGCGACGACCGGCCGTGCCGCGCCGCCCGTCACACTGCGCTTTCTCGTCGAGGGCGAGGAGGAGAGCGGCTCACCTGGCTTCCGCGCACTGCTGGAAGCCAACCGCGACCGGCTGCGGTGCGACGTGGTGGTGGTCACCGACACCGGGATGTGGGCGAGGGACACGCCCACGATCTGCACCGGCATGCGCGGCATGACCGACTGCCAGCTCGACCTGCACGGCCCCGATGTGGATCTGCACTCCGGCTCGTTCGGCGGCGCCGTGCCCAACCCGCTCCACGTGATGGCGGACCTGCTCGCCGGCCTGCACGACGACGACGGCCGGGTGACGGTGCCGGGCTTCTACGATCGCGTGCTCCCGTTGTCCGACCGCGAACGAGAGCTGATCGCGAAGCTCCCCTACGACGAAGCGAGCTGGCTCGCCGACGCCGAGAGCCGAGCAACGTACGGCGAGGCCGGCTACTCGACGCTGGAGCGCGTCTGGGCCCGACCGACCTGTGAGGTCAACGGTTTCTGGGGTGGCTACACCGGGCCAGGCCACAAGACGATCGTGCCGGGCGACGCCCACGCGAAGCTGTCGTTCCGGCTGGTGGCGGACCAGGACCCGCTCGAGGTGCAGGACCAGTTGCGGGCCTACGTCGAGGCCAACACCCCGCAGGGGATCACGGCGACCCTGCATTTCTACGGCCAGGGCACCCGGCCCTGCCTGACCCCGCTCGACCACCCGGCCCTGCAGGCCGTGAACCGCGCGATGGCGCGGGCGTTCGACACCGAGGTCCTCTACACCCGCGAGGGCGGCAGCGGTCCCGAGGCAGATCTCGCCGACGTCCTCGAGGCGCCGGTGGTGTTCCTCGGCGTCGGCCTGCCCAGCGACCGGATCCACGCCCCCAACGAGCAGGTCGTGTTCCCCCTTCTGCTGACCGGTGCGGTGGCGGCGGCGCATCTGTGGGACGAGCTCGCGGCTCTGCCATCGTGACCGTTCCGTCGCTGTCACGCTCGGCCGCCGACCGGGTCGCCCACCACCGCGACGACGACGAGTGGTTGGCCGCTGCTTGGGAGTCCGGCTCGCTGCTGGTGATCGACGACCAGAGCCGCGCCGCAGTGATCGACGACGGCCCGCAGCTGGTGTTCGTCGACTCCGGCACTTGGCAGGGAGACGGCGATCGGTTCCTGCTCGGCGTCGGTGACGGCACGGCGTACTGGGGCACGGTGGGCGAGCTGCCCCGCCGGCTCGGCTCCCGGCCGCTGGGGATCCGCGACGTCGGGGCATCTCTCAACGACCTCGAGGCCGGGCTGCTGGTGGCGACGATCGCGCTCGCGAACTGGCACCGAAACCACCCGCGCTGTCCGCGGGACGGCGCGATGACGCGAGTCGCGCAGGCCGGTTGGTCGCGGATCTGCGAGGTCGACGGCAGCCAGCACTTCCCGCGCACCGACCCGGCGGTCATCGTCCTGCTCCACGACGGCGGCGACCGGGCATTGCTGGGTCGGCAGCCGAGCTGGCCGCGAGGCCGATACTCCACGATTGCCGGCTTCGTGGAAGCCGGCGAGTCCGCCGAGCACTGCGTGTCCCGCGAGGTCCGCGAGGAGACCGGCGTCGAGGTCGACGACGTCACCTACCGCGGCAGCCAGCCATGGCCGTTCCCGCAGTCGCTGATGCTCGGCTACGAGGCCCGAGTGGTCGGCGGCGAGGTCGACAACGTCGACAAGGAACTCGAGGACGTGCGGTGGTTCACCCGGAACGAGCTGCGTAGCGGCGACCCGCTGCTCCCGCCCCCGGCCTCCATCGCGCACTGGTTGATCACGACCTGGCTGGATCGGCCAGCCGGGCGGTCGTGACGGAGCGGTCGTGACGGCGCTCTACCGAGACAAGCTGCCCCAGCTGGCCGGCCGGGGGGTTCTCACCTACCTGACTGACTCCGGGATCGAGACCGACCTGATCCACCACCATGGCGTCGACCTGCCGGAGTTCGCCAGCTTCCCGCTGCTCGACGACCAGCACGGCCGAGAGCTGCTCGTCGACTACTTCCTGGCGCACGGCCAGCTGGCCGGTCGCAGCAGCCTCGGCTTCATCCTCGACACCGTCACCTGGCGGGCCAGCCCCCGGTGGGGCGAGCTGCTCGGGTACGACGAGGAACGGCTGGAGGACATCAACCGACGAGCCGTCGACCTGGCAGCGGAGCTCCGCGACGAGCTTGTCCCCAGCGTCGAGCCCGTGGTGCTCAACGGGGTGATCGGCCCGCACCATGACGGCTTCCAGGCCGACGCGGCCCTGACTGTCGATCAGGCCGAGCGCTACCACGGCTGGCAGGTGCGGATCCTCGCCGACACCGACCTCGACATGCTGACGGCCTTGACGCTGACCGACCCGGCCGAGGCGATCGGCATGGCGCGAGCCGCGCGGCGCTGCGCGATCCCGCTCGTGCTGTCGTTCACGGTCGAGACGGACGGCCGGCTGCCGGAGGGCAGCACGCTGGAAGCGGCGGTCGAGTCGGTCGATGCCGCGACCGGCGGCTACCCGGCGTACTACATGGTCAACTGCGCGCACCCCAAGCACTTCCGTCACGTCCTCGACCCGGATCGGGCTTGGACCGAGCGGGTGCGGGGGGTGCGGGTCAACGCCTCTACCCGCAACCACGACGAGCTGGACGACGCGCCCGACCTCGACGAGGGAGACCCCGTCGAGCTCGCGCACGACCTGGCGGAACTCGGGCGGGAACTGCCCGACCTGGTGGTGTTCGGCGGTTGCTGCGGCACCGACCTGCGGCACGCCGTCCAGATCGCGGCCGCGCTGCGGGCTGGTTAACCACTCACCGGCCTACCGGTCGGGTCAGTGGAAGATGCTCACCCCACCGGGCCCAACCAGCAGCCCCACGACGATGAGGACGATGCCCCAGAGCAGGCCCCCGCGCACGATCGTCAGGATCCCCGAGATGACGAGGATGACGGCGATGATCCAGAGGATGAGGTCCACGGTGGCGGCGCTCCAGAGGTTGGGGAGTGGGATAGGTCGCTGGTCTGCCTCCTGACCGAGCCCGCAAACCGATACCGGCCGGTAGTCACGGGGACCGCTACCGAAAACTCGGACAAATCGCTCGTCGACCGCCGATTACGTCGGTTCGGCGGCCAGCCCACGACGGGACTCGTCGGTCAGCGACGGGGCGCCCGCGAAGGCCTGCGCCTTGACCAGCCAGTCCTCGGCGGCTCCGGTGACGCGCAGGTCGACGTCCGCCAGGTGACGCCGCTGGGTCACGACCAGGCAGAAGTCGAGCGCCGGGCCTTCCACCCGGTCCACGCCGTCGGCCGGGCCGAACGACCACTCGTCGCCCGACGGAGCGCGTAGGACGACGGTGGCCGCGCTTTCCGGCGAGGGCTCGCCGCGGATCGCGTACGAGAAGCCTCGGGTGCGGACCCCGAGGTGGCAGATGTGACGGAGCCGGTCGGTCGGGGTACGTCGGACCTGCCACGCGTCGGCGATGTCCTGCCCGTGCGCCCAGGTCTCCATCAGCCGCGCGGTCGCGAACGACATCGGCGACATCGGCGGGCCGTACCACGGGATCCGGGTGGTGGGATCCGTGCTGCGGAGCACCTCGATCAGCCGGCCGCGCTCGGCATGGAACTCGCGCAACAGGTCGTCGCCGAGGCCGCGGCCAGCGTCGAGGTGGCGGCCCATGTACCCCGCCGGATCGGCCGCGATCGCCGCCAGGCCCGCGCTGAAGCCGGCCGGGTCCTCCACCGCCCGGCGGGCCTCACGGTCGAAGAACCAGAGGTGGCTGAGCTGGTCGTGCACCGTCCAGCCGGCCGCCGGGGTCGGGCTCGACCACGCCTGGGTCGGCGCGCCCGACACCATGACGCTCAGGTCGGTCGTCTCGGCCGCCAGGTCGTCGAGCAGGGGCTCGAGGTCGGCAGCCACCCAGCGGACGCTAACAGCCGGTGCGACATGATCAGACGGTGCCGGTGACGACGCGGGACGACCTCACGCTGTGGCTGGCCATCCAGGGCGACGGGAGCGGCCGGCCGCTGCTGCTCATCCAAGGTCTCGGCTACACCGCCGACATGTGGTTCCGCGTTCTGCCGGGGCTCTCGGCCGGCCGTCGTACCGTCCGCTTCGACAACCGGGGTGTCGGTCGCAGCACCGTCCCGGCGCTGCCCTGGTCGATCACCGACATGGCGGCAGACGCGGTCGCCGTCCTCGAGGCCGCCGGGGTCGAGCGGGCCGACGTGTTCGGCGTCTCGATGGGCGGGTTGATCGCGCAGGAGCTCGCGCTGGGCTACCCGGAGCGGGTCGACCGGCTGGTTCTCGGCTGCACTCATCCCGGCGGTCGCGACGCGGTCCGGATGGATCCGGCGGCCGCGACCATGTTGATGGACCGCACGCCGCGGACGGCGCGTGAGGCCGCGGCGGCATCGATCCCGTTCCTGTACGCCGAGGACACATCGCCGGACGACATCGCCACCGACATCGACATCCGGGTGCGCTACCCGATGCGGGCATCGGCGTACTGGGGTCAGCTGGACGCGATGCGGCAGCACGAGGGCACGCTGGCCCGGCTCCCGCAGCTGCAGGCCCCGACCCTCGTCCTGCACGGCACGGCGGACCGGCTGGTGCAGCCCGGCAACGCCGAGCTGCTCGCCAAGGCCATCCCGAACGCCCAGCTCACCTGGATCGAGTCGGCCGGGCACGTGTTCTGGACCGACCGTCCCGAGCTGACTGTGAGCCTGGTCAGCGAGTTCCTGGACCGGGGCGAAGACCGCTGACGGCGAGATGGCGGGAATCGTCGCAGCGGACCACGACATCCGCGGCCTCCACCGGTCCGACGTCCGCGTCGTAGCGGTCGAACGCCGGGAGCTCGCGGTCGGCGTCGACTGGCGGAACCCGTCGGCGCCGCGCCGCGGCCGAAAGCGCGAGATGGACGGTCAGCTCGGCTGGTAGACCCCGACCCAGCAGCAGCCAGCCGCGCAGCAGCACGACCGTGCGGTCCGTCGCGGTCCGGTACGGCGCCCGCGTCGCGCGGTCACGCTCCGCATCCCACAGTGAGGGCAGGTAGCGCCGGGTGCCGCCGGGGCCGAGTGGGTCGAGCAGCTCGCGCCGCAGCCCCTCGACGTCGATCCAGTCGTCCGTGAAGGCCAGCGCGTCCTGCTTGCCGTGCTCGTAGCGCAGCGACGCGGGCCGCAGGAAGTCCCCGGCGTGCACGACGACGGACCCGCGACCTAGCACCTCGAGGGCGGCTGCGAGCGGGTCGAGCAGGTCGACACCGGCCCAGATCGGCCCGTCGACGATGACGCGAGCCGGCCGGTCGGTCGAGCCGGCGACGATGTCGTCGGCGAGCCGAGTCGCGAGCCGTTCGATCGTGATCGGCTCGACCGGGCTCACCGTTCGGCGATGAGCTCTGGTGGCAGGTCGACGGTCGGGTCGGTGGCGGAGTCCACAACGTCCTGGGCCACGTCGTGGACGCGCAGCCCCCGGGTCCGGGAGGACTTCCGCAGCCGCTCGAAGGCGGCTCTCGGCGTCACGCCCAGCCGTTCGGTGAGCACGCCGATCGACTGCTCGACGGTGACGCGGGCGGCGAGGGCATGCTCGAGCTGCGTGACCGCCAGCCGCAGCCGGTCGGTCTCGGTGAGCGTCTCGGGATCCGGCCGGGCCGGGCGACCGGCCGGCGTGACGTCCTCGGCCAGCAGGTCGGCCAGCGTCATGGCGCTGGTGAGGTCGAGGGCAGCGGTGTCGCCGACCTGCCAGCCGGCTGCGGAGCGCCGGAGCACCGTCCCGGTCTCGACGTGCGCCGAGATGACGGAGCTCAGCGCGTTCATCACCGCCAGCGCCTCGGGGCCGACGGTCACGCTGTTGCGGTCGATGCCGCACAGCGTCCCCAACACCTCGCCGTGGACGACGACCGGCACGCCGATGTACGACGTCACACTGTTGCTGGCGACGACCTGAATCGAGGAGTACTCGTCGACGCTCGCGGCGTCCGAGGTGAACGGGGGAGCGCCCTCGAGCATCGACTGGCACAGCGTGGCGTCCATCGGGCGCGTGTCGCCTTCGCCGAACCCGGGGATGTCGCCAATCACCCGTAGGAAGTCGTAGTCGGTCTCGGTGAAGCTGCCGAGAAACACAACCTCCATGCCCAGCATCTGGGCAGCGGCCTGCAGGACGGCATCGACCACCGGCGCATGCAGGTCCGCGGTCGCAAGTGTTCCGGCGCCGCTCACCCCTCCATGGTGCCGGAGAGTCGGCGCTGGCGCCCGTCTAGGCGGCCTGAACGGCGGCCAGAAGGGTCGGTAGCGGGGGGTTTGTCATGACCTCGCCGCTCGGCAGCACCAGCGTCGGAACCGTCTGGTTGCCCCCGTTCACGCTCATCACGAACTCGGCGGCCGCGGGGTCGGTCTCGATGTTGACCTCGTCGAACTCGACACCGGCCCGTTCCATGCCTCGCTTGAGGCGCACGCAGTACCCGCACCACGTCGTCGTGTACATCGTGACGCGACCCGCCATCGTCTCTCCTTGCTGCGTGCTGACCGGACAGTCTCCACAGAACACGGCCGCCGGCCGAGACCTTCCCGGGGCTGAGTTGAGAGGATGCGCCGATGCCTCCGGACCCGCTCGCCGATCTCGATGACGAGCAGCGTGAGGCGGTGGAGGCTCCGCTCGGGCCGGTCTGCATCCTGGCGGGCGCCGGGACCGGCAAGACGCGGGCGGTCACGCACCGCATCGCCCACCATGTTCTGCGCGGCGAGATGGCGGCGCAGCAGGTCCTCGCAGTGACCTTCACGACCCGCGCGGCGGGGGAGTTGCGCGCCCGGCTGCGGCTGCTCGGCGTGTCGGGGGTGCAGGCCCGCACCTTCCACTCGGCCGCGCTGCGACAGCTGCAGTACTTCTGGCCGCGGATCTCCCACGGGCCCCGGCCCACGCTGATGGAGTCCAAGCTCGGAACCGTGCGGGCCGCCGCCGCCCGGTCACGGCTCACGGTGCGGCCCGCGGAGCAGCGGGACCTGGCCTCGGAGATCGAGTGGGCGAAGGCAGCGCTCGTCGAGCCCGCTGACTACGTGGCGCGAGCCGGAGCGACGAACCGGGAACCGCCGTTCCCGCTGGAAACGGTCGCGAGCGTGTTCGCGGCCTACGAGGACATCAACGCCGACCGTGGCCAGCTCGACTTCGAGGACCTGCTGCTGCTCACGGCGGGGGCGATCGAGAACGACCGCGGGGTCGCCGGCGAGATCCGCGGCCAGTACCGGCACTTCACAGTCGACGAGTATCAGGACGTCAACCCCTTGCAGCAGCGACTGCTGGACGCCTGGCTCGGCGACAGCGACGACCTGTGCGTCGTCGGCGACCCGAACCAGACCATCTACTCCTTCACCGGCGCCTCGCCGGCGTACCTCCGCGACTTCGGGCAGCGTTACCCGGCTGCCGCGGTGGTGCGCCTGGTCCGCGACTACCGCTCGACCACCCAGGTCGTCACCCTCGCAAACCGCGTGATCGCCGGCTCACGGCTGCGGGCGCAGGGCGGCGAGGGCCCGGAGCCGACCTTCGACGCCTACGACGACGAGCCGGCCGAGGGCACCGGCATCGCCGCCAGGATCGCCGAGCTGCAGCGCGGCGGGGTGGCCCTCGCCGAGATGGCCGTGCTATTCCGCGTCAACGCGCAGTCCGAGGTCTACGAGGCGGCGCTGACCGCTGCCGGAATCCCGTATGTGCTGCGCGGCGGCCAGCGGTTCTTCGAGCGGCCCGAGGTGCGTGAGGCGGTGCAGAGCCTGCGGGCGGCGACCAAGTCGCCATCGGACTCCGACGAACCGCAGACGCTGCCGGAGCAGGTCAGCGACATCCTGGGGGCGCGCGGGTACTCGGCCGAGCCACCCGCGGCGGCGGGGGCGGCCCGGGAGCGTTGGGAGTCGCTGCGTGCCATCGTCGGCCTGGCCGAGGAACTGGCGGGTGCGGACGCGACGGCCGACCTGGTCGCCTTCGTCGCTGAGCTGGTGGCGCGTGCCGACGCACAGCACGCTCCGCCCGTCGAGGGCGTGACGCTGGCCTCGATGCACGCCGCGAAGGGGCTCGAGTGGGACGCGGTCTTCCTGGCCGGCCTGGTCGACGGCACCGTCCCGATCACGCACGCGGTCACCCCGGAACAGGTCGAGGAGGAGCGGCGGCTGCTGTACGTCGGCATCACCCGGGCCCGCCGGCATCTCGGCTTGTCCTGGGCACTGGCCCGCGCGGCCGGCGGCCGCCGCTCCCGCAAGCCCTCGCGGTTCCTCGACGGGCTGCGACCAGCGTCCACGTCACCACCGCGACCAGAGAAGAAGAACAAGCGCGGGCTGTCCGATGACCCGGTCGTGCAACGGCTGCGGGAATGGCGGCTCGAGCGGTCCCGGAGCGACGCGGTCCCGGCGTACGTCGTCTTCGACAACAAGACCATCGAGGAGATCGCGCTGCGCAACCCGGCGACCCGCGAGCAGCTCGCGGCCGTACCCGGAGTCGGACCGAAGAAGCTCGAGCTGTACGCCGAGGACGTGCTCGGCGCGCTGCGCGGATAGTGTCGCCCCTCGTGGCCGAACCCCTCGACGAGCTGCTCGGCATCCTGGACCTGGAGCCGATCGAGGAGAACATCTTCCGCGGTCGCAGCCCGGATGAGACGGTGCAGCGCGTCTTCGGCGGCCAGGTGGCCGGTCAGGCGCTGATCGCGGCCGGCCGCACCGTGCCGCCGGAGCGCGGGGTCCACTCGCTGCACGCGTATTTCCTGCGCCCTGGCGACGCGTCGATCCCGATCGTCTACCAGGTCGACCGGATCCGCGATGGTCGCTCGTTCACGACCCGGCGGGTGATCGGCGTGCAGCACGGCGAGGCGATCTTCAACCTGCAGGCGTCGTTCCAGATCTCCGAACCGGGCCTGGAGCATGAGGCGACGATGCCGACCGCCCCGGATCCGGAGTCGTTGCCGACCCTCGCGCAGCGGTTCGAGGCGGCGGGTTTGGACAGCACCGGCTTTTGGGAGCGTCCCCGGCCGATCGACATCAGGTACGTCGATGACCCGCCCTGGCTCGCCAAGGACAACGAGCGCCGGCCACGTTCCCAGCAGGTATGGCTGCGGACCGCGGGTCCGTTGCCGGACGATCCGCTGTTGCATGTCTGCGTGGTGGCCTACGCCAGCGACATGACGTTGCTGGACTCGGTGCTGCTCGCCCACGGCCTGTCCTGGGGCGGCGGCCGACGGGTACGCGGCGCCAGCCTCGACCACGCGATGTGGTTCCACCGGCCGTTCCGCGCGGACGACTGGCTGCTCTACGACCAGTCGTCGCCGGTGGCGAGCGGGGGGCGCGGTCTGGCCATCGGACGGTTGTGGACCCGCGACGGACACCATGCCGTGTCGGTCGTGCAAGAGGGCCTGCTGCGGGTCGTCGATGACCTGCGGGTCGTGGATGAGGCGCGCGTCGATGAAGAAAAAGACACGGCTCGGTAAATACCTTTGCCACCGATCTCCCGAGGCTTTATGGTCCGAGAGATCGCGGTGACGACGTGTCACGGCCAAGCATGCGAGGGAGGTGTCCAGTGATGGAGACAAATCTGACGTCCTGGACTCCGGCCGCCGCATGCCCGACTGCGTTCCCGTTCCCCGTTGTCGACGCGCGGTCCAGCCGGATCCAGGGCATCAGTGTGCCCATGGCGGTTGCAGCCGCGTACGGACACATCGGCCTCGGTATCGCTACCGCTGCGGATGTGACGCGCGACAAGGACGCCACCACGGGTGGCACGGCCTGGGGGCCGCCGGTCTGAGAAGGAAAAAGACCGGCGCATCCCAGGCCGCGGCACCCGATATCGGGCGCCGCGGCCTTTTTGTTTGTCCCGATCCCCTGTCCCACCAACCAAGTCCCGATGATCCAGTCCCTCCGACCCCGTCCCAACGACCACAAGGAGGTGGTCCCAGATGTCTCTCTCCGCGGTCGACTGCGCACTGCCGTGCCATCTCGTCGACCCCGACCTGTTCTTCGCTGAGTCACCGGCCGACGTGGAGCGCGCCAAGGCGCTCTGCCTCGACTGTCCGCTACGGCAGACCTGCCTGACCGAGGCACTCGATCGGCGCGAGCCATGGGGTGTCTGGGGCGGCCAGCTGGTCGTCTCGGGCGTCGTGGTGCCACGCAAGCGGCCACGAGGTCGGCCCCGCAAGAACGACGTGATCGCCGCATGACGACCACGACCCACACCCTCGATACGCCAAGGAGTTCCACGATGAACGAGATGCTGCTTCGCGCCTTAGCGCAGGAGCGAATACGAGAGCAGGACGAGCGGCAGCGCGCGGAGTACGTGCGCCGGCTGGTCGTTCTGCGCCGCCGCCAGCGCCGGGTCGACCGCGCACGTCGCGCCCTGGCCGCTATGGCCGTCCGCTAAGCGGCGGCAGGCTGTCCCCGTGAGCGACCTGCTCACGGGGACAGCCGTCTGTCCGGACCGGTTTGCTCGGGCGGGCACCGGACATGACCCACCACGTGGCGGCCGCAGGGACCTTTGCCGATCCGACGGCGGACGGGCTGGTGCGGCTGTGGCGCTCGCTCGACATCGAATCCGGTGATCTGGACTCACCTGCCGGGGCCGGCGAGGCGCTCCGCGGCCTGATCGAGGCCGGCGCGCTGGACCTGCCGCTCCCGGCGTCCGGCCGCACGCCGGACCGATTCCGCATCCTCAGCCGGCTGGCCGAGCTGGACCTCACGGTGGCCCGGCTGGGCGAGGCGCACACCGACGCGATCGCCATCCTCGCCGAGCTCAAGGGCCCAACGGCCGAGCGTGCCGACGTCTGGGGGGTCTGGGCCGCTGAACCACCACATGCCCCGGTCCGCTCCACCCCATCGGGATCGGGCGGCGAGTGGCGACTCGATGGCCGCAAGGCGTGGTGTAGCGGCGCCGGGATCTGCACTCGAGCGCTCATCACTGCGGCTGGCCCGGACGGGTCCCAGCTGTTCGCGGTCGACCTCGCGGCGCCCGGGATCAGTCCGGTCGACGACGCATGGCCGGTTGCCACGCTACGAGGAGCCGACACGCGAAGCGTCGACTTCAGTGACGCCCCCGCCGTCGGCGTCGGCATCCCCGGGGCGTACGTCGACCGACCGGGGTTCTGGCACGGCGCGG
>DATAVK010000059.1:0-16240 GCA_036267755.1 Mycobacteriales bacterium
GGCCTGGTACGCGGCGGCCACGGCACCCATGCCGAGGAGTGGAAGGGCAGCGAACCGTCCGGTGAGGACCAGCCCGACTCCGACCTCTCACCCGACGACACGCTGACCGGTGGCCTGCCGGAGGGCCTGACGGCGGCCGACGTCGGCGGCCGCTCGGAGCTGGCCACCTTCATCGGCCGGGCGCACTACCCAGCGACCCGCGAGCAGCTGCTCGAGCTCGTCACCAGCCGAGAGGCCCCCGACCACGTCGTCGCCGAGGTCAGCGCGCTGCCCGAGGGCCGGAGTTTCGAGACGTTGCAGGACGCCTGGACGGCGCTCGGCGGCGGTGGTGAGCAGCATCGGTTCTGACCGGCTTGCGGTCGGGCTCGCGAGCGTGGGGTTGCTCGCCGTACCCCTTCTGCTCGGCAGCGGCACCGCGGCCACCGCAGCGGTAGACGCGCCGCGGTCAGCATCGGCGCCGGCCGTCTCGGCGACCGCTCCGGTCGTCGGTCCGAACCACATGCGCGGGCTGCACGGCGCGCAGCGGGTGATGATCGTCACCGCCGCCACCATGAGCAGCACCCACGCCCTGGTCCGTCGCTATCAACTGGTGCACGGTCGCTACCGGCGGGTCGGCGGCGTCGCTCATGCCCGGGTCGGGCTCAACGGGCTGTCGCGACCGAAGTCCCGGCACGAGGGCGACGCGAAGACCCCGATGGGGATCTACCACTTCGTCTACGGCTTCGGCAGCCGCGCGAACCCCGGCATGACCGGCCTGAAGTGGCGGCCGCTGACGCCCGGGTCCTGTTGGGCAGGAACGCGCGAGCACTACAACCGATGGGTACGTCGAAGCCCGTGCAACCCGGCCGACGAAAACCTGTGGAGCAGCGAGGACACCGCCTACCGGTACGCCGCGGTGATCAGCTTCAACTACGCCCACCCGGTCTTCGGCCGGGGTAGCGGGATCTTCCTGCACCGTCGGCTCGACGTCGGCACGCACGGCTGCGTGTCGCTCTACCAAGGCACCCTCATCAAGACGCTGCGCTGGCTGCGGCCTAACACCCGGATCGTGATCGGGACCCCCTCGTCGCTGAAGGCCCTCACCGATTGACCCGACCGGCCGCGGTCTAGCGCCGCCGGTCTAGTCACTCCGGGGCATCTCTCGCGCATCGAACTGCTCATTTTTGGCCCCAGTCGCGCGTCAGCCTCTTGTGGGCCCCCGAACCGGTCGAGAATCCATCGACTCACCGGGAGGTTCCATGGCTCGACGTCGCATCGCGAGCGCTGTCGAGTGCCTCGAACAGCATCCGAACTCCCCGGAGATCCTCGCCGTACTTGCCCGACTGCCGCACATCGCCGACCGCGACCTGCCGCTGCTCGCCGACGCCTGGCACAACACGGTGCCGCTGGCCGAGGCCCGCGGGAAGGCGCTGCAACCCGACTCCCCGCTGGTGCTCGAGGTGCTGTCGGCGTTCGAGGCGGTCCAGGCGCTGTTCGCGGACGACATGCGCGGCGGCGAGGACTTCGTCACCGTCGACCCGCAGATCACGACGGTCGCCCTGAAGGCGGTGCGTGACGCCATCGCCGCCGCCTACGCCCGACCCGTCCTCACCCGCGGCGAGCACCACCTGCTCACCCAGGCGTGGCGCACGGTCTACCCGATCGACCAGGTGGGGGCCGCCGACCTGGGCGCCAAGGCCGAGGAACTGACCGGGCTGCTCGCCGCGCTGCCTCGGCTCGCCACGCGCTGTCACAACCCGCTCGCTGCCTCGCAGTACGCCCACATCCTCGACATCAGCTCGGTGATGGACCGTCACCTGCACGACGTGGCGAAGGACGAGGCGTGGCGCGCGGCGATCATCACCGGGCGTCGCCGGGTGTGGGGCATGGTGCGCCGAAGCGGTGCCGAGGGGCTGGGTCGGTACTGCGCGCGGTGCCGCCAACGCGGCCAGGGCGACGAGACGGCAGCCGTACTGTCGTTGTGCCTCGATGCGGCGTGCGGCCTGCTCGTCGCCGATGCCATCGACGACACGTTCATCGACATTCTCACGATGCCCGTGAACGCCCTGGTCCCGGAGCCGCGGCCGGCCGCCGAGGCTTGATACCGGACCGGTTCAGCCGTTGCGGCCGGTCCACTCGAGCAGCCGGTCGACGGGCCAGGTCGTGACGATCCGGTCTGGCGGCACGTCGCACTCCTCGGCGCGGGCTGCGCCATACGCCCGCCAGTCCAGCTGGCCCGGCGCATGCGCGTCGGTGTCGATCGCGAACAGGCACCCGGTCTCGACGGCGAGGCGCAGCAGCCGGCGCGGTGGGTCGAGCCGCTCCGGGCGGCAGTTGATCTCCACCGCCACGTCGAAGCGGCGGCACGCCTCGAACACCACCTCGGCGTCGAAGGCCGACTCGGGCCGCGGCTTGCCGCGCCGACCCCGCGGGCTGACGTTGCGGCCGGTGCAGTGCCCGAGCACATCCGTGTGCGGGTTCGCGATCGCCGCGACCATCCGCCGGGTCATGTCCTCACGCGGCATCTTCAGCTCGGAGTGCACCGACGCCACGACGACGTCGAGCTCGCCGAGCAGCTCATCGGTCTGGTCGAGCGTGCCGTCGAGGTTGATGTCGCACTCGATGCCGCTCAGCAGCCGGAACGGCGCCAGGTCCTTGCCGACCTCGGCGACCAGCGTCAGCTGCTCACGTAGCCGCTCCGGCGACAGGCCGTGGGCCACCGTGAGCCGCGGCGAGTGGTCGGTGAGCGCGACGTAGGAATGCCCGAGATCCCGCGCCGTCTCGGCCATCTCCGCGACCGGCGACCCACCGTCGGACCAGTCGGAGTGGGTGTGCAGGTCACCGCGCAGCGTGACGAGCAGCTCGTCGCCGCCGGTCGAGACCGGCCCGCCGACCCTGGCTTCGAGCTCAGCGAGGTACGTCGGCACCCCGCCGTCGATCGCCTCCGTGATCACCGCCGCGGTCGTCGCTCCGACGCCCGGCAACTCCTGCAGGCTGTCCTGGTCGACGCGTCGTCGTACCTCGCCGTCGGGCAGGTCCTGCAGCGTCGCGGCGGCGCCCCGGAAGGATTTGACCCGGTACGTCGACTCCAGCGCCCGCTCGAGCAGGAACGCGATGCGGCGAAGCGCGATGACCGCGGCGGTGGTGTCGTCGTCCACGCCGCGACGTTAACGCCTGTACGGTGACCCGGTGCGAGCGCGTACGTCGATAACCCTCGGCGCTGGATCCGGCCTGGTCGGGCTGGTGCTGATGATCGTCGAGGCGGTCCGGGTCCTCAACGGGTCGACGCTGACCACCCTCAACAGTGTCGTGCTGTTCGTCGGGCTGGGACTGCTCGCGGTCGGCGGGGTGCTGCTCGTCATGGCCGTGGTGGCCGAGGACAACGCGGCCGCGCTCGCAATCGACGGCGACCAGCCCGCCACGCCGAGTGAGGACGACCAGGACAAGGCGACGGAGGAGACCACGGCGGACGAGCCAGCCTCGCCGGCGAACTGAGGACGACTAGCCGGCGGCGCTGAGCCAGCGCACCGGAGTGCCGTCTCCGGCGTACCGGTAGGGCTCGAGCTCTTGGTCCCAGCGGGTGCCCAGCACCTGGTCGACGGTCTGGCGCAGCGACACCAGATCTGAGGCGGATGCCATCAGCGACCGCAGCCGGTCCTCGTGTATCAGCACGTCGCCGTTGGCGCTCATCGCGGTGTGGAACACGCCGAGGTCAGGCGTCATCGAGTACCGCTCACCGTCGTTGCCGTCGCTGGGTTCCTCGGTCACCTCGGCGCGGATCAGCGGCCAGCCGCGCAGCGACGCGGCCAGCCGCCCCGCCGTACCCGTGGGCCCGCGCCAGCCGGTCTGGGTGCGTGAGCAGCCGGGCGCGATCGGCTGGTCCAGCCAGTCCAGTCGCACCGGGACACCGAGAACGCCGGCAACGGCCCACTCCACGTGGGGCCGCACTGCCGGCGGGCAGGAGTGCACGAACAGCACACCTCGAGCGCTCACCGTGACCTCCGTCATGTCGAGGATCGCCTTCCCCAGCGGCCTCAGTGGCGGATCGTGCACGGGAACGTACTCACAGTGTGCCTCATCCGTCCCAGCAGCACCAGGACCGGTCGGGTGTCGCGTCCGCTACGGTGCACTCCCCCGAAGCCCAAGACGACCGGTGAATCACAGAAAAAGGGCGCACACTCGGCTTGTTTCAGCCGATGTTCATGCCGATGCCTAGCCTGCACCGGATGAGGGAATCAGGAACATGATGGTGATCCTGCTGGCGTTCGCGGCGTCGCTTTGCTACGCCGCGGGATTCGTCATGCAGTATCACGAGGCCCACGAAGCGCCTGAGCGATTGTTCCTGTCGCCCCGGCTGCTCATCGAGCTGTGTCATCACAAGATCTGGGTGCTCGGCATCGTGGTCATGCTGGTCGGCTCCGGCCTGCAGGCCTGGGCGCTGGACTCCGGCAGCCTCGCGGTGGTCGAACCGATCCTCACCTGCAGCCTGTTGTTCGCGCTGCCGTTGTCGGCGGCCTGGCGACGGGAGCGGCTGCGGCGCAGCGAATGGCTCGGTGCGCTGATGATCAGTGCGGGCCTCGGCGTGCTCCTCGGGGTCGGCTCACCGACGATCGGCAACCCGGACATGGCTGGCTACCAATGGCTGCTCGTCGTCGCGGCGACCTGCGGCGCGGCCGCGCTGATGGTCACGATCGGCCGCGGCTCGGCTCGACCGTCCGCACGCGCTGCGCTGGTCGGCGGGGCCGCGGGCGTGCTGTTCGGCCTGCAGGACGTGCTCACCCACTACTGCCTGCACGCGCTCTCGCACGACCCGACCGCCCTGCTGACCGCGTGGCAGCCCTACCTGCTGATCGTGTCCGGGATCTACGGGCTGGTGCTGGCCCAGTCGGCGTACGAGGCGGGCCCGCTGACCGCGGGGCTGCCGCCGATCGCCATCGGTGAGCCGATCGTCGGGATGCTGATCGGGATGTTCGCGCTCAACGAGCGCCTCGACGCCTCGACCGTTGCCCTCGTCGTCGAGTCCGTGGGCGCCGCCGTCATGATCACCGGGACCTGGCTGCTGGCCCGCTCGCCGCTGGTCTGCGGCGGCCGGCACCCGAGCCGGCTCGAGACCGCTCAGACAGCCGCTCGGCCACGAACGCCGATGGTCTCCCGGGTAGGTTGATCGGGTGCGCTACCTGGCCCTCGTGGTGCTTGCTGTGCTGCTGCTCACGGGATTGGTCTGGTGGGTGGTCTTCCTCGGCAACGCCGTGGTGAGCCTGATCCGACGCCGCTGATCGTGCGCCGTCCGCTTCTTGCTCTGCTCTGCGTCGTCGTACTCGCGGCCGGCTGCGGTGGCTCGAGTTCGGGTTCTGGCTCGACCGGGTCCGCCGCCCTCCTGGTGCAGCCTGCCGCGCCGCGGATCAAGGCGTTCCTGAAGCTGCCGGTCGCGACACCGAGCCGCTGCCCCTCGAACGTCAGTGGCACCACCGCGGGCCGGGTCTCGCCGTGGTCGGGCCACATCGACATCTCGGTGTTCCTCGACTCGCAGATCACGCCGTCGAGCACCGCCAAGCTGGGAGCCGGCTTCCGCAGCAACCCGTTGATCCGGCGGGTCTTCTACGAGTCCAAGGCGGAGGCGTTCAAGGAGTTCCAGCGGCTCTACACCTGCTCGGCGAGCGTCAAGAACCCCGACATCCCGGCGTCGTACCGACTGCAGCTGGCGGCAGGTACGACGGTAACCGCCCGCAACGCGTTGGTGACCCGGATCCTCGCCGAGCCCGGCGTCGCGACCGCCTCGTGCGACCCGAGCGACCCGTGCGTGAAGACGGTTGAGTCGGCGCAGCCGTAGCGGCTGGACTCAGGCCTGGACGGGGATCGCCGCCGGACCCCCGGCGACCAAAGTCCGGTCACGCCCAGCGGTCTTCGCGGCGTACAGCGCCTGGTCAGCGGCCCGGTAGGTGTCCGAGGGCGACTGCCCAGCCACGTGGATCGCGACACCGGCGCTCAACGTGCTGAGCGGTGACCCGGCACGCCAGGCCGAAACCACCCGGTCGACCGACTGGAACGCCTGACCCGGCGGTGCCTGCCGGACGATGAGCAGGAACTCCTCACCGCCCATCCGGGCCACGCCGTCCGAGGTCCGGACCTGCGCCCGCAGGCAGGCACCGAGCTCCTGCAGGATCTGGTCGCCGCGAGCATGCCCGAACCGATCGTTCACGGTCTTGAAGTGGTCGAGGTCGAGCACGGCGACGACGTCACCCGGCTCGACCCCGTCGAGCAGCTGGTTGCCGAACCGCCGGTTGCCGAGCTGCGTCAGGTCGTCGGTGAGGTTGGCCTTCGCCAGCGCCTCGACGGCACGCTGCTGCTCCCGAGCCAGCTCGCGGGAACGCCCGGCGTTGGCGGCGATCACCTCACCGGCGAGGACCGCGACCGGGATGATGAGGATGACCGAACCGATCACGTCGGGGCCACGCGGCGCTCCGCCGAGATACGGCGCGAGGTACGCCGCCACGGCGAACGGGGCCATGGCCAGGCAGGTGCCGCGACGGTGCCACGACCCCACCCACAGGAACACGAGGACGAACCAGATGCCAAGGGTCGGGGCGGGCAGCGTGCCAGCGGCGTTGTTGAGGGCGATACCGACCATGCCGAGCAGCGGGAAGACCAGCGACCGGTAGCCGGTGAGCCGGGACGAGACCCGGGTCAGCGCCAGCAACCCCACGAACAGGTTGATGGCGTCCAGCGGTTTGCTGCCGTTGCCCACCGCACCGGGCAGGAAGTCGGTGATCAGTCCGATGGTGCCCGCGGCCACGAACAGGATCGCCGCCTGCCGCACCGCGCGCAGGTCAGACGACAGCGGCGCATCTCCGGCGCGCCGCCGCGACCACTGACCGCTCAACTTCATGATCAACATATCGGCACCGCCACACCGCCGCTGAACAGCCAACGGGCGCGGTGCGGAACTTGTCAGGGCGGTCGGCCCAAACCCACGCTCGAGCGTCCTGAGACGTCACATGGTCAGCTATTGCTTTCCTAACGATAGTAGGTAATCCTTCGGCTCATGGCTACGGATGCCGTCCCGGTCGGCCGCCGGCAACGCCGGCGCCTCGAGACGATCGAGGAAGTGCTTGAGGTCGCCGTGGCCGTCATGGCGGAGCAAGGGGTGGCCGGGCTGTCGGTCGGCGAGGTGGCGCGGCGGATGGGCATCCAGCCACCGTCCCTCTACGTCTATTTCCCGTCAAAGAACGCGCTGTACGACGCGCTGTTCACCCGCGGTGCCCAGCAGCTGCTCGACCAGATTCGCGCCACCGACTCGTTCCCGGACGACACCGCAACCCCGCTTGAAACGATGCTGCTCGATGCGTCACGCGCATTCGTTCGCTGGGCGGTCGAGCATGCGGCGTACTCCCAGCTGCTGTTCTGGCGCCCGGTTCCCGGCTTCACCCCGTCCCCTGCCGCCTATGCACCCGCCGTACAGCTGATCGAGCTTGTCGCGGAGCGGTTCGCCGAGCTGCAGCGCCGTGGACTGGTTCGCGACGACGTCACGCCCGACCAAGTCACCCGCGACTGGACGGTCGTCATCTCAGGGGTGGTCAGCCAGCAGCTGTCCAACGCCCCGGGGCAGGGCTTCGATGAGGGCCTGTTCACATCGGGGCTCCCCCGGGTGGCCGCGATGTTCGCCGGCTACTACCGCGCACCCACTGCCGCTTCCACTGCATCCACACCGTCGAAAAGGGGCCGCCGTGAAGACTCAAGTTGATCAGATCGCTGACCGCATCTACCGGATCTCCACGGTCCTTCCGGATGTCGCGCCCGGCGGTTTCAGCTTCAACCAGTTCCTGATCGATGCCGACGAGCCATTGCTCTACCACACCGGTATGCGTGGGCTGTTCCCGCTGGTGCGCGAGGCGATCGAGCGGGTGATGCCGGTCGACCGGCTGCGCTGGATCGCGTTCGCGCACGTCGAGGCCGACGAATGCGGAGCAGTCAACGAGTTCCTCGACGTCGCCCCGCACGCACAGGTGGCGCACGGCGCGCTCGGTTGCATGCTGTCGCTGAACGATCAGCTTGCCCGGCCGCCCGTCGCGATGGCTGACGGGGAGGTGCTCGAGCTCGGCGGCGCGTCGCTGACCCGACGGGTCACCGAGCTCGCCACACCCCACGTCCCGCACAACTGGGAGTCGCACATGTTCTTCGAGCAGGAGACCGGGACTTTGTTCTGCGGCGACCTTGTGACCCAGACGGGCGACGGCCCCGCAATCACCAGCGATGACCTGACCGACGCCGCCATCGCCGCCGAAGAGCTCTTCCACCAGACGTCGATGGGACCGGCCGTTCCCGCGACGTACCGCCGGCTCGCCGAGCTGAACCCACAGCGTCTCGCCGTCATGCATGGTTCGTCATACGACGGCGACTGCGCGACTCTGCTGCGCACCCTCGCCGATGTCTACGAGGAACACTTCGGTTGCGATGGTGGGAACCTGCCGAGCCAACCCCTGCCAGGCCACGAGAACATCCTGGGATCGGACGCCTGAGATGAGCACACCCGTCGCGCCAGCGGTCGTCGGCCAGCCCCGTAAGCCCGAGCTCGACCGCGGCATCGCGATGCGGCTCGCCGGCACGGAGTACGACCGATTCGCTGAGGCATCGCGGCGACTGAGCCCCGACGCCTGGTCGCAGCCGACCGCGTGCCCCGAGTGGGACGTGCACGCCATGGCATGCCACGTGCTGGGGATGGCGGAGATGGCGGCGTCACCGGTCGAGACGGTGCGCCAGATGCGGGCGGCGAAGCGAGCGGGTGGGCTGTTCATCGATGCGCTCACCGGCCTGCAGTCCCGCAAGCACCTGCACCGCACGCCAGCCGACCTGGTGGCGAGGCTCACCGACATCGGCCCCAAAGCGACCCGCGGCCGGCGCCGCACTCCAGCGGTGACCCGGCGTCGTTCGATGCCCGATCAGCCCATCGACGAGACCGGATCCCAGACCGAGACGTGGACGCTGGGGTACCTACTCGACGTCATCCTCACCCGCGACACCTGGATGCATCGTTCGGACCTCGCCGTCGCCACCAGGCAGGACATGCAGCTCTCGGCCGACCACGACGGTGTCCTCGTCGGCGACGTCGCGGCCGAATGGGCGGCGCGCCACGGCCAGCCGTGCACCCTCACCTTGACCGGGCCGGCCGGCGGCTCGTGGGTGTTCCGTGACGGCACGACACACGTGGAGCTCGACGCGGTCGACTTCTGCCGCGTCGTGTCGGGTCGAGGCGCCGGCGACGGCCTGCTCGCCACCCGGGTTCCGTTCTGAGCTGAGCCGATCCGGCCGGGTCAGCCGTGGGTGGCGTCCTCGTGCTCGCGATGTCCGGCCGGCTCGAGTTGGAACGTCGAGTGCTCGACGTCGAAATGACCGGTCAGGCAGGTCTGCAGGTTGTCGAGCACCATGCCGGCCCGGCCTTCGGCGAAGCACTCGTCGGCCACGACCACGTGCACCGAGAGCGCCGGCAGGCCCGAGGTCACCGTCCACACGTGCAGGTCGTGGCAGTCGACGACGTGCGGCGTCTCGAGCAGGTGCCGTCGTACCAGGGCGAGGTCGACGTCGCTCGGCGCTGCCTCGAGCAGCACCCGACCCGACTCGCCGAGCAACTGGTACGCCGCGCGCAGCAGCAGCGCAACGACGACGAGCGAGGCCACCGGGTCGGCTCGCCGCCACCCGGTGGTGACGACGAGGACGCCGGCGACGATCGTGGCCGCGAACGCGTAGGCATCGGTGAGGACGTGGAGCACAGCGCCGCGCACGTTCATCGACCGCTGGTCGGCCCGGTGCAGCACAGCGGTGACCAGCAGGTTCGTCAGCAGGCCGACGGACGCGACGATGATGACCGTGGTCCCGCCGACCGGTGCCGGGTGGATCAGCCGTCGGATCGCCTCGAACGTCACGATCCCGGCGACGACGAGCAGCGTGATGCCGTTCGCCGCCGCGGACAGCACCTCCGCGCGCGCCAGCCCGAAGGTCCAATGACCGCGGGCGGGCCGTCGCGCCAGCCGGGCCGCGGCCACGGCGGCGGCGAGCGCCAGCACGTCGGTGACCATGTGCCCGGCATCGGCGATCAGCGCGATCGAGTGCGCCGCGAACGCCGCGATGACCTCGCCCACGACGAAGGCCGAGAGCAGGCCTAAAGCGACGAGCAGCGGACGCTCATCACGGGTCACCTATCAATCGTGGCATGGCGTACCGCGACACTGATCACCATGACCATGACGATCGGTGTCGAGGAGGAGTTCCACCTCGTGGACCGGGGGTCGCGGCGCAGCACCGGTGCGGCGGCCGCGGTGCTCCGCGGCGTCGGGCGCGACGAGGAGCTGGTGCCCGAGCTCAAGGCGAGCATGGTCGAGTCCAACAGCCGAGTCGTCACCGACCTCGGCGAGCTCCGCGCCGACCTGGCGGACCTGCGGCGCGACCTCGGCGCCGCAGCCGCCGAGGTGGGTGCCGGGCTGCTGGCCGCCGGGACCGCGCCGCTGCACGGCGACGACGCGCTGCGCACCTACCCCAAGGAGCGCTACCTGCAGATGAGCGAGGACTTCCCGTCGCTCGAACGCGAGCAGGTCGTCGCCGGTGTCCAGACCCAGGTCGGCATCGACGACCCCGACATCGGCGTCCAGGTCGTGTCGCGGGCGCAGCGGTACACCCCGGTGATGCTGGCGCTGTCGGCGGGCTCGCCGTTCTGGGACGGCGAGGACACCGGGTACGCGAGCTGGCGGACCCGGGTCTGGGAGCGCTGGCCCTCGGCCGGCCCGACCGCGGCGTTCGGCTCCGCCGCCGAGTACGACGAAGCCGTCGACGGCCTGCTCGCCACGGGAACGATCCGCGACCGGGGCATGGTGTATTTCGACGTCCGGCTCTCGGCGCACCAGCCCACGGTGGAGTTCCGGATCTGCGACTCCGTCGACCGGTTGGACGACGTGGTGATGCTCGCCGGACTCTGGCGGGCGGTCGCGATGACGTGCATCGCGGAGATCGACCGGCCGGGTGCCGAGCCGCCACCACGCGTCGAGGTGGTCCGGTCGGCCCGCTGGCAGGCGGCGAGGTACGGCCTCACTGGCGCGCTGGTCGATCCCACGACCGGCGAGTCGGTGAGCGCCGAGACCGCGGTGAGGTCCCTGCTGTCAGCGGTCTGGCCGGCACTCGAGGAGACCGGCGACCTCGACCTGGTTCAGGAGCGGGTGGCCGCAGTCCTCGCCGAGGGCGGCCCAGCCCGGCGGCAGCGGGCGGCCCTCACTCGTCACGACTCCATGGCGGCCGTCGTTGACATGCTGCTTGCCGAGACCGCTGGCGACTCGTCACCCACCTGACCGGTGCGAAGCGCCTCACGCCAGGCGTCGGGGTCGTGCACGTACGGCTCGGTCTCGTCGAGGAACCGACGTACCTCGGCCTCGAACCGGGCCGGATCGTCGCGGTGGGGCATGTGCCCCGCGTCACCGAACACGACCAGCCGGCTTCCCGGCATCCGGCTGTGTGCGACCGCCGCGTGGTGCAGCGGCACTACGCCGTCGTGCGCGCCCCAGACGAGCAAGGTCGGGATCCCGGCGGCGAGGTAGCTGCGGTCGAGCATCGTCACCGACTGGCCGCGGCCGTCGACCACGCCGCGCAGCGTCCGCACAAAGGCACGTCGGGCCGTTTTGTCGCGTAGCCCGTCGTACCGGTCGCTGACGTAGCTGAAGTCTGCCCCGAAGCCCATGCCGCCGGAGCGCTGCAGGGTCGGACCGAGGCGCCGCACCGCCCACCGCGCCGGCCGCGAGGTCGCCAGCGGAAGCACCAGCTCGCAGCCGGGCGCTGCCAGCAGCCGCAGCATCGGGTGTACCTCGCGACCCATCCCGCCCGAGCCAACGAGGATGACCCGCTCGCAGCGGTCGGGAAACTGGTAGGCGAACTGGGCAGCGACGCCCCCGCCGAGTGAGTGTCCGATGATCGTCACCCGCTCGACCCGCAGCATGTCGAGCAGGTCGCGCATCCCGCAGGCGTAGGCGCCGACGGCGTAGTCGGCCCGCGGCTTCGCCGACTCGCCGTGGCCGAGCAGATCGGGTGCGATGACCAGGTGGTCGCGGGCCAGCCCGGGGATCACCGGCAGCCAGGTCCGCGAGGAGTCCCCGATGCCGTGCACCAGCAGGAGCGCCGAACCGTCCCCCACCTGCCGAAACGCCCGCTTGTGACCGTGGATCACCAAGGACCGCATCGGTACGGCGTCGGCGGGTGGCATCCGGCGATGCTCCCGCCGCAGCGTTACAGCGATGTGACGGAGCCGCCTGACTTGACGGAATAACGACCAGTCGTGGTAGGTTAACGATATGTCGCGAGCACACACGGTGCATCGAGACATGCGAAGGAGGTGCCCGATGAGGCACAACAACCACACTCAGTACGACACGCCGGATCAGCAGCGTTCTCACGACCGCGGCCATCACGGCGCACCCTCTCGACATCACCACCACCACGACGAGCCAGGCTTCGGCCGTGGTGGTCGTGGCCGCGGTGGACGCGGTGGCTGGGGCGGCCCCGGCTTCCGGGGCGAGCGAGGCGGCCGACGAGCCGGGCGCGGCGATGTCCGCGCCGCCGTCATCACGCTGCTCGCCGAGGAGCCGATGCACGGCTACCAGATCATCCAGGAGCTGGCCGAGCGAAGCGGCGGGGCCTGGCGGCCCAGCCCGGGCTCGATCTATCCGGCTCTGCAACTGCTGCAGGACGAAGGCCTGGTCACGGCGGAGGAGAAGGACGGCAAGCGCGTCTTCACCCTCACCGAGGCCGGACGAGCCGACGCGGCATCACGAGCCGACGGTCCCACCCCGTGGGAGGCAGCGGCACGCGGCGAGGGCAGCGACTTTGCCGCCCTACGTCAGCTCGCCCACCAGCTCATCGCCGCCGTGGGACAGGTCGCTGAGGCCGGAACCCCGGCTCAGATCGAGGCCGCCAAGGCCTTGATCACCGCGACCCGACGGGACCTGTACCGGATCCTCGCCGAGGACACCGACAGCTAATCCCGCACGTCGAGTGCGACGCCTTTGGCCTTCCGAGCCCGCTCGGAAGGCCATTTGCGTCTCGCTCAACGGGTTGTGGGGCGGGCGGGACTCGAACCCGCGACCAAGGGATTATGAGTCCCCAGCTCTAACCGGCTGAGCTACCGCCCCGGGTTGAGTATGGCGTCCGGCGACTCCGGAACTGTTGGCTCCCGCACCTGGACTCGAACCAGGAACCACTCGATTAACAGTCGAGTGCTCTGCCAATTGAGCTATGCGGGACCGGTCAGGCGATCGCCGCAGGCGAGGTCCTGACAGCGGGCCAGACTACCGCACCGACCCGGTTCGCCTCAGCCGCCGACAAGGCGGGATGATCACTGGCACGCTGGTACGACGGCGGGTAACTGGAGGGTGGCCACGATGCGGAAGATCACGTTTGTCCTCGGCCTCGGAGCGGGCTATGTGCTCGGCTCCCGAGCGGGCAGAGAACGCTACGAGCAGATCCGGGCGGCCGCCAATCGGCTGCAGGAGAACCCCAGCGTGCAGTCCGCGGCAGGCGTCCTGCAGCAACAGGCCGTCGACCTCATCGCCACGGCGAAAGCCGCTGGCGCAGGAGTCGTCACCGGCCGACCGGCGTACGACGAGCCACGACGGGTAGGGCCCCGGCCATGACGCACCGCATCCCGGATCCCTCGGACCCGTATGAGGACGCCGGTCTCGCGACCGACGGCTCGAGCAGCCCGGAGCAGCAGATCAGCGGAGACACCTTCGAGGAGACGGGTGTCCCCGGCGAGGAGCCGACCGCGGTCGACGACTGGGGGACGACGGCAGCCGAGGAAATCGCCGGCGAGCCGCTCGACCTCGCGCTCTCACGCGAGGAGCCGGAGCTCTCCGCTGACGACATCGACGAGTCCGAGGACTCCGATCGACCGTTCCCGGATGATCCCGAAGAGCGGGTGGGCCGCATCGTCGAGGACGACGAGGGCGCACACGAGGACGACGAGGCGACTGCGGTCGCTTACGACGTCGGCACCGACTTCGGCGGCTTCTCCGAAGAGGAACGCGCGATGCACATCGAACCCGGTCCCTGAGCCGCGCTGCCAGCATGAGGCTTCGACGCGTGGACTGCGCGGGTCCGGGGATCCACCGCGTTCGGCGTGGCCGAGGCTTCGCCTACGTCGACGCCAACGGCAACCGCGTCACCGACCCCGTTGTGTTGGACCGGGTGAAGGCGCTCGTTATCCCGCCCGCGTGGGAGGACGTCTGGATCTGTGCGATCGCCAACGGCCACATCCAGGCCACCGGCACCGACGTGGCGGGCCGCCGGCAGTACCGGTACCACGACGACTGGCGCGTGACCCGCGACCGGGCCAAGCACGAGAAAATGATGGAGTTCGCCAGCCGGCTGCCGGCCGCCCGCAAGCGGATGGCCGAGGACCTCGCGGAGACCGGGATGGGCCGGCGCCGGGTGCTCGCCGCCGCCGCCCGGCTGCTCGACCTCGGTTTCTTCCGGATCGGCAGCGAGGAGTACGCCGAGACCAACCACTCCTACGGTCTGGCGACGCTGCGCAACGACCACGTCACCATCGGGCGCGACGGCGTGATCCGCTTCGACTACGTCGCGAAGAGCGGCAAGCAGCGGATCCAGTCGATCGCCGAGCCGGAGCTGTCGGCGATCGTGAAGACGCTCAAGCGGCGCCGCGGCGGCGGTGAAGAACTGCTGGCCTACAAGGACAAAGCCGGTTGGCACGACGTCAAGAGCCACGACATCAACCTCTACCTGGCCGACATCACCGGCGGGGAGTTCACCGCGAAGGACTTCCGCACCTGGCACGCCACGGTGCTGTGTGCGGTCGCTCTTGCGGTCTCCGACCAGGTGCCGGAGTCGGAGTCAGCCCGCAAGCGAGCGGTGGCCCGCGCGGTCAAGGAGACGGCGCAGTACCTCGGCAACACGCCAGCCGTATGCCGGGCGTCGTACATCGATCCTCGGGTCATCGACCACTACAACGACGGTGTGACGATCTCGGCCGACCTCGTCCACCTCGGTGAGGACAGCGCCGACGGCGAGCTCGCCACGCTCGGTCCGGTCGAGGACGCCGTACTCCGACTGCTCCGCGACCCGCAGGCGAACCGCCGGGGTCGCGCCGCCTAAGACGGCTCGGACCTCCTGACCTACCCTGAGAACCATGCGCAAGCTGCTGCTCTCGCCGCGGTGGTGGGGCGTGCACCTGCTGGTCATCGCGATGGTGCTCGTCATGCTGCGGCTCGGGCTCTGGCAGTGGCATCGGTCGCAGTCGGCGACCGGCGGGATCCAGAACTACGCCTACGCCTTCCAGTGGCCGCTGTTCGCGGTGTTCACCCTCGGTCTGTGGTGGAAGACGCTGCGGATCGAGCTGGATGGTCAGAAGGACGAGACCGGTACGTCGGAACGGCCGCTGTCCCGGATGGCGATGAAGCCGCTTCCGGAGCCCGACATCGAGCATCGCAACGGTGTCCGCATCGGGATCACGACCGCACCGGTCGAAACCGACGAGGACGACGAGGAAGTCCGCATCTACAACGCCTATCTGGCTCGGCTGAACGAGCGAGCTGCGACCGTGTCACCGCGCGGCAGTCGCGCTAGTTGACCAGGACCTCGGTCCTCGACTTCCACGGAGTCGAGCCCGCACTGCTGCGCTACCGGATCGTGGCTCTCATCGTGAGCGTGCTGTTGGTCGTGCTGTTCTTCATCGGGCTGCCGCTGCAGTACGCCGCCGGCTTCGGCGGCGTGGACGAGGTGGTCGGCATCGTGCACGGTGTCTTCTTCTATCCGCTGTACATCCTGCTGACATTGGACCTCGGCCGCCGGGTTCGCATGCATCCGATCCAGATCGTTCTCACGGCGGCAGCGGGCACCATCCCGATCGCGTCCTTCTACGCCGAGCGGCGTACGACGCACTACATGCGAGACCGTGAGGCGAGGCTCAATCTCGAATAACATGCAACCTTTGTCTGGCGCATGTGTCGGGAAGGTGTCGAGCGATCGGAGACGCGATGAAGCTCGGGGTCACGCTAGTCGCCGCCCTCGTGAGCCTTGCCGTCCCGCTCGGCTCCGGTTCCCCGGCCACCGCCGCTCCGGGATCCGCGGCTGGCGCTCACGCGGCCGCCAAGACGGCGACTCGGGGTGACTTCGACGGAGACGGTCGGTCGGACGTCGTGTCGATGGCCCTGGGACCAAAGCGAACCGGCGACAAGTCCTACCTGCGCATTGACTACACCCGAGCTGACCCTAA
>DATAVK010000060.1:0-10140 GCA_036267755.1 Mycobacteriales bacterium
GATGAGTGGTGTGTGCAACCTCCTGCACTCGAGCTCGATCACGCTGCCGGCCACGTTCGACTTCAGGGTGTACGGCTACCGCTAGCCCGCGGTGTCCGTAGGCTTCGGTCGTGGCTGGGTCGGATGCGTTCAGCGACGTCGTCGCCCTGTTGAACTACCCGATGTACGTCGTCACCACGGTGGCCGGCGACCAGGCCTCCGGGTGTCTCGTGGGATTCGCGACCCAGGCCAGCATCGGGCCGCCGCGGTTCCTGATCGGGATCTCCGACAAGAACCACACCTACCAGGTGGCTCGCTCCGCCGAGCGGCTCGTCGTACACGTCCTGTCGACCGACCGGCTCGATCTCGCCGAGCTGTTCGGCGAGGCGACCGGTGACGAGGTCGACAAGTTCAGCCGGTGCGATTGGCAGCCCGGCCCGGGCGGCGTACCCGTGCTCGACGACGCGGCCGCGTGGTTCAGCGGCCCGATCATCGACATCCACCGGCTCGGTGACCACGTGGGATTCCTCATCGAGCCGGACAGTGGCGATGTCCGAGACCGCGACGGCGAGACCGTGATGTTCCGCGACGTCGAGGGGATGGACGCCGGCCACGAAGCCTGAGCGCGACACCTGCACGCCATCGCCGTTTTCCCGGGTTCTAGCCCGGTTATCCGGCGATGATCTTTGTCGGCGGATGACTGATGGCCGTTTAAGGCGGCTCTAGCCTCCTTAACCGGCCATGGCGAGCCTGGCGAGCACGCAGATCCCGGTCGGGCGTCAGCAGCGGCCGGGTACGTCGAGTGCGACGCTCATGCCGTTAATCGAGGCGCGGAAGGACATTGACGTCGCACTCGACGCGGGGATGACCGACTACGGCGCTAACGCTGCTTAGATGCCTTGCTCGCGCCAGTGGATCAGGATGTCGGTAGCGGCCTGCACCCATCCCTCGAACGCCTCCCGGGACATGAAGAAGTTCGCCACGGCCTCGGACTTGGCGCCGTCGGGCTCGGATTCGGGGGCCGGGTTGTTGCGCACCACCATGATCGACACCTCCTGCCCGCGCGGGGCGGTGAGCAGGGCATCGGCCCGCGACGCCTCGTGGAACTCATCCGGGATGCGGATACGGCCACCGTCGTCAAGCGGCAGGTAGTCAGGCATACCGCATGATCTCAGCCGCCCAGCCATTGTCACCTAACGGCTGCTAGCGGCGGGGGTGGGCGAGGGGGACGGGGCTCGCCTCGGCTATCCACGGGGGCAGACGAGCCGAGGCGAGCTGCCCGTCCCCGGTTGCCCACGAGACGCTCACGTCCCGAACCGAAAATCGGGCAGCACAAGGCTGCCATCAGACATGTCCGGAATGACTACGCCATCCGGGTGATTCGAAGCCATCAGCGGTACGGCGGCGTCAGGCGGGGACGAGACGCTTCTCGACGTGGACGTCGCGGCGTGGTGCCGCGATCGGCCTCAGTCGACGGAAATATCGCTCGACGGTGACGTAGCTGAGGCTCGCGATGGCGATGCTGACGAGCATTTCCACCGCGATCAGATCGTGCCTCGCACCGGTCCAGTGACTGCCGAGAATCGCGTATACCGGGACATGCACGAGGTAGAGCGCGTAGCTGATCGTGCCCAGTCCGACGAGCGGGCGCGTGGCAAGCACCCGGCTCACGACTGATACCTGGCCGCCGGTCACCCCCGTGATGAGGGCGCACGTACTCAGGGCGGCGAGCGGGATGTCCAGTGCCTCCCAGTGCTGGTTGAGGGCGACGTCTGCGAACACGGCCAAGCCCGCGAGGCCGACGACACCGCCCGTGGACAGCGCCCGCACGATCCGACGGCTGGTTACGGGCGCGGAGCTGAGCCACAGCGCGAGCGCGCAGCCCATCATCAGCGGGCCGGCGCGCGTCAGAGGGTTGAAGTAGACGATGGGCAGGCCGCCCGGGACGGGCCGAAGGAACGTCGCGTACGCCGCCATGCTCAGCAGGCCGATCCCGGCGGTCACCATCGCGGCGCGACGATGGCCGAGGCGGGTGAGCGCCAGCAGCGTGACCGGCCACAGGAGATAAAACTGCTCCTCCATGGCCAATGACCAGGTATGCCCGAGGCCAGCGTTGTGCCCCAGGGTGACGGCGATGTTCTGGACGTAGGTGAGGGACAGCAACGCCGCTTCGGCGTACCCGGCGGTCGTGTGGTTGGCGGCGACGTACCGCGCGAAGGGCGCGAACACCACCACTGTCATCACCAGGGCGGGATAGAGCCGTAGTGCTCGCCGGAGGTAGAACCGAGGCAGGTCGACCCGCCCCAAGCGCTCGCGTTCGCGCATCAGGAGTGTGGTGATCAGGTAGCCCGACAGCACGAAGAACACGTCGACGCCGAGATAACCGAAGCTTCCGATTGCCACGTTGGTGTGCTCGAGCATGACGGCCGCGATGGCGATCCCGCGTAGCCCGTCGAGCGGACGCGAGTGCCAGCGCGTGCCGGTGCTACCGGCCCGGTCGGACATGAGGCTCAGGCGGCGGCGAGCTGGTGCGCGAAGAGCGTCTCGTCGACGTACTGGCGAATCGTGGCCGCGAACCGCTGGACCGAGAACGACTCGGCGTGGCGCTTGATCGCGGCCGGGTCGAAGTAGGTGCGCTCGAGCCGCTGGATCCCGTTGGTGAAGCCCGCCACGGTCGGTGAGCCGACGAGCAGCCCGGTGCGGCCGTCCTGCACGGTGTCGAGGTAGCCACCGGCGCGAAGCCCGATGGTCGGCTTGCCGAAGGTCGCGGCCTCGATGGGGGAGAGCCCGAAGTCCTCGAACGCCGGTGCGACCAGCGAGTAGCAGTTCGCGTAGAGCCAGGCGAGCTCCTCGTCGCTGACGCGACCCAGCCCGATGATGCGCTCGCTCCACTCGCCGCCACCCGGACGCTCCGGCAGCGCGCCGCCGACAACGACGAGGCGTACGCCGGGGAGTGCCTCAGCAGCCTGGCAGGCGACGACCGTGTTCTTGTAGCCGCGGGCGCGGGCGATCGTCAGCAGGTAACCCGGCGCGACGCCCTCCGGCTGCGACATCGGCATGTCCGCGTCGAACGTGGACGGCGGGTGCACGACGTCGGCCTCGACGCCGTAGGTGTTGCGGATCCGCTCGGCGACGACGGTGGAGTTGGCGAGGTAGCGGTCCGCGGACTGGGCGGCCTGCTGGTCCCACGAGCGCAGGTAGCCGTCGAGGACGCGCACCGCCATCCGGACCGGGGCGGGCTGGTTCGGCAGGTAGTCGTCGGGCTGGTGCAGCCAGCGAGCCGGGTTGTGGCAGTAGACGATCTTCGGGGCCCGGGTGGAGACGCCGTGCGAGAAGCCGGTCGAGCTGCACAGCACGATGTCGGCGTCGTCGATGACGGTCGAGGACCAGGCCCGGGGGAGCAGCGCCAGCGCCTTGCGGGGGTCGCGGCGGAACGCGGAGACCTTCTGCAGGCCGCCGGTGCGGATGTCGTGGCCGCGGAACGCGGGGAAGGTGCCGTCCGCGTCGTACACGCTGGTGACGACCGGCGCGTCCGGGAACGCCTCGAGCAGGGAGAGGACGACGCGCTCGGCGCCGCCGGCCTGCGTGAGGTAGTCGTGGGCGATGACGACGCGGGGCTTGGACGGGCGGGCGGCGCGGCGCTCGATCGGGCCCGAGATGAGCTTGAAACCGCCGGGGGCTGCGCCTGCGACGGCCGCCTGGGCGGGGCGTTCCAGCGCTGTGATGGTCACGAAGATCACATCGACGCGTCACTCAGGTGGCCTAAGCACCGCGACGGGTAGTAAACGGCTCGTCACTTTGGGCCATACCTAGGCGGCAAAAGGCCCCCGGGCACACCTCCACTTGCGCGGAGGGCCAGCTGGACGGGCTGGCTGCCCGGGGGCCCGGTAACTGCCGGGAACTCGCCGTACGCCGTCTCTCGCCCTATTTGTGCAGGTCAGACCTGCGCAACTAGAACTACGGCGGCGTGGGTCCACACCGAGTCCGGAGACGGCGACTAGCGGACAGTCACCTCACGAGTCCAATAACCAGACAAAGTTTCGGACCACCTCCTCTCACGTGTCCCTCAAGCGTAGGCCCAGTTCAGGCTCAACGCCACGACAAATCGTCAAGGGTCGCGGGTCCCCGGTCGAAGACCTACTCAGACCTACGATCACAACGGCTGCGTGCTGCCCCCCACCGGACGGATTGCCCACTGTGGAACTCATCGACTACCTGCACATCGTGCGGCGTCGGATGGTTCTCATCCTCGTCATCATGGTCGCCTGCACGGCCGGCGCCGGGGTCGCGACAGCCTTCCAGACCACGACGTACCAGGCGTCGGTCCGGCTGATCGTCAGCGGCGCCTCCAACGTCAGCGACGTCGACGAGATCGCCCGCCGGCAGCTGGCGGTCCAGAACGCCGTGGCGTTCGCCCAGGTCGCCGGCACCGGCCCCGCCGTGAAGGACGCCATCACGGCTGCCGCGGCGGACGGCCCCTTCAAGGCGTGCGCCTACCCGCAGGTGTCGGCCAACGCCGATGGCACCGACCCGTTCGTCAACATCTCCGTCATCGACTGCGACCCGCGGCAGGCCGCCGCCGTCGCGAACGCCTACGTCAAGATCCTGCCGACCGCGCTCAAGCAGCTCGACCAGGTGGCGGCGGCGGTCCCCGAGGAGATCGTCTCGCTCGGCGCCGCGCCGGTGCCGGCCAAGCCGTACTCGCCGCGGTTCCCCCGCAACCTGCTGATCGGCTTCATCGTCGGTCTGGTCATCGGCCTCGTGACGGCGTTTGTCCGCGAGGGTCTCGACCGCCGGCTCCGCGACTCCGACGAGGTCGAGGGGGCCACCGGCGCGCCGATCCTCGGGGTCATCCCGAGCGAGCTCGACGGCGTCCGCACGCCCGTGCTCACCCATCCGATGTCCGCCCGCGCCGAGGCGTATCGCAAGGTCAGGACGAATCTGACCTTTGCCGGCCCGGGCGGCATGCCTAAGGCGCTGCTCATCACCAGCGCCGTGTCCGGCGAGGGCAAGACGACGCTCGCGACCAACCTCGCGCTCGCCTGCGCCCGGACCGGCCAACGAGTCGCCCTCGTCGACGCCGACCTGCGCCGGCCGATGGTCAGCTCCTACCTCGACGTGAAGGAGGGCCTCGGCGTCACCAGCGTCCTGACCGGTGACACGACCCTCGAGCAGGCGATGACGACGATCGACGACGGCCGGATCCACGTGCTGGGCAGCGGCCCGATCCCGAGCAACCCGAGCGAGCTGCTCGGCTCCGCCCGGATGACGGCGATGGTCGCAGAGCTGGTTGCCACCCACGACGTCGTGATCATCGACGCGCCGCCGGTGCTGCCGGTCGCGGACGCGCTGGTCCTCGTCAGTGAGGTCGACGCCGTCGTACTGGTCGCCAAGGTCGGGGAGACGACCCGGGACCGGCTCAAGCAGGCCACCGAGGCGGTGCTCCAGGTGCACGGCAACCTGGTCGGCATCGTCCCGAACTCCGTCGTGCAGCGCGAGGACAGCGCCTACGCGTACGCCTACCGCAGCCGGACCCGCAAGGGCGTCGACAGCCTCACCCTCTACACCAAGCAGGCCCGTACGCCGGAAATCGACGTCTCCACCGAGGAGTTCGCACCGCTCGACGAGCCGGCGCCCGTCTCGAAGCCGAAGCCGGTCTCGAAGCGGGAGCCGGTGCCGGTGGTCTCGACACCGGAGCCGCTGGCCGCGAAGCCGGAACCGGTAGTGAGCGCCGCGGGCGACAAGCAGCGGGAGATCGCCGCCCGCATCGAGGCCGCATTCGCCGCGGCATCGAAGCCGGACTCGCCCGCTTCGTCGTGAGCACGATCACCAGCACGGTGGGCCGGGTCGGCTCCCGCGTCTGGGGGGTCCCGGCGGCGCTGTATGCGGCCATCGTCGGTTACCTCGCCGTCAACGCACCTCGTCACGCCGTCGCGCTCGTCGGTGCCCCAGTCCTCGCGCTGCTCGCGGTCAACCCATGGTGGGCGGCTGCTGCCGCCGCCGCCGTACTCCCGATCCAGACCAGCGTCGGCGCCGGTGGCGTGCAGGTCGCTGGCGCGGACGTCTTCATGCTCACCTGCTTCGCCGGGATGATCCCGCTCGTCGCCCTGCAGCCCGGGTGGCGAGCCAAGCTGGCGGCGGTCAAGCCGGTGCTGCCGTGGATCACGCCGTTCCTTGGCTGGCTGGTCATCGTCCTGCTGGTCCACCCCTCGTTGCACAGCGCGATCAACACGGTGCAGTACGCCGAGCTCACCGGTTTCGCGATCGTGGTGGGCGCCGTCGTGCTCACGCGGCAGACGGCCCGCTGGGCGATGATCGGGTTCCTCACCGTCGCCTGCATCACAGCGGCGGCGTGGACGGTGCACTCCGCCGCGTTCTCGGTCGACAACAAGAACCCGGCTGGGCAGTTCATGGTCGACGGGCTGCTGCTGTCGTTGATCGTCGTACCGAAATGGCGCTGGCGCGGACCGATCGTCCTGCTGCTGATCCTCGGAACGCTGCACACCGAGTCCCGCGGCGCGGTGCTCGGTGCCGGCATCGGTGGCCTGGTCCTGCTGGCGTTCCGCGGCCTCGGCAGCTGGAAGCGGACCACGGCGGCCATCCTGCCGCTCGTGCTGGTGTGCATTGTCGGCTACAACTTCGTCCCGAACTCGTTGCAGGCACGGGTGCGCTCCACGTTCTCCTCGGACAAACTGGCGGTCGACACCTCAGGCAACACGGTGGCGGGTGACCTGTCCTCCGGCGACTACACCGTGCAGATCCGCACCATCTATCGCCACGACGGCATTGCCTTCGTCAAGCAGCACCCGATCCTCGGGGTCGGTGTCGGCAACTACCTCACCGGAAACGCCTCCCTCGACACGCTCACGAACGACCCGCACGACGTCCTGCTCCTCAACGCCGGTGAGGGCGGGCTACCCGACATGGTGTTCTTCCTCGTGATGATCGGGGGCACGGCCTTCGTGATGCTGCGGCGTCGGCGGATATCGCCGTGGGCGGGTCCGGCGCTCGCGCTGCAAGCGGCGATCCTCACGCACGGGCTGGTCGACGTCTACTGGGTCCGTGGTACGCCGGTGATGGGATGGCTGCTCATCGGCATGGCACTCAACCCGTTGCTGGTCAACAAATCCGAGCCGGCGACCGACGATGCGGCGACCCCGTCGGCCGTGCCCGCCGTGCCAGTGCCCGTGCCCGCATGACCATGACCGATCTCGCCGTCGTCGTCGTCGCCTATCACGGTGCCGGCGATCTCGACCGTTGCCTGGAACCCGTTGCGTCGTCACTCGACGTCGTCGTGGTGGACAACTCCAGCGACCCCGATGTTGCCGCGGTCGCTCGCCGTCACGGCTGCCGGTACGTCGATTCCGGTGCCAACCTCGGCTTTGCGGCCGGCGTGAACCTCGGCGTCTCGCAGCTCGCTCCCGACGTCGATGTGCTGCTTCTCAACCCGGACGCGGTGATCTCGGTCGACGAGGTGCGAGCTCTTGGAGCGGCCTTGGCTGCGGACTCGTCGCTCGCCGCCGTGTCGCCCCGGCTCGTGGACGAGTCCGGCGCCGAGCAACGGGTCGAGTGGCCGTTCCCGTCTCCGGCACGGATGTGGCGGGAGGCGCTCGGCGGCACCCGTTTCGTCGATGAGCCCGCGGATTTCGTGGTCGGTGCCGTGCTGCTGTTGCGTCGTACGGCATGGGAGGACGTCGGCGGCTTCGACGAGCGGTTCTTTCTCTACGCCGAGGAAGTCGACTGGCAGCGGCGGGCGGTGCAGCGTGGATGGTCGTCGGGTGTTGCTGTCGAGGCCGTCGCGACTCACCGCGGGGCAGGCACGAGCGGTGACGCGGACCAGCGTGATCGGCTGTTCTACGCGGCATCGGAGACCTACATCCGGAAGTGGTTCGGTACGGCGGGCTGGGCTTCATATCGGCTCGCGGCCGCGACCGGTGCGATGGTGCGGTCGGCCGTCGGCCCGGCGCGGAAACGTCGGCTGGCCCGCGCCCGATTCGCCGCCTATGTGGCCGGGCCGCGACGCGCAGCCGGTCTCGACCGAGCTGGTCTCGACCGGGATCGGACAGCTGCATGAGGGCCGGCGGGATGCGGATCGTTCAGCTGGTCGTGACGGACAACTTCGCCGGCACCGAGCGGTACGTCGCACAGACCGGGCGGGAGCTCGCGCGACGCGGCCACGACGTCACCGTGCTGGGTGGCCAGCGCGCCGGGATGACGGCCATGCTCGAGGACGCCGTGGACTGGCGCCCGGCCGCCACACCCCTCGCGGCGCTTCGCGCGATGCTGCATGTCGGCACGGTCGACATCGTGAACGCTCATCTCACCTATGCGGAGACGGCGGCCGTGCTCACGAAGCCGGCGCACCGTGGCCGTGTCGTCTCGACGTTGCACCTGGCTGCCCCTCGCGGCTCGGGCACCGTCGGCGCGATGGTGCGACGGCTCGTCGAAGGTTCCGTCGCGACCGAGGTTGCGGTCAGCGATTTCGTGGCCGCCACCGCCGCGCCGCGAGAGGTCCACGTCGTCCGCAGCGGTGTGCGCGAGGACGAGTCGGCGTACGACATCGACGCCAAGACGGTCGTGATGGTGCAGCGGCTCGAGGCCGACAAAGACACCGGCACCGGCCTGCTCGCCTGGCGGGCCAGCGGGCTCAGTGATCAGGGTTGGTCGCTTATCGTCATCGGCGACGGCAGCGAGCGGGAATCGTTGCAGTCATTGGTGTACGGCGATGAGTCGGTGCGCTTCGTCGGGCACGTCGCGGATGTGCCGTCGTACCTGCGCAGCGCCGGAATCCTGCTGGCGACCGCGCCCGCGGACTCGTTCGGGCTGTCGGTGGTCGAGGCGATGGCGGCCGGCGTACCGGTGGTCGCATCCCGCGCCGGCGGCCACGTTGAGACCCTCGGGTCGGTCGACGACGCACCGCTGTTCCCGGTCGGTGACGTCAACGAAGCGGCGCGTTGCCTGACCGATCTCGCCGCGGACCCGGGCCGTCGCAAGGAGCTGAGCGACGCCGGCCGGGAGGTCCAGCGTCGAGCGTTTTCGTTGGAACGACAGGTCGACGAGCTCGAGGGGATTTATAGGATGGTGCTCCGATGAGCGACGCGACACCGGCGCTGGGTGGCAACCTGAGCGTCGAGGCTCAAGCTCGGTACGCGTTCGTCGAGCAGCTGCTGCGCGCCGACTGGGACCCACCGGCGCGGGTGGTCGAGCTGGGTGCGGCACCCGGCGACCAGATCACGCGGTTCGCGACGCTCGGTTACCAGGCGGTGGCCGTAGACCTCGACGAGGCTCCGGACGCCTGGGGAGCCAGCGAAAACGGCCGGATGCAACGACTTTTCGACGATGCGGGTGTCGAGTACGTCGCGTGGAACCTCGACCAGGCGCCTTACCCACTGGCCGACCAGAGCGCGGACGCGATCGTGATGACCGAGGTGTTCGAGCACCTGCGCGACTATCCGATCATCAGCCTGCACGAGTCGCACCGGATCCTGAAGGTCGGCGGCCGGCTGTACTTCACAACACCGAACCAGGCGTACGTCGTCAACCGAGCGAAGCTGCTCGCCGGCCGCAACGTCGCGACTCCGCTGCCGGACTGGATCGCCGGCTCGATCCACGCACGGCATGCTCGGGAGTACACCTTCGGCGAGGTCGACGACCTGATGGAGCGGGCCGGCTTCCGCATCGTCACCCGCTGCAGCCGGCACTTCCACATCGGCTCGGGCCGCACGTCGGCCGTGGCGCGGGGCAGCAAGCAGGCGCTGTCCCGGCTGGCGCAGTGGCGGCCGACGCTCGGTCCGCAGATCATCGTCGTCGCGGAGCGAATGTCGTGACCGCTGTCGAGCCGCCGCGCGTCGTGGCATTCCACCTGCCACAGTTCCACCCGATCCCCGAGAACGACGACTGGTGGGGACCGGGCTTCACCGAGTGGACCAACGTCGCCAAGGCCCGCCCGCTCTTCCACGGCCACACCCAGCCGCACCTGCCGGCCGACCTCGGCTTCTACGACCTGCGGGTCGCGGAGACCCGGCAGCTGCAGGCGTCGCTCGCTGCTCCCGCGGGAGTGTCGGCATTCTGCTATTGGCACTACTGGTTCGCCGGCCGGCGGATCCTGCAGCGTCCGGTCGACGAGATCATCGCCTCGGGCCAGCCGGACTTCCCGTTCTG
>DATAVK010000061.1:0-52529 GCA_036267755.1 Mycobacteriales bacterium
TGACCGCGGCGCTGGCTCCGTCACGATCGACGCCAACGGGGAGGCGGTCCACGCCTATCCGTTGGACGACGAGTTGGACCGCGAGCACTTCCACCAAGGTCTGGTCGCGGTGGGCCGGATCCACGAGCGCGCTGGGGCCGACACCATCTACCCACTGATCCCCGACCTCCCACCGTGGCGACGGGGCGAGGACTTCGAGGCCTTCCTGACCGCGCTCGCCGCCGTACCGATCGGCCTCGGCGGCTACTACTGCGGCAGTGCCCACCAGATGGGCAGCGCGCGGATGGGCACCGACCCGGCGGAGAGCGTCGCCGACACTCGCGGCGAGCTGCACGACACCCCCGGCGTCTGGATCGGCGACACCAGCGCCTTTCCCACCGCCTCGGGCACCAACCCGATGCTCACCTGCATGGCATTGGCCCGGCGCACCGCTCGGCGACTCCTGGAATCCACCCGGCCGTAGCGCGTTCTTCACCCAACCATGGGCGCGGCCAGCCGGTTATATCGCGACAATGACTCATGCCCTCCCCGTTCCAGCCCACCCGTCGCCAGGTCCTGGCCGGCAGTACCGCCGCCGCGACCGTCGCCGCCATGTCCGGGACGTTGGCCCGGGTCGTCGAGCAGGCGGCCGCGGCCGTGCCGACGAAACACGCGCCGCTGAGCGACATCAAGCACGTCGTCTACCTGATGATGGAGAACCGGTCGTTTGACCACTACTTCGGCACCATGTCCGGAGTGCGCGGATTCGGTGACCCGAAGGCGATCAGCGGGGTGTTCCGCCAAGCCGGCTACACCGCCGGCAAGGGGCCCGACCCGCACGGCCACCTGCCACCGTTCCATCTCAACACCAAAGACCTCGCCAGCTACGCCGAGTGCGTCGACGACATCACCCACGACTGGGCGCCGCAGCACCACTCGCGCAACGGCGGAAAGATGGACCGTTGGCTCACCACTCACCTGGCACAGGACGGCGCCACCATCGGCCCGCTCACGATGGGCTACTACGAGCACGCCGACATCCCGTTCTACCGATCCCTCGCTGAGGCGTTCACCATCTGCGACGAGTACTACTGCTCGGTGCTCGGCCCGACAGATCCCAACCGGGTGATGTGGTTCTCCGGCACCATCGACCCGGAAGGCAAGCACGGCGGTCCGTGCCTCGAAACGCTCACCGACAACCGGGCGTCGCAGTTCGGGAAGTTCACATGGCGCACGATGCCCGAGAACCTGCAGGAGGCCGGCGTCTCCTGGAAGGTCTACCAGGACGCGAGCGACCTGACCCTGTTGAACCCATTGCTGTATTTCAAGAACTTCGTCGATGACGCGACATACCTCGGCAAGAACGCCAACGGCGCCTTCAGCTACCCGGCGGAGTTCGTCGCCGACGTGACGGCGGGCACCCTGCCGTCGGTCTCCTGGGTCTTCCCCGACTTCCTGGCCTGCGACCATCCGTCCGCGCCGCCGGTCCTCGGCGAGCAGCTGGTGGCCGGCGTCCTGAAGACCCTTGTGAGCAACCCCAAGGTCTGGGAGCACACGGCCCTCGTCATCTCCTACGACGAGAACGGCGGCTTCTTCGACCATGTGAACCCACCGGTGGCACCGCACGGTACGGCGGGCGAGTACCTCACCGTCGACCCGTTGCCGGCGGCAGCCGGCGGCCTTCACGGGCCGGTCGGCCTCGGGTTCCGGGTCCCGTGCCTCGTGGTGTCGCCGTACAGCCGAGGTGGGTTCACCTGTTCGGCAACGTTCGACCACACCTCGCAGTTGCGGTTCTTGGAGACCCGGTTCGGCGTCGACGTACCGAACGTCTCGGCCTGGCGCCGCAAGACGGTCGGCGATATGAAGGCGGCGTTCAGCTTCGGCCGGTCACCGCACGACGGTGTGCCCGCGATGCCGAACCCGCTCGACGCGCAAGGAGCGAAGACGCTGGCCGCCGAATGCATCGTCACGGGCAACGGGCCAACCGGCGTCGTGGACGCGGGTGCGCCGACACCGGTGCCCGCCCATGTCCCGCCACCAAAGCAGAAGAACAAGAAGCCGAAGCGCCCGATTCACTGAGTTCTCCGGTCATCTCGAGGCTACGTTGAGCCATGGCCTCCTCGCCGCCGGAGCACGATCCACTCGGCGCGCACGCGCTCGACTTCTGGATCGGTAGCTGGGTCGTGAGTTGGCCCGAGGGGCACGGCACCAACACGATCAGACGGATCCTTGACGACCGCGTCGTCGAGGAGGTGTTTGAGTGCCATGGCGAGGACGGATCGCTCTACGGTCGGAGCCTTTCCGTGCTCGACAGCGTCGACGGTCGATGGCGCCAGACCTGGGTGGACTCCTCCGGTGCCTATCTGGATTTCACGGCCGTCGCGGTTGCTGGACGGATCAGCTTTCAGCGGTCGGTGACCGTCGACGGGCAGCGCCGGCTGCAGCGGATGGTGTGGCTCGACGTCACACCGGACGGGTTTCGCTGGGAATGGCAGCGATCAACCGACGCGGGAGCGACCTGGGAGGTGCAGTGGCCGTTGGACTACCGCCGCGCACCCTGAAACGGGTGTGTGCAGGATGCGCCGTCACGGGTGACGGCCAGGTCTGCACCAACTAGGAGTTCTCCTCCACGTAGGTCTCGGGGTCCTTGTCATCACGCGGCAACGTGGGTGCGACCGGCGCTGTCTTGGCCGCCTCGAACCGCACCCCGAGCTCGTCACGCTCCTCCAGCGAGGCGTGACGACGGAAGTCGGCGAGACCCTCGTCCTCCTCCTCGCCCATGTGCTCGGTGTTCGCGGCACGGCACTTCCCGACCGCCTTCCACCACTCGTCGCTGCCGACGTCGTACTCCGAGGCCTCGCGGATCGCGTCGCGGATCTCGTTGTGATCGCCGATCGCGTCCTTCGTCTCCTCACTGTCCGGATCGGCGATACGGAGCAGCTCCGGGTAGAACACCAGCTCTTCGGCGGCGGCATGTACCTCGAGGAACTCCGCCATGTCGCCCCAGACCAGCGAGAGCCGCTCCCGATCCGACCGGTCGATGTCGTCGAGGACGGCGAAGGCCATCCGCTGCCGGTGATGGTCGGTGAGGATCAACTCGGTGATGTCCATCCAGTCATCGTGCCGCAGTCGATCCGGGCTAAACCTGCGCCCCCGAACGGTCGAAGCCATGAGCACTGTCGGTTTTATCCGGATCTAGACCACTCGAGGAGGTCGGTGTGTCGCGAGCTATCCCGCTTCGCCTGCGTCGGCGCCCCGGGCTGGTCAGCCGCGACCTCGGCGCCTCGATCGTGGTGATGGACCCCGACCAGCAGACGGCGTACACGCTGCGCGACGAGGCCGCCGATCTCTGGCGCGCGACCAGCGCCGTGGACGACACTGTCGCCAGCCCGGGCGCCGCCGCCACGCCGGCCGTCGCCGCCCTGATCGAGAAGGGCCTCGTCGTACCGGTCGGGCTGACCCGGCGCGCCGTGCTGAGCCGGGTCGCGGTCGTGGGCGGTCTTGCCGCCGGAGCCGCACTGATCGACTCGATCTCGCTCCCCGCCGTCGCCGCCCACGCCTCAGTCCCGACGCACACCTACGTCCTGGGTACGTCGATGGCGACGTACATCGCCAGCCACCCGGCGACGGACGCGGCGTGGGCGAGCCCCACCACCGGGTTCCCGTTCTTGTTCTATGTGCTCAACTCGATCACCGTCGGCGCGACGTCGATCACCCAGGGGACCTACAGCTTCCTGAACCGCTACGACAGCAAGAGCGCCACCCAGCCGGGCTCGAGCTACACGGGCAGCTGGTCGATCGGCACGCCAGGCGGCTCGACCGTCGTCGCGCCGTACCTGGGGTATTCGACGCTCTTCGGCAGCCCGGCGGCGGTGGCGGTGACCACCGCGACCACCGGGCTGGGGCTCGAGTTCCTCACCCAGACCACCAACGCCTCGGCGTCCTATTCGATGAGCTTCACGGTCGCCGCGAACGCCCCGGTCTCCATCTACGTCTGCAACGCCTCGACCGGCGCGCTCTACACCTCGCACAGCTTCGCGACCGGTTCCCTGAGCTATACCTACACGCTGCCCACATCGCTGACGGTCGGCGTACCCGCGCCCGGGATCATCGTCTTTCCGAACGCCGGAGCGGCCAAGGGCAGCACGGTCGCGCTCTCCTGGACCGTCACCGACTGAGTTCCGCTCACTCCGCTCCGATTTGACAGTGGTAGATGCACGGGTGCATCATTGTGAGGTCCCTCACCTTATGGGACTTCACAGTGGAGGGCCTCAGTGTCCAGCACCCGCACCACCCGCACGACCGCCGCAGCCGCGTCGGCTGACGTCACCCCGTTGCAGGTCGGAGAGGCCTACCTCGGGCTGATCCACCGGCTGCGCCGGGTCGCCGACGACCAGCTCAGCAGCTGCGGCCTCTCGATGCCGCGCATCAAGCTGCTGCAGTTCCTCGCCAACGCAGGCGCGACCCGGCAGAACGTCATCGCCACCTGCTTCGATCTCGCTCCGCGCTCCGTCACCGACATGGTCGACAGCCTCGAGCGGGATGGCCTGGCGGTACGCCGGGACGACCCCACCGACCGCCGCGCGAAGCTGGTCGAGCTCACCCCGGCCGGCCACGAGTCGGCCGCTTCGTCAGGGGCGTTGCGCGACCAGATCTTCGAGCGGATCTTCGGCGCGCTCGACGCGCCGGCCCGCGCCACCTTGCTCGACCTCATCACCATCCTCGACCGCGCCACCGTTGCTGTTGACGGCCTCGCGCCGTGCGGTCCCTCCGAGCTAGAGAGTTCCAGGAGCACCTCATGACCACTCCCGCTATCAAGACCCGCGGCCCGAACCACCGCTGGCTGGTCCTCGGTTTCGTGGCGATCGCCCAGCTGATGGTGGTACTCGACGCCACCATCGTGAACATCGCCCTGCCGGACGCGCAGCACGCGCTTGGCTTTGCCAACACCGATCGGCAGTGGATCGTCACGGCGTACGCGCTGGCCTTCGGCAGCCTGCTGCTGCTCGGTGGCCGGCTCAGCGACATGTTCGGCCGGAAGTACACGTTCATCGGCGGCGCAGCCGGATTCGCGATCGCCTCCGCTGTCGGCGGCGCCTCGACATCGTTCGGCATGCTGGTCACCGCTCGTGCCGCCCAGGGCGTCTTTGGCGCCGTACTTGCCCCAGCTGCGTTGTCCACCCTGGTCTCGACCTTCCGTGACCCGAAGGACCGCGGCAAGGCGTTCGGCATCTTCGGCTCCGTCGCTGCCGGCGGCAGCGCAGTCGGGCTGGTGCTCGGCGGCATCCTCACCGAGTACCTGTCGTGGCGTTGGTCTTTGTACGTGAACCTGGCCTTCGCGGCACTCGCGATCTATGGCGCCGTTCGGTACTTCGACAACGAGCGACCCGCGGTGCGGCCTAAGCTCGACGTGGTCGGCACCCTGCTCGCCTCCGGCGGCCTGTTCGGCATCGTCTTCGGGTTCTCCCACGCCTCCACCGGTGGGTGGGGCAGCACGGTCACGGTGATCTCGCTCGCTGCGGGCGCCCTCCTGCTCGCCGGGTTCGTCATCGCCGAGAGCCGGGTCGCGCACCCGCTTCTCCCGTTGCGGATCATCACCGACCGGACCCGGGGCGGCGCCTACACCGCCGTCGGTGTCGCAGGCACGGCGATCTTCGGGGTCTTCCTGTTCCTCACCTACTTCCTGCAACAGGAGAAGGGCTTCAGCCCGGTGCGTTCGGGCCTCGCCTTCCTGCCCATGACAGCGGCCATCATGATCAGCGCCAACATCTCCACGGTGGTCACGCTGCCGAAGTTCGGGCCCCGCGTGCACATCGTGACCGGCATGGTGTTCGGCGGCGTCGCGATGCTCTACCTGAGCCGTCTCTCGCTCAGCAGCGGGTACGTCGCTGACATCCTGCCCGCGCTGCTTCTCATGGGTTTCGGGTTCGGCATGGTCTTCGCGCCGGCTATCAACACCGCGACCGCGGGAGTGGCTCGAGCGGATAGCGGAGTTGCCTCGGCCCTCGTGAACACGATGCAGCAGGTCGGCGGGTCGGTCGGCACCGCATTGCTGAGCACCATCGCGGCCTCGGCGACCACGGGCTATGTCAGCGCGCACCACGTGACAACCGCGCTCGGCGGCGAAGTCGCCGCAACCCACGGCTACACCGTGGCGTTCGACGTGGCGGCCGGACTGTTCGCACTTGGTGCCGTCCTCGCCGGGACCATGCTGCCGTCACGAGCCGCCTTCCTGGGGAAGATCCGCGAGACCGACGCGGCCAACGCGAGCCTCACGGTTCGTTCGGCCACCGACGATGCGAGCTCTGATGACATCGCTGCTCACGCAGTTCACAGCGGTGTCTAGTACGACCAGCCGGCAGTCGACGCCAGGATCACGATTCTCCTGGCGTCGACTGCCATGGTGGATCGAGCTGGCGACCATCATCACCGGGTATGTCGCCTACGAGGTGCTGCGTGCCGTCTCGCCGACGCGAGCCGGATCGGCGCTGGGCAACGCCGCCAGCGTGCTGCACGTCGAGCGGTGGATGCACATCGACATCGAGCTTCATCTCAACCACGCGCTGAGCGCCCACCCGCTCCTCGGGTCAGCCGCCGGCCTCTACTACGGCATCCTGCACTTCGCGGTCACCCCGATCGTGCTCGGTTACGTCTGGTGGCGGCGGCCGGTCGACTACCCACGGCTGCGGTCGGCGCTGGTCCTCATGAGCTTCACCGCACTGCTGGTGTTCTGGGCCTGGCCGGTTGCGCCGCCGCGGTTCGCACTCCCGGGCGCCGTTGACACCCTCATCACCCGCAACGTGCTCGGCGCCGGCAGCGCCCACGGAGTCAGCGGTCTTGTCGATGCTTACGCCGCGATGCCCAGCCTGCACGTCGGCTGGGCGGTGTGGTGCGCCGTCGCCATCGTGGTCACCGTGCGATCCCGCTGGCGGTACCTCGCGTGGCTGTACCCGATCGCCACGACCATCGTCGTGCTCGCCACCGCGAACCACTACATCCTCGACGCAGTCGCCGGCGCAGCCCTGAGTCTCGGGATGCTCGCTGTGACCGGATCGTTCGCCCAGCCGGCGTGGGTTCAGTCCGAGGTCAGACCGCTCGCAAAGGCCGCCTGACCCACGTGCTGTAGGTCGTCACCGATGACGCTGAGCAGCCGTACGCCGAGCGTCACCGGTGGGTCATAGGACCGATCGACGACGCGGTCCAGGTCGCCGTCCGACAGCGTCTCCAGGAAGCTCAACGTGGCGTCGGTCACCGCGTCGAGATACCCGGTCAACAACTCGCCCGAGTCGACCCGAACCTTGCCCACCTCCGCGATCGAGTGCCCGTAGCCGGTCGCGTGGACATCGAGCGGCAGATCGAAGCGCTCCGCCCAACCGGACGCCGTCCACACCTGCTCGGTTCCGGCGACATCAGCGACGTGATCGTCCTGCACTCGGGTGAGATGCCAGATCAACCAGCTGATCGTGTTCGCGTTCGACGCGATCCGGCCGTTCAGCTGGTCGGCGGTCAGCCCCTCTACTGCACGATGTCCGAGATCACGAATCTGCTCATAGGCCCTGGTCAACAACTCGATTCCGGTCACGTCACCGTCGTACCCGCTCCTGGCCCCTTCACTTGCGGGAGCGGCGCCAGGCCGCCAACCCGAGCCCGAGCGTTGCGGCACCGGTCGACAGCGCCACCCGGTTCATCGACGCCCAGGACCACGGGTCATGCGGATGCGCCTTGCCGTCGAAGGCGCCGTGGGCCCCTCGGTCGGTCGAGTCGTCGCGCGGCTGGAACACGTTGGACCCGAACCTCGGCCCGCCATCCGGTGAGAGCTGGCCCTGGACTCCGGTCCGTCCGAGATACCAGTCAAGGAACCAAGGAGCGACCCGGTTGCCGAGGATGGTGTACGCCGTCGGAACCCCCACCCACATGTCCCGGCGACGATGCTCGACCATGAACCGCACCGCCCGGGCGGCAGCCTCGGGCTCGAAGATCGGTGGCACCGGCATCGGGTGCTCGTCGAAAGCGTTGTCGTTCCAATCGAACTGCGGGGTGTTCACGCCGGGAAGCTCGATCATCGAGACCCGGACGTTGCTCTTCTCGTGCTTCAGCTCCGAGATCACTGACTCGGTGTAACCGCGGATCGCATGCTTCGCACCGCAGTACGCCGATTGCAACGGGATGCCGCGCAGCGCCAATGCCGACCCGATCTGCAGGATGACGCCGCGATCCCGCGGTCGCATCCGCGCGAGCGCCGCTAGCGTCCCGTGAACCTGCCCGTAATACGTCACCTCGGTGATGCGGCGGAACACGTCCGGGTCGGTATCCCAGGAGAACCGGAGCGCACCGACGAACGCCACGTTGATCCAGACGTCGATCTCACCGAGCTCATGCTCGACCCGATCCGCCGCGGACTCGACCTCGGCCTTCACCGCCACATCGGTGACGATCCCGAGTCCACGGCCGCCGGCGCTGGTCACTTCGGCGACCGCGGCGTCGACCCCGGCCTGACCTCTGGCCAGTACGGCGACGTCGTACCCGTGGGTGGCGAGCTCCTGAACGATCGCTCGTCCGACTCCGGCACTGCCGCCCGACACGACGGCGATCTTTCGGTCACTCATGATCCCTGCTCCCTGACGTAGTTCGCCGCCGGTCGGCGATGCCAATCCCGGTCTGAAGTCCACGGACGCCGAAGCCGGTCGCGATGGCAGCGTCGGTCAGTGCGGCACGGCGGTAACGAGCGTCGGCCACGGCCAGCGCCACCCCGGTCCCGGCGTGGGTCAGATCAACCACGCCGCCCCACCGCAGGCATCGCGGCGTGGGCCGAGCCAGCGTGACCACGGCCTGCGCCACGTGCCGGGCGCCCAGCACCCGCGCGACAAGCCTGGCTCGTGCGTCGGGCGCAGCAACGCCCATGCCCGCGACGACACGTTCGGGGGCGCTCAGCAATGCCAGCCCCCAACCGGCACGGACCAGCTCCTGGCCCCGCACCGCCCGTCGCAGGTTTCCTGGCACAGCAGTGGTCTGTCCACGACGGATGTCCCGTACACCGGCGGCGAGCCAGCGACATCGGCTCAGCCCGGCTCGCCGCGCCGTTTCCGCCGGACGATGACGACCCCGTCGACAACGGCCGTCACCGCCACCACCGCGAGGACGACCGTCAACCACGTCGGTCCGTGCTCGAGCTGACCGAGAACGATTCCGAGCACGCAGAGCGCGATTGCCGTGGCGGCCATCAGCAGCCGAAGCGTGAGGGCGCTGGCGGCTGGCGGCGCGCCCCCGACGCCGGCCGTCGGGTCGTGGTAGTCGAGCCGTTCCTGGCGATCCGGACCCGGCTCACGCTCGGGTGTCATGACAGCCATCTTGCCGCTATTGCCGCCGTGACAGTCTGTCGGACGGGAGGTTGTGATGGCCAAGACGCTGCAGGACGCCGTCGCTTTGGGGCGCCGCGACTCATTCCTCGTCGTCGTCGCGACCGTCAGGCTCGACGGCTCCGTCCAGTCGTCGGTGGTCAACGCGGGCGTGCTCGCCCACCCGACCACCGGTGCGGACGTGGTCGGCTTCGTGACTTACGGCCCGACGAAGCTGCGCAACCTGCGGGCACGTCCCCGGCTCGCCGTGACCTTCCGGGCGGCCTGGACATGGGTGACCGTCGAGGGCCGCGCGCAGCTGATCGGCCCCGAAGACCCCGACCCGAGCATCGACGCAGAACGGCTTCGGTTGCTGCTCCGCGAGGTGTACACGGCCGCAGGCGGACAGCACGACGACTGGGCGGCCTACGACCGCACCATGATCGAGGAGCGGCGTACGGCGGTCTTCGTGGTGCCGGATCGCATCTACGGCGTCTGAGCCGATCCCGGACTCCCCACTCAGCGAGCCGGCAGCCGCACCGAGTAGATCGAGTACCCATCGAGATAACGGGCCACCGACGTCGACACGACTGTGGCCGCCAGCATCGGGACCACCAGTGACACGCTCGTGCCGGTCAGCTCGAGGATGAGCACCAGGCCGGCCAGGGGCGCCTGCAACCCGGCGCCCAGCATCGCCGCCGCACCGACCAACGCGTACGCACCCATCGGCGAGCCGTGCCACAGCTGGGTCCATCCGAGTCCGAGCACGGCGCCGAGCAGCGCCCCGGTGGCCAGCGTGGGGGTGAACAGGCCACCGGCCGCGCCGCTGCCCAGGCACATCGCGGTGACCAGCGGCTTGAGGACGGCGAGCGCGACGAGCACGCCGGCGGTCCCGACGCCGAGGAACAATGGGCCGGCAAGCTCCCGGCCGTTACCCAGCAGCGTCGGGTAATGCAGCGCGATCAGGCCCAGCAGGGTGAAGGCGACGGCCGGCCCGATCAACACCCATCTGCCGGCCGCGCGATGCGCGGCAACGACACCGATCAGCCGGACGTACCCCACCGCCACCAGCCCGACCACGACGCCGGCCGGGATCGACCAGACGGCCAGCGGCGCCGTGACGTGGTACGCCGGGATGTGCAGGTACGTCGACCGGTTCGGCAGGTAGAGCCACCCCGTCACCGTCGCTACCGTCGAGCAGGCGAGCGCAGGCAGAACCACCGGGAGCGACAGGCTGCCGTACAGCACCTCGGCGGTGATGAGCGCGCCGCCCAACGGCACGTTGTAGATCGCGGCCATCCCCGCCCCGCCACCGCAGGCGACCAGCAGCCGTCGCTGGGTCGGGCTCAGCCGTGCCCACCTCGCGAGGACGCTGCCGCTCGCAGCCCCGAGCAGCTTGGGCGCCGCCTCCTGACCAAGCGATGCTCCGACACCTACGGCGATCTCCGAGAGCACGGACGTCAGCGAGCTGCGTCGCCACGACAACTGCGAGTCACCCGCCCACAACGCATCGTCGACATCCGAGCACTGGTCGCTCATGAAGCGACGGATCAGGTACCAACCGACGCCCGTGACCAGACCGCCGAGCGCCAGCACGATGATCCGACGCGAGCCAGCGGTACTCCGTACTGCCACCTCGAAGTCGCCGTGGTGATAGCCGAATGCGGCGTGCTGGACGGCGTGGAGGATCGCGATCATCGCGATCCCGACGAGACCTGCCGCCACGCCGGTGGCGACGACCAACGCCCAGAAGCGCGGCGAAAGCTCGGCGGGATCGTTGGTGGCGTTCGGTTGTTCCGTTGCACCGCGCCCCGACCCCACCCGGTAGGGAAGCACCGGTCGCGGCTGACGAAGCCGGGCCCGCTGTGCCCGCGTCGACACCACTCGGTCTCTCCCTCGTCAGCTGTCCCCGGATTGTCTCCCCATCATGGTGGGTGGGCCTCCGTTGCCGTCGGTCATACTGACCACGCCGGATTTCCTCATGGGCGCACGCCTGCGATGCCGGACGTCTGAGCAGCACAGGTGGAGGACATGGTGGGGGCGGACAGACCAGCGACTGACGAGCTCACGGCAGCCGCGGCGGTGGAGCGGGACAGCCGCGAGCTGTTCACGTTGTCCATCCGCGCGATGGAAGCGAGCGAGGTCGACCTGAGGCCGAGCGGGCTGCGGGCGCTCCTTGTGCTCGACGAGCTCGGCACCTGCACGTTGGGGGAGCTCGCCGATTCACTCGCCCTTAGCCAGTCGGCGACCAGCCGCATGGTCGACAAGCTCGTCCTGCGCAAGCTCGTCAACCGACGTACCGCCGCACACGACCGCCGGCAGGTGTCGTTGACCGCCACCGTAGCGGGGCGGCGGGCGACCGCACACCTAGTACGTCGGAGACAGGAGGCGATCTCCGCCGCGATGGCATTGATGGACGACGTGTCCCGGGAGCAGTTCCGGCTCGGGCTGCGGGCGTTCGCCGTCGTCGCTCGAGGCTCCCGGCTAATGCCGGTCGATGCCGGCTGAGACTCAGCGCAGGATGTTGACGGCCCGAGAAACGACCAGCGCCAACGTGGACAGCGCCACGGCTGACTGGATCGCCATCAGACCCTTGGCCCAGCGCGACATCGGCATCGTGTCGGTAGGGCTGAACGCGGTCGCGTTGGTGAAGGACACGTAGAGGTAGTCGACGAAGTAGGGCTCCCAGTCGGGGTGCGTCACCTCCGGGCTCGCCATCTGCGGGAACAGGAAGTCCGGATGCGGGCGTTCACCGGCGGCGCGCGCGAACGGACCCCCGCGGTCGAACTCCCAGTACCAGAGCGCGAATGCCACGACGTTCGTGACGTAGATCGCCGCGCCGCTGCCGAACAGCGCCGTGGGGTCGTTCGATCCCTTCCCGGTGAGGATGTCGTGGATCAACAGGACTGCCGACACCACGGTCGCGACGGTCATCAACGCGATCAGTGTGCGGCTGCCCCATCGGGCGACCACGTGGTCCCGACGCATCCGTACCGGGTTGAACAGCGTGAGCCCGACAAGTAGCGCCGACTCGAGTCCGGGCAACAACCAGGCCGGATGGATTCCCAGTCGGTCCGGTAGCAGCGCCTGCAACGCGATGGCCGTCGCGATCGCCAGGGCGACCGGCAGCCGGGCTTCGCCCTGGGTTCGCCGGCGCCAGGCGGGCACTGGCCGGCGTACGACGACGACTGGCTCGTCCGGCAGCCCCGGATCGGTCGCCACCGATTCGACCGGCAGGTTCACCGGCTCGCCGTCTGGCCTCGACATGCCAGCAGTCTCCCAGGCGCTGGCCCGATGACTGGCCTGACGCTCAGGACGCCTGCGACTCGTCGAGCGCCGCGGAGCTCGAGTCGGGCCACGACGTCGCCGCCGCCAGCCGGGTCACTATGGCCGCTCCCACCGACTCGGTGGTGTCCGCCGGAATCACCAGCAGTCGCAGCCGGTCGAAGGTGGTGTGGCCAAGCGTGATGACGTGCGGATCGAGGGTGTGGAACCACCCCAGCCGCACCAGCCGACCTGCCAGCCGGAGCCGACGGGGAGGGTCGGCATCCCAAGCGTCGAGGTTGAGAGAGACCCGAACAACCGGACCGCCCAGCCGCTCTGCCACCACTGGGAGCAGCTCGCGCAGCGCCGCCGCCGCATCACGGGTCCGCGGCCACCATGCACCCGCCCACCCGTCGGCATCGCCGGAGGGCGCCCATACCAGCCGGCACCCGTCGCCGGACGCGTTCGTCGGCGACCAGCTGGATGCGGGACTGTCGACCGATGCCACAGGACGTTCCGAGACGACACTCACGATCCGCTCGCGCCCGTGAAGTCGCGACCCTGGCAGATGCAGCCGCGCGGCAACGCTCCGGAGATCGTCGCTCGGCAGTAGCGCGCCGCGATCAGATCATGAGTGGACTCAGGATGGCCGCACGGGCAGGTGTTCTCGGGCGTGGTCAGACGGCTCGAATCTCCGGTCACCACGTGGCTCATACGGATCGCCGCCCTCAGCAAGCATCGCGAAGCGGCGAGGGAGCACAAGGTCTGGACAGATCCAGGCGCGCTGGGACCTCAGTGTCGCACGGTGTCAGGTGTCCTGCGGAGTTACCGCGATTGCGTCCGAGCCGATGTCACCGCGCACGACGCGCTTTGCCACGTCGGTGAGCTTGAAGTTGTGGTTGCGGGCGTGCCGCCGTAGCGCGATGAACGCCACCTCCATGGTGACGCCGTTACGTTCCGCGAGCACCCCCTTCGCCTGCTCGATGACGACCCGGCTGTTGAGGGCATGCTGCAACTGCTCGGCCACCATGGTGCTGCGGTGAGCAAACCGCCGCTGCAAGATGCCGATCGTCGCGACATCGGCGAGCGCCTGAGCCAGCCGCCGCTCGTCCGGGGTCACCCGGTCGACCCGGCTGTCGAACAGATTGAGTCCGCCGATCGTCTGGTCGCGCAGCCGCAGCGGCAACGCCGCTACCGATCGGAACCCAGCGAGCCGGGCGACAGGGACAAACCTCGGCCACCGCGACTCATCGAGTTCGAGATCACCGCTGAGCACCGCCGCGCCGCCGCGCACGCAGTCCAGGCACGGCCCCTCGTTGTTCTGAAGCTGGAAGATCTCCAGCAACCGGCTCTCCTCGCTGGAGGACGCGACCACGGCGAGGTTGCCGCGCTGGTCGTCGAGCAACAGCCCGGCGGCGGCGACATCGAGCAGGTCGACGCAGGCCGTGACCAGCTGGTCGAGCAGGTCGACGACGTCGTAGTCGTCCACGAGGGTGTCCGCCAGTACGACGAAGGTCTCGGCCAGCCGCTGCTCACGGCTACCGGTCACGAGGCTGGCCGTCGTTGGTTCCTCCGTTGTCATTGGTCCTCCGGCGTGAAACGTAGCCGACGCTCCACGACGTCTATGGCGACGTCGAGCAGCGGCCGACCTAGGGCGAATGCGCGGGCGCGCAACATGAGAAAGGCATCTTCGGTCCGGACCCCGAGCTGCACCTGCACCATGCCGGTCGCCTGATGGACTTGTAACTGGTACGCCGAACGAGTGTCGAGGTCGTCGCTGAAGGTGCTGTCCGCGGTCGACGCGAGATGAAGCAGGGCGATCGCCGCCGCGTCAGCCGCCATCAGCGCCGCCGAGAGATGGTCAGCCTCGAGGTCCCCGGCTCGGTCGCGGTAGAGATCCATCGCGCCGACGTTGATCGCCCCGATCCGCAGCGGAAGCGCAAAAACGGCTTGCACGCCGGCCGCTGACGCGGCCTCCATGAACGCCGGCCACCGCTCGACGGCCACGTCGCCATGCTGCCTCAGGTCGGGGATCAGGACGGGTACCCCGGAGGTGACGGCATCGACGCAGGGCCCCTCACCCAGACTGAACTGCAACGCCTCGATCTGCGCCGACACATCGTCGGTGGCGCACACCACGCCGCGGTTACCGGTCGAGGTCACCATGGAGATACCGCCGCCACTGACCTCGAGCAGGTCCACACACAACTGGCAGATCCGCTGACACTGGGTGTTGGTATCAGCGGTCGCCTCCGCCAGCAGTGCTGCCCAGCGATCCCTGTCATCCACGAATACCCGGCAGCCCGCTGCCTGAGCACGGGGCGGCACGACTCGAAGCCAGCCATCGCCTCCGGCCGGCCACTCGCGGTGCCATCCAATGCCCCTTCCCGACCCGGCCCACGCGGCCGTCCCAGGCTTCAGACTGCACCCTCGCAGCGGATAAGGCGAGAAGATCACGCTGAGCGACCAGCGGGATCCGCCCTGCGCGTAGCGTGGAGTTACTCCGCGAGCCCTGGGCTGTCTAGCATCCTGCATTCCGTGGCCCGTCCGATCTCGAGACGGGTGTGACTCCATGACCATCACGGCTCCAGAGCGCGTCGAACGACCGGCCAGCGACTACGCAACATTGATGGCGAAGATCCACCACGCTCGACTCCTGGAGCGCTCCGGCCTCTCCTACCTGCCTCGCGGGCTCGGTCTCGGCGCCATGGTCGTGGCCGGGCTGGTCGCCTTCGTCTGGATCGGGGAATCGTGGTGGCAGCTCGCCGTGGCGGCGTACTTTGCTGTCGTCTTCGCGCAGATCGGCTTCCTGGGCCATGACGCCGGGCACCAACAGATCTTCCGCGCCAAGCGATGGAACGACCGCCTCGGACTCGTGTTGTCGAACGTCGGCATCGGACTGAGCTACGGATGGTGGGTCGACAAGCACAACCGTCATCACCGCCACCCCAACGAGGTGGGACGGGACCCGGACGTGCAGCGCAATGTCCTCGCCTGGACCGCCGACCAGGCCGACCGGCAGCGCGGCCCGATTCGCTTCATCGCGAGGCACCAAGCACTGTTCTTCTTCCCGCTCCTGCTGCTCGAGGGCGTGAACCTTCACGTCGGCAGCGTGCGGGTGTTGATGGCCGACCCCAAGCGGCGTCGGGTGGAGATCGTGCTGCTTGCTGCCCACATCGGTGGCGGTGTGGCGTTGCTGCTGCTCGTGTTGTCGCCGCTACAGGCGCTCGCGTTCGTCGGGGTGCAACAGGGATTGTTTGGGCTCTATCTCGGATGCAGCTTTGCCCCGAACCACAAGGGGATGCCGATCTATGAGGACGGCGAGTCTCCGGACTTCTTCCGCCGCCAGGTGCTGACCTCCCGGAACATGGCCGGCGGTCGCGCCCTGGGGGCGTTGTTCGGTGGGCTGAACTACCAGATCGAGCACCACCTGTTCCCCAGCATGCCGAGCCGGAACTTGCGTCAGTGCCAGCCGATCGTCAGGGACTTCTGCGCCGAGCGCGGCGTCCCGTACTGCGAGGCGACCGTGCTCGCGTCTTACCGGCGTGTGCTGCGTTACCTCAGCGGCATCCGTCCCGGCACTCGGGCGGCCGCCACCGAGGCCTGACTAGCGCCTCACGTGCTTCCCGCGGGGGGTACGCCGGGGCCGCGTCGGGTGCCGAGAGATCAGGAGCATGGCGCCACCCAGCACGATGGCGCCGGTTCCGGGGATCAGCAGGCCTTGGGTGTCCAGGCCCGTCATGGGCAACGGCGGAGTTGCGCTTCCCGGCGGGGTGGCCGGGGGCACCGTGCCCGTCGGCGGCGTGGGGCTCGCCGAGTGGTGCGAGGTCCGGGTCGGTCGCGGAGTCGGCGACTTCTTCGGCGTCTTGGTCGGTGACGGCGATGGTGTCGACCGAGCGCCGTTGATGTCCGTGATGATGTGCGCCGTACACCGCACCGTCGACCCGCCGCCGTTTGCGGACCCGTTGCACTGGTTGACCTTGACCCGGATTGCGGTCGTGACGGTCGACGTCGTGACCGTGCATCTCACCCGCCGTTGACCACCACCACCGTTGCCCGACCCGTTGCACTGCGTGATGTTGGCGCCGCTGGTTGCCGCGACCGGGCTGCAGTTCGTTGTCGGCTGGCTGCCACCGCCCTTGCCTGACCCGTTGCACTCATTGACGGTGGCGGGCGTGGTGGTCGCCGTCCCCGTCACCCTGTTCACGACGAGGACCGTGCAGGCGATCGTGCCGCCTCCCCCGCTGGCCGAGCCGTTGCACTGGGTCACCGAGGTGGTCAGCGCGGTCGAGGGTGTCGTCGTGGTGGTACAGGTCAGAGCGGCATGAGCCGCACCGTGACAGGCCTTGACCGTGACGACCGAGCTCGTGACGTGCGTCGTCTGATTGAGCTTGTTCGTCACCGTGACGGTGCAGGCCACGGCCCGGCCGCCGCCGTTGAACACCCCATTGCACTGGTTGACGGCGGGCGCCGCGCTGGCCGGCGCACCGGTCCACACCGCCGCGATGGCGAGAGCTAGACCGAGACCAAGCAGCACGGCCACGGCCAGCGATCGCCGGAGGTACCCGGAACGGTTCGGTGCACCGCACGCGGTCACAACGCTCATCCGTCGCCACCCACCCTGAGACGCAAAAACTCCGGAGCGGCGAGGAAGGCGAGGTTCTGGACACACCCAGCGCGCTAAGAAAGGGCAGTGTGGCACATCAACGGGAAGAAATGTGTCAGCGCGAGGCAAATCCGAAACGACGCACTGGAAGTGCCTAACTACGCAGGATCTGAGCGTCCTCCCATCATGCGACACTGAGATTGGTGCGTCCGGACCATCCGGCGTCGTGCTCCCGCACCACCACCCATCGATCCGAGGCAGCCACCGTGAGCACTTGGCATCAGACGAAGTCAGCGCGTCCAGGCGTCGAGAAGGACCGCGTGCCACCGCAGGCGCCTCCCCCGCCGCCTCGCTGGCGGATGTGGTTGCTGCCGATCGGCGTGGTCATCACCGTCCTGCTACTGATCCGTGCCGGCGACTCCGCATCCACCCCGAAGACGTTCACGTACACCGGCTTCGTCAACCAGGTGACCGCCAACAGCGTGTCGACGGCGACGATCGACCCGGACGGGGAGGTCACCGGCAAACTGCACAACGGCCAGAACTACACGACGCAGATCCCGACGGCACTGAACGACGACGCCCTCACGCCGCTGTTGATGGACCACAAGGTCACGGTCACCGGCAAGAAGACGGGCGGCGTCTCGCTCGGCAGCATCCTCGTCGCGCTGCTGCCGTTCCTGTTCCTCATCGGCGTCTTCGTCTATATCGGAAGGCAGAGCCGCAAACAGCTCGGTGCGCTCGGCGGTCTCGGGGGCGTCATGGGTGTCGGCCGTTCCAAAGCCAAGGTGTACGACGAGGAGAAGCCCACCACGCGGTTCACCGACATCGCGGGCTACGAGGGGTCGAAGCGCGAGGTCATGGAGGTCGTCGACTTCCTCAAGCAGCCCGAGCGCTACGAAAGGGCAGGCGCCGTCGGACCCAAGGGCGTGCTGATGGTCGGGCCGCCAGGCACCGGCAAGACGCTGCTGGCCCGAGCCGTGGCGGGCGAGGCCGGCGTACCGTTCTTCGCGCTGACCGGCTCGAGCTTCGTCGAGATGTTCGTCGGGGTCGGCGCGGCTCGGGTGCGCGACCTGTTTGCCGACGCGCGCAAGCGCTCACCATCCATCATCTTCATTGACGAGATCGACGCCATCGGCGGCAAGCGCGGTCCCGGCGGCTTCGGCTCGAACGACGAGCGCGAGCAGACGCTCAACCAGCTGCTGTCCGAGATGGACGGCTTCGAGGCGGGCTCCAACGTCGTCGTGATGGCGGCGACGAACCGCGCCGAGATCCTCGACCCGGCGCTGCTGCGGCCCGGTCGCTTCGACCGGCAGGTCGAGATCCCGCTGCCCAATCAGTCAGAGCGCACCGCCATCCTCGCGATCCATGGCAAGGGCAAGCAGCTTGCACCGGACGTCGACCTCGACGCGATCTCGCGCGGTACGCCGGGATTCTCTGGCGCCGATCTCGCGAACCTCGTCAACGAAGCAGCGATCAACGCGGTGCGCGCGGGTCGTGAGGTCATCAACGCCGAGGACTTCGACAACGCCCGGGACCGGCTGCTGATCGGTCGCCGCGACGCCTCCAACGCGCTGCTGCCGGACGAGAAGTACTCGGTTGCGGTTCACGAGTCCGGGCATGCGCTCGTCGCCGTACTGTCCGACAACACCGACCCGGTGGCAAAGGTGACGATCCTGCCGCGCGGCGCGGCCCTGGGCGTCACAGAGCAGCTACCCGAGTCCGAGCGCCATCTCTATCAGGAGAACTACCTCACCGACTCCCTCGCCGTCCGGCTCGGCGGCCGCTCGGCGGAGATCCTGGTCCTCGGCCAGCCCTCAACCGGCGCGTCGAACGACCTCGAGTCGGCGACCGACCTCGCGACCCGGATGGTGCGGGAGTGGGGATTCTCCTCCGAGGTCGGACCCATCAGTTATGGAGCCGGCGGCCCGTCGCGCGACAACCCGTTCCAGGGCCGGCCGTATGCCGAGGAGACGCAACGCGCCATCGACCGCGAGGTCGCCCGACTACTTCGTGAGGCGGAGACCCGGGCGACGACGCTGCTGTCGGACAACCGGGAGACGCTCGACCGCGTGGTCGATCTACTGCTTGAGCGGGAGACCATCGACGGCAGCGAGCTCATGGCGATCGCCGGAAAGCCGACGACGCGGGCGGCTATGACGGGTCTGCCGTCACCAGCCGGTCGGCCAGCCGCTCACTGACCGGCCACCGCACGTCGCGCGCCCAGCCGAGCTTTTCGAACCACGAGATGAGCCGGGCTGAGGAGTCCAGCTGCCCGCGCTGCACACCGTGACGGGCGCAGGTGGGGTCGGCGTGGTGCAGGTTGTGCCAGCTCTCGCCGCCGGAGAGCACGGCGAGTGGCCAGAAGTTCGTCGACTTGTCCTTGGTGCGGAAGGGACGCCGTCCGGCGACGTGGCACACCGAGTTGATGGCGAAGGTCACGTGGTGCAACAGGAAGATCCGCACCAACGACGCCCATAGCAGCGCGCTGCCAGCAGCCACCCATGATCCGGCGGTCGCTGCGAAGGCGATCACCGGAGGTAACGCCACCGACAGCACCACCCACAGCGGGAACAGCGCGTGGATCCGGACCAGGTCCCGGTCGGCCAGCAAGTCGGGCGCATACGCCGACTTCACCGCTTGCTCGCGCTTGAACAGCCAGCCGGTGTGCGCCCACCACAGGCCCTTGGTGAGATTGCGAGCGCCGTGGCCGAACCGCCACGGTGAGTGTGGGTCGTCCGGACCGTCGGAGTGCTGATGGTGCTTGCGGTGATCGGCGACCCAACGGATCACACCGCCCTGGATGCCGAGTGACCCCGCGACCGCGAGGGCGATCTTCAACGGTCGGGCGGCCTTGAAGGATCGATGCGTGAACAACCGGTGATAACCGACGGTGATGCCGTGCACCGGGACGTAGTAGAAGCCGAGGGCCAGGCCGACGGTCAGCCAGCTCATGCCGTGACCGATGGCCGTCAGCGTGATCCCCGCGATCACCGCGAGGAACGGCACGATGACAAAGGCATAGAACGCAACGTGTTCCCACGTTGAGCGGTACTCGACCTGATCGCGGAGCGGCGGCGCGGCACCGGTCACCGTTGTCGTGCTTGCCATGATGTCCGGTTCCCTTCGCCCACTCCGCCCGGAGCCTAGTGCTCCCGGCTGGCAGGGTCGCCGGCCGCTTGGTCGACCTCTCCCGAGACGCACCGAACTGCCCGGTCTGGGTGGTGATTGTCACCTATCTCGGGATGAGTGCGCGTCTTGCCTGATTTCTGTGACTACTGGTAAGGCGGTTTTTTACCTAGTTTGACTCTTGCCAGTGGCAAATCGTCACGGGCGAGAGGAGATTCATCATGTTGGTTCGGATCGCACGCGTCGTAGTGCTCACCACAGCCCTGACTTTGGGAGCCACGACTCTGGCAACCACCTCGACGCTCGCGGATGGCAGCACGAGCACCACCGGCACGACAACGGGGACGACAACCGGTACGACGGGAAACACCGGCACGACCGGGACGACCCTGGTTGTTCAGCCGGCCGATCACAGCTGGTGCTGCTGACCAACGCCGTTCCGGGGTGTGGTCACGACAGCACGCCGTGACCACGCCCCGTAACCAAACCCCACGGGGGCGCGCTGCAAAACGCTCTGAAAGTGGCAGGCGTTAGGCAGGTGCGAATGCCGACGCGATGTTCTGCGGCATCGTCAACCCGGTCGCTGCCGCGGCGCTGCGATAGGCGTTACTTGCCCCGGCGAAGTCGCCGACGGCCTCGAACAGGCCACCGAGCTCCAGCCAGGTCTCGGCGGCCATCCGGTCGGCCCCGATACCGGTGAGCAGCCCCACCGCGAGGCGGAAGTGACGCTTTGCAGCGGCCCGGTCGCCCGACGCGGCTTCCGCCTGCCCGATGACACAGTGCGCGGTTGCTTGCGTGGTGACCGCGACGTCCACGCTGAGTTCCAGCACCGTCTCCGCCAGCGCCCGAGCGTCCTCAAGCTGCCCCTCCAGGGCATAGGCACGCGCGAGGGCGACGTCGCATCGAGCGACATCGGTGACGCTGGCGCTGGATGCAACGAGCTCCTTGCGGGCACGTCGCAGCGTCCGGATCGCCTCGCGGGTGTCGGGCGGCGTCAGCCGGGACAGCATGACCCCGAGCTCGACGCGCAACCGGGCGAGGTTCCTGCCGTCCTGCTGCTCGGACAACAGGCCAAGCGCCCGGGTCGCGAGCAGGATCGCGTTCTCGACGCTGCCCCGCTCGGATTCCATGATGCTCGCGTTCCAGTACGCCGAGGCCCGGGCGGTGCCGGATCCCAGCGCGTCCGCAGCGGTGACGGCTTCCCGGCACAGGTGAATCGCGTACGCCGTGTCACCGCGTTCGTAGTAGGCAGCGGCCAACGTGACGGACAGCTGGATCGCCTCGTCCGACCCGGCGAGACCAGCAGCTGTCAACGACTGCAGGCCGCGCTGCGCGGTCTCGCTGGCCTTGACCAGTTGACCGTCCTCACGCAGGCAACGACTCAGCGCAATGATGCTCGCCGGCGTCCGCGGGTGCGGCGGGTCGATGAACGCCACCTCGTTGAACTCTTTGATGGCCTCGACGTATGCGCCCAGGGCCTCGTGGAGCCGGCCCCGCAGGTAGCTGGCCTCCTGGACCCAGCGTTCCGGCAGCCGCGAGTCGGCCAGCTTGTCGCTGATGGTCTCGAGGTACCGACTGGCGTCTGGCGCCTCGCCGGTCTCCAGGGCCAGTTCGACGTATTGGAGTCCGAGCCTTACCTCGTCGACGAGCTGAGACGGCACTCCCGTGATGAGGTACTCCGGCGTCGACGAGAGCCGCTCGGCGAACACCTCGACCAGGCGGCTATCCGGTCGGCGCTGACCGGCCTCGATCCGGGAGATGTAACCGATCGTGACGTCGTCGCCAGCAACCGCTCCCTGGGTAAGGCCGAGGGACACCCGAAGCTCCCGCATCCGCTTGCCGAACTGCTCGAGATCGACGTGATGCAGCGCATCGCTGAGTTCGGTGTCCATGGTGCCGATTCTGCCTATCGATCTTCGGGCTGTCTCGCCATTCACTCCACTGGCGGATATCGATACCGGATCTCTCGGGGCGAACCGGACACCAGACGTGTCTCGGTTTGCCGATTTCGGCGATGTTGAGTCAACAATCCTCCGGGTTGTAGGCAGCCAGAGCGACCGTCTGGGCGTGAGCGGAGGCCATTCCAGCGTTCCGTAGTCGGTAGTCCACCGTCGGTCGGCCGGCCATCACGTCCTCGAGATAGCGCAGGTCGGCGATCAGCCGCGCCTCACCGTCGAACGTCGGCGCCCCATGACCGGGGATCACGACGGCCGCGCGATGCACATACGGGGCGAGGGCGTCGAGACCGCGGGCGTAGGCCTCGAGCGCGTCCGGCGCCTCGGACGGCAGCGGAAGCTCGACGTCGGAGAGCATGTCGCCGGCCAGCAGCAGGCTGAGCTCCGGCACCCATGCCGCGGTGTGGCCGGGGCAGTGCGCGTCGTGCTCGATGAGCTGCACCTCCGGGCCGTCCCACGGCAGCACGCTGCCGGTCACCGCCACCAGCCGGCCGTACAGCGCCGCCAGCTGGGCCGGCCAGCCGGGCCCGAGCTCGGCCAGCCCCTGCTCCCGCTCGAGGTCAGCCACCCTTACGGTCTCGGCGGAGGCCCACCGCGGGACCTCGCCGAAGGACGGATGCCACAGGATGTGGTCGAAGTGGCTGTGGGTGGCGAGACCGGCGCTCGGCCGGCCGCCGAGTGCCCGGATCTCGCGACCGAGCGATGCCAGCTCGTCGGCCTCCCACGCTGGGTCGACGAGCAACATCTGGTCCCGAGACCCGATCAGAACCGTGCTGTTCGTCCGGTCGCGGCGACTGGTGCTGACCCACACGCCGTCGGCAACCTGCCGCAGCCGGTACCGAGGATCACGTGACAGGACTAGTCCGCCGTGGCTCGTGCCGACTCGGACGCGACGACATCGCGCCGGGTCTTGGTGCCGCTCGCCCAGAACGCCACCCCGATCAGCACGAAGACCACCACCGGCACGAACTGGGTCGCGAAGTAGGTCAGCCGCTCGGAGTGCGCCCAGCCGGACGGCGCGAAGTCCGAGCCGAACCACGACGAGCCGGCACCCGGAGCCATGATCTCGACCACCGTGATCGCGAGCAGGATCATCAGCACCGTCGTCCAGATCCGGTACGCCGGCATCCGGTAGGGCCGCTCCACGTCTGGGTGGCTACGGCGCAGCTTCCACAGGGCCGGATAGATCAACAGGTAGCTGATCAGCGTCGTCGAGATCGTCACACCGAGGACCGCGCCGAAGAACTTGGCGGCATTGCCACCGGTGAGCTGGTGAGCCAATACGAGGACGAAGGTCGCGACGATCCCAGAGAAGATGTTCACCCGGACCGGCGTCCCCCACCGCTCGTTGATGACGCCGAGGAACCGGGGCGCGGCGCCGTCGTATCCGGACACGGCGAGGGCGCGGTCGGACCCCATGATCCAGGTGACGCCGGAGGTGAGCAGGCAGACGACGAACGTCAACGCGGCGGCGTCGCCGAGGACCGCGCCGGCACCGGTCAACGTCGGGACGCCTGCCGTGACGTGGCCGCCGTACACCGTGAAGACCATCTGGATCGCGTCGACGAACCCGCCGAAGTTGGTCACCTGACCGAGCGGAAGCACCAGCAGGATCCCCATGACCGGTACGGCGTATAGCAAGAAGCTCGCGATCGAGCTGCGCGCGATCGCGAACGGGATGTCGCGGGCCGGATCCTTCATCTCCTCGCCGGCGCTGCTCGGCAGCTCGAAACCGACGTAGTTGAAAAGCAGCACCGCGACCAGCCCGACGAAGCCCGCCTGCGAGGGCTTGAAGCCGCCGGTGCCGAGACCGTGGGCGCCGTGCTTCGCGGCGAAGATCAGCACCGACAGCGTGAAGAAGCCCAGCAGCAGGAAGCGAGCAAAGGCGCCAGCGGTCGGGAGCCACTTGCCGACACTGAACGACAGCACGGCCGCGAGCACCGAGGCCCAGATGAACAGCAGGCTGATGACGAAGAACATCGGCGAGGAAAAATCGTTGCCGTGGTTGAAGAACACCGAGAACGCCGTAACGCAGGAGATCGCGAGGGTGCCGCCGAGCCAGACCGGGTTCGTCACCCAGTACAGGAAGTTGTTGACGGCTCCGGCGAGGTGTCCGAACGCCAGCCGCGTCCACAGGTACGGGCCACCCTCTTGCGGGAAGGCAGCACCGAGCTCGGCGAACAGCAGCGCCTGCGGGATGAAGAAGACGATGGCGAAGATCACCATCCAGGTGAAGGCCTCGCCACCGCTCGAGGCCACCGACGCGATCGTGTCGACTCCGACGATCGTGCAGATGAGGAAGAACAGGATGTCGAAGCGGCCGAAGTGGCGCTTCAGCTTCGCCGTCTCGGTGCGGGCTGCGACGGTGAGGTTTCCGTCGAGGGCGAGCGTCATCAGGCCTCCGGGCTTGATCGCCGGACCGCTGGGGAGCGCCGTGGGACGGCAGCTGACCGGGAGGTCAGGAGCACATCACACCGCTACCGGTTGCCGCCAGAGTTCCCAGCGGGCGACTGCTCAGCGCTCGATGATGACGTTGGTTGCCTTGACCACCGCAACGGCTTGCACGCCGGTGTCCAGCTCGAGATCGTCGGCTGCCTCGCGACTCATCAGCGAAACGATCCGGTGGTCGCCGCACGACATCTCGACCTGCGCCATCACGCCGTCCCGAACGACGGACACGACGACACCTGGAAGCCGGTTGCGGGCACTGGACTTCTGCCGCGAGCCGCCTCTCGCCTGCAGCAACGCCGCCAGCTCACTCGCGGGCAGCATCCGTTGATTGCCCTGCCGGACGAACGAGACCCGGCCGTCGGCCTCCCAGCGGCGCAGCGTGTCGATGCTCACGCCGACGGCCTTGGCCACCTCCCCGATGCGCAACAGGTCGTCCACGGCGCCTTACCTTAGGCGACGTCAGGCCACCTCAGGCGTGGTCCGTCGGTGTGACCAGCTGCCCGTCCCGGTAGCGCACTCCCCCGCTGATGCGGACGGTGAGTGACTCACCGACCTGCGGCCCCGGCAGCGGCACTAGCGCGGAGAGCCGGCCACCCTCGACCTCGAGCTCGGCGCGGGCGCCGTCCTCCACCGGGATCAACCGCATCACGGTCGCGACGAGCTCGCCCGCAGGGTCGACCTGCACGTGGACCGGGCGGGTCAGCAGGCGATCGGGACCGACCTGCAGGTCACCCGTGAACCCCAGGAAACGCGCGACCTCCGGGGTCGGCGGCCGGTCGAGGACGTCGCGGGGAGGCCCGGTGGCCGCGACCCGGCCGGCAAGGAGGACGACCAGCCGGTCGGCCAGCGCCCACGCCTCGGCGCGATCGTGGACGACGACGACCACGGCCCTCGCTGAGCCTCGTAGCGCGACGGCGGCATCGTCGAGCAGCGCCGCCCGAGTCGCGTTGTCCAGCCCGGCGAACGGCTCGTCCAGCAACAACAAGTCCGGTTGGATCGCCACCGCTCGCGCCAAGTGCACCCGTCGCCGTTCCCCGCCGGAGAGCATGGCCGCCGGCCGGTCCGCCAGGTGGTCGGCGCGCATGGCGGTGAGCGCCTCGACCGCCCGGGTACGCCGATGCCGCCGAGGCACGCCTGACCAGGCGAGTGCCAGCTCCACGTTGGCGCGGGCGCTTCGACGCGCCATATCGGGGGACTGCAGCGCTGCCGCCACTTGGCCGTTGCGCTGGATGGTGCCGGCTGAGGGCTGCAGCACGTTCGCGAGCGTCTCCAGCAACGTGCTCTTGCCCGCACCGTTGGGGCCGAGCACCGCCACGACCTCACCGGGGCTCACGTCGAGATCGACGTCCTCGAGGATTCGGCGGTTCCCCCGATGCACGTGAAGGCCGGCCGCGCGCAGAACCGGCGCCGACGCCGTCACGACGAGGCCCGGAAGCGGATCGCAGTCTCGTCGCGCTGCTGAATGAAGGTGAGCGCGGCGATAATGACCGTCATCAGGCCGAGCAGGATGATCCCGATGGCCACCGCCTCGGAATAGTTGGCGCCGGCGACCTGCGACAGTGCCGCGCTGGCCAGCGTCTCGTCGCGCCCCTGGATGTTGCCGCCCACCAAGACGATCGCGCCGACCTCCGAGAACGCCGACCCGACCGTCGCGATCGCGGCGGTGAGCACTCCCACCCGGGCCTCGCGCAGTGCCAGACCCCACACCTGGACGGTCCCCGCGCCGAACGCCCGGGCCTGCGCAAGCAGGCCGCCCGGGACGGCCTGCACCGCCGAGCTGGTGAGGGCGACGACGATTGGCGCGGCCAGCAGCGTCTGGGCGACGTAGACCCCGTGCAGCGTGTAGATCAGGTGCAGCCGACCCAGCGGAGCCGCCGGGAACATCAGCAGGTACAGGACCAGCCCGATCAGGACCGGCGGCAGGACGAACCCGACGTTCACGATGACGAGCGCGACGCGCCGGCCGGGGAACCGGCCGAGCCCCAGCACCAGACCCAGCGGAACCCCGAGAACCAGCGAGATCGTCGTCGAGATGAACGCCACCTTGAGGGTGACCCACGTGACCTGCCGCAGGTAGGGATCGCCCGAGATGATGAGATGCCACGCCTGCCGCACGCCATCCCACAGGAACTCCACTAGGGGCTCGCGGTTCCGGTGACATAGACCAGCTGTCCGTTCGGGAGCCGGTAGACGGTGCCCACCTTGGTGCCCTGCCCCACCGCGTGAGCGCCGGGCGACGGGAGGGTATGGATCGTCTGTCCGGGCGAGATCTGGATGGTGCCCGGCGCCACCGGGTTGAGCCCGGTCTTCGTGATCGCCTTGGTGAGGTTCAGCGACGACAGGGCGGCCAGCAGGAACGCGACCGCGAGCACGATGCCCAGGTCGAACAGGTTGACCAACCCGTCGAGCGGGTCACCGTTTCGGTCCTCGCGCCGACGGGCGTTCGGCGTCACGCGAATCATGGCGTGGTCCCACTTTGCGCCGATCGTGGCTTGCGGACGGCCGCCGGCGCTGGCGCCGTGTCGTCGGTGAGCACCGCAGCGACGTACTCGAGGTCGGAGAGGTCCTGGCCGTAGATCCGGTCCCGGTAGAGCGTGACCGCGAAGGCGACGCCACCCACGAGCAGTCCCAGGACCGTCACGCTGAACGCCACCCGCAAGTCCTGGCTGAGCTCATGGACGTCGCCTCGGGCCAGGCCGGACAACGCCGGCGACAGCGGGATCAGCGTGCCCATCAAACCAAGCGCGGGCCCGACCCGCACCAGCAGGCGAGTGCGGCCGAGCTTGCGTTGCGACGCGAAGTCGAAGTCGGCCAGCGCCTTCGCCAGCTCGGTGTCCGCTCCCGGACGACCCGCCTGTGCGCCGATCGTGGCAAGGGTGCCGCCCATCGCCGGGCTCCATGCAACCTTCGACAGGGCGGTGGCGACGGCGGCCTCGTCACCCTCATCGAGCGCACGTCGCGCGGTCTCGGCGGTGGTCGACAGCAGCGGGAAATGCCGGCGTCGCCGAGATCGGAACTCCACCAGGAAGCCCCCGAGCTCCACGATCACCGCCGCTAGAGCGAGCAGGGCGAGGATGAGGACGGGCACCTCGAGGACCGACGCGACGTGGAAGATCGCCTCGTCGATGGCATGGGTCACGGCAGCGACACTATCGACGCCGCAGCGTCAACCAACCACGCTCCCGAGCAATCCCCACTCCCAGCAGGAGCAGCACGGCACCGACATAGATCGGTACGACGCCGGGGCCCCAACTGGTGCTCTCGGCGGTCGCCGACAGCGCGGAGTCCGACACGGTCGACGACTCGCTGGCCGCCGCGCTTAGCGACACCGGCTGTCCCGCGCCGACCAACTGGCCGCTGACGTAGGCGAACTGGTCCGCGCCGCCGTTCGCGATCAGCGGTTGTTGACCGGAGAGCCGGGCTCCGAGCCGGGTGGCGATCGACGGACCCAGCGCTAGCTGGCCCAGGCCTGGGAACTTCGCGTGCCGGCGGTGGCGCACACCCGGGCCGGGCGACGAGTGCGTGGTTGGCGCGGGGGTTCCGGATGCGGATGCCGACGGCGTGGGTGACGGGGTGTGCGTGGCGCCCCCCGGGCCCGGACTTTTCGTCGACGCAGCTCCCACATTGATCGTGAGCGGCTCGGAGATACCACCCGAGTTGTCGCCGGCTCCTATGACCTTGAGCAGGACGGGGTAGCTGCCGGGAGCCGTGAAGGCGTGGGACGTCCCTAGCGTGCTGGCACCGTGACCATCACCGAACGACCAGGAGTACTGCAGCGAGGACGGGTCGGAGGACCCACCGACGGTGCCGCCGAAGCTGACCGCCTGGCCGACCTTGACATGGTGGCGCGGGCTCGCGGTCGTCGTGACGGTGAGCGTCGGGCCGGTGAAGACGTAGATGTTCAGCGGACTGCTCTGGTCGTTAGGGGTGAAGATGTCCTGCACGTTGGTATCGCTGGAGCTCCGCAGTGGGCGCACGTACCCGACGGAGTTGCCAGTCGAGTACACGGCCGGCAGCTGCGAGTCCTTGAAGGCACCAGCCGCGGGCGGGTCCTGCAGCTCGGGCGTGCTCAGGGTCGCCCACGTCCCGTCGTTGCGCACCACTGCGGTGTGCAGCTGGTCGTTGCTGAGATCAAATCCGCTCTGCGCCAACAGGCCATGGACCGACAGCGCATTCGAGACGCAGAAGGTGCCGTCCGGCTTGACCTTTCCGTTGGCCTCTACCTGCTCGTCGTAACAGGTGTTGTTGGGGATGTCGGAGTCTTGCTCGAGCTGGGCCGGCGTGAACTGCTGCACGACGGTGTCGGTGCCGTCCTGGTACTGGTGGACATCGACACACCCGCCGGTGGTCGGACAGCCGTCGTCCGCCACAGCCGACCGCGCGGCGGGGACGACACAGGCGCCAGCCACCAGCACGACGAGCGTCGTGCGTCCGAGGAGCCCACGTCGGGTGAACCTCAGTGCACCGTCACCGATCGAGCTGCGGATGTCCCAGTCAGGGTCTGTCCGGCGGTCACGTACTTCAGTCTAAGCCGCCAGGTGAAGCCGCGCACGAGGTGGAAGTGGAGCACGAAGCTGTGCTTGTCCGCCCTCGCGTCGCGCTTGCCGACGAACTTCAGGGAGTGACCGGAGTGACCGGCGTACAGGCTCAGGTGGGCGAACGCGCCGGTCGCTGTCGGGTTGAGGCCACCCGTGATGGTGACCACGCCCTTGCTGGCCTTCACCTTGTGGATGCTGACCGCGGCTCGGACGTTCATCCGGCCCAGCGACTTCGAGGCAGGTGAGAGCAGGTCACCGAATGGCGGATGCAGGGTGGTGTCGTTCTCGATCTGGGAGATCTCCGCCGTCGAGACGGTGTACTTCGCGTTGGCGTTCGGCGTGAAGGTGAACGAGTACTGCCCCTGCCTGTTGGTGAGCACCGACTTCAGCGCGACCGGCTTGGCATCCGGATCGGCCTTGGCGACGGAGGTCCGCAGCGCCGAGAGCGTCACCTTCTTGCCGATCAGCCTCGGCGTACCCGGCACGACGTTCGTCACCGAGCCCTTCACCGTCACCGACTTGCCCCCCTGCTTGGTGCTCGGGAGCTTCGACGCCGTGATCACGGGGGCCGCGTCCTCGAGGAACGGCGAACCGCCTGGAGCGTCCTTGAGGTAGTTGTTCGAGGCGGTCTGCCCGGCAGGTGAGCTCAGCCACTGCACGAATGCCAAGGCCAGAATCGGGTTGAGGTTCGCTGTGCTCGGCACCGCGGCGGGGTTGATGGCGTAGGCGTGGAACGAGTTGACCAGCAATGTGTCGCCGGGAGCCGACTGCGTCACGACCTTGAGATTCGGGATCAGGCCCTGTGCCTCGAGGTTGTCGTAGGTGCCCCGGTCGGTGATGGTGTAGCAGGTGTTGGTACCACCCGGCAGACCGTTGCAGGTGTTGGTGAACTCCACGTTCGTGGCCTGCGAGTGGTCGTTGGTGGGCTGGTACCACGCCGGCGCGGTCTGCGGGCAGTCACCTGTGGTTGTGGCTGGCGTCGACCCGCCGCCGTTCGCGGTGCTGACCGTGCATTTGGTGACGTTGGTCAATGCCCAGATCTCGTGCTCCTCGACGTTGGTGCCGGAGTTGTCGCTGCGGGAGATGAAGTTCGCCTCGCTACTGGCTCCCGCGGTAGCGATGTCCTGGAAAGCGCCGACGACGTTGTGCGCGTCCGTGGGGTCTACCTGGGCGGGATCCGAGGTAGGCCCGAGAAGGACGAAGTCGCCGTGGAATACAGCCCGGCCGTACTGCTCCAGCGAGAAGCCGTCGGCGACGAACTGGTTCTCCAGCGACTCCGCGTGCACCAGCAACGCACTGCCGTTCCCCGCTTCCGCGTCGTTGATCGCGGCCTGCGTGCCTTCGCCCTTGTAGTTGACGCTGATGTGTACGCCGGGGTGGGCCTTGTCGTAGAACGACGTGAAGTCGGCGTCCAGCACGTTGGACAGGCCCGAGTCCGAGACGTCACTGGTGCCCACGATGGTCAGCGTCGTGGAGTTCGCCTCGGCCCGCGCCGCCGGCGGGCTGAGCGCAAAACCCACCATGACCGCGAGCACGGCGAGGAACACCACCGCGGCGCGGTTACGGGTCACCGACAGGAAGCGCGTGGGCGCGAGCGTTGTAGGCACGGATCGGACCCTAACTCCGGTACCCATGTTTTGCATAGGTTTCCCAGGCAACCTCAGGGCGCGAAAACCCGGCGACGCCAGGCCGACATCGCAGTACGGTTCACGGGCAACGCCGACTATCAACGACCGACGACATCAGGGAGGTGAGGACCGTGCCGCTGCTGACGCCTGCCCATCGACCCGTCCTCGCTGAAAGGCACCCCCTTGTCGTCTCCCGAGCTGTCATTCCTGCACCGAATCGGCCTCACCCCGGCTATCGAGGCCGCGCTTAACCCGTATTCCGAGACCCACCGACTCGGTCGCATCTGCCGCGTCGACCGCGCCGCCGTCGACGTCCTCACCGCCTCCGACACCATGCGGGTGGCCACCCGCTCGGGCGACCCCGTCGTCGTCGTCGGTGACTGGGTCGCCGTGGTGGACACCGCCGTGGCGGTCATCGCGCCACGGCGCACCACGATCGGCCGCGCCGCAGCGACCGGGGAGTCCGTCGAGCAGCCGCTGGTCGCGAACGTCGACGTCGTCCTCGTCGTTGTCGCCACGGTTCCAGAACCGAGGCTCGCGATGGTCGAGCGCCTCGTGGCCCTCGCCTGGGACAGCGGAGCCACCCCCGTCATCGTCGTCACGAAGGCTGACCTCGCGCGAGATCCGGTCGGCGTGGCCGCGGACGTCGGAGGCAGTGCTCCCGGTGTCGAGCTGCACTGCATCAGTGCAACCACCGGCGCCGGCCTCGACGAGCTGGCGGCGTACGACGTCCCGGGAACGACCGTGTGCCTGCTGGGACGGTCGGGCGCCGGCAAGTCGACGCTGGCGAACCTGCTGCTGGGTGAGCAGCGGCTCACCACCGGCGAGATCCGGAGCGACGGCAAGGGTCGCCACACCACGACGCACCGCGAGCTGGTGACGCTGCCCGGCGGTGGCGTGTTGGTCGACACTCCAGGGCTGCGTGGAGCCGGCCTCTGGCTCGACGGCGACGGGCTGACCCGCGCGTTCCCGGAGATCGACGACCTGGCCACCCAGTGCCGGTTCTCCGACTGCGGCCACGTCAGTGAGCCCGGCTGCGCAATCCTCGGCGCCATCGACGACGGCCGGCTGGCCCGCCGGCGACTCGACAGCTGGCGCAAGCTGCAGCGCGAGGCCGCCTGGATGGCATCCCGCGGCGACGCCCGGCTCCGCAACGAGGTCAGCCGGCAGTGGAAGGTCCGCAGCCGCGAGGTCCGACGGTCGGGCCGGACCCGGCCTTAGACCCGGTCGGTGCGCGCATCTGGGCGCCTAAGACATCGGGCCGCCGGAAATAGGGCTTCCTCCTGATGTGGCCGCCTACCTCAGAAGCCGATCGTTGAACCCGTCACCGAGACAGCACCACACAAGGAGTTGACATGAAGATGCCCGCAACGTTCTCCGAAGCATTCTTCCAGGCCGAACTCGACTACCGGCGCGAGCGCCTCACCGGCGTCGCGGCTCGGCAGCCCCGGGTCCGCAAGCCCGCAATCCGGCGGCGCTGGCGGCGTGTCACCACCACCACGACGGCGCCGGTCCCCACTCAGCCGACCGAGGCCGCTACGGCGGTATGCCGACCGATCCACGCCGGCACTCTGCACTGAGGCAAAAACGTGTCGCATACAGCAGCCATGATGGAGGCTGTGCCGTTCGAGATCACGCTGAGCCCGTTGGTCGGGCGCACCGACGAGGTGCACCGGCTCACCGAGCTGGTCGGGCTGGGGACCGACCACGGCGGCTCGGTGCTGCTCGGCGGTGACGCCGGCGCTGGGAAGAGCCGGTTGCTGGCCGAGCTCAGCCAGCAGGCCCGCACCTCCGGCTGGCGGGTGCTCGTCGGCCACTGTCTCGACTTCGGCGACAGTTCGCTGCCGTATCTCGCCTTCAGCGAGGCGTTCGGCCGGCTGGTCACCGACACGCCCGGCCTCGCTGCCACGCTGCTCGAGGCGAGCCCGGCAATCGCTCGCCTGCTGCCCGCCCAGCGACTGCTCGCCGGCGCCGAGACCGACCGGCAGCCCACCGACCGGGCCTCACTCCTCGACGCCGTCCACGGCGCGCTCGGACGGCTCGGAGCGGAGTTGCCGCTGCTGCTCGTCATCGAGGACGTGCACTGGGCCGACCAGTCGACCCGAGACCTGTTGAGCTTCCTGTTCTCCCGGCAGTTCGACGCACCCGTCACGGTTGTTGCGTCGTACCGCAGTGACGAGCTGCACCGGCGCCATCCGCTGCGCGCCGCGCTGGCTGAGTGGACGCGGCTGCCCGCGGTCAGCCGGCTGCAGCTGGACCCACTGCCGCAGGCGGCAGCCCGTGATCTGATCCGCGGCCTCCAGCCCGGCACCTTGGGCGAGCGTGACCTCCAGCTCATCGTCGAACGCGCCGAGGGCAACCCCTTCTTCATCGAGGAGCTGGTGGCGGCCGCCGAGGTGAGCGGAGGCGCCCTCCCGTCGAACCTCGCCGACCTGCTGCTGGTCCGCCTCGACCAGCTCGACGATGCCGGACGGTTGGTGGTGCGGGCGGCATCCGTCGTCGGCCGCCGGGTGCCGCACGACCTGTTGGCGCAGGGCGCCGGGCTCGACAGCTCATCGCTCGACCAGGCGCTGCGCGCCGCCGTCGAGGCCAACGTGCTGATCGCGGTGGAGCCCGACAGCTACGCATTCCGGCACGCCCTGCTGGCCGAGGCGGTGTACCAGGACCTGCTCCCCGGCGAACGGGTCCGGCTGCACGCCGCCTATGCGACGGCGCTTGCCACCGGACAGGCCGACGGAACCGCCGCCGAGCTGGCCCGCCACGCGCGGGCGTCCCACGACCTGGTGACGGCGTTGCGGGCCAGCGTCCAGGCCGGCGACGAGGCGATGGTCGTCGGCGGCCCGGACGAGGCCGCCCGCCATTACGAACTGGCTCTCGAGCTGCTCGCCGACCCGGGGGTGGCCACCGCCGTCAGCGACGATGGCGACGCGACGGCCCTGGACCCGATCAGCCTGGTGCTACGCGCCAGCAACGCCGCGGCAGCGGCCGGCCATTGGTTCCGAGCGATAGCCCTCGTCGAGGAGCAGCTGCGGGCGCTACCCGCCGACGCACCAGTCATCGACCGGGTGCGCCTGCTGCAGGCAGTCGCGGAGTTCGCGCTGCATCTGGACAGTCCGATCGACATCCTCGCCATGACCACGGAGGCGGTGCAACTGTTGCCGGCGGAGCCGCCGACCGCGCTGCGGGCCCGGGTCCTCAACACCCACGCCCGGGCTTTCGCCGATCGGGCCCGCTACGACGAAGCGATCCAGTTTGCGATCAAGGCCCAGCAACTCGCCCGCGAGCTACGGCTCCCGGACGTGGGGGCGGACGCGGCCACCACGCTCGCCCGGATCGACAAGGACGCAGGCGATCCCCGCGCCTCCGAGACCTGGCTGCTCGAGGCCATCGCCGATGCCCGCGCGTCCGGCGAGATGGCGTCGGAGCTGCGCGCGCTGTGCACCCTCGGGACCCTGTACTACAACCAAGGTCGGCTCGGGCCTGCCATCGAGGCCTATCAGGGGGCCGGGCGCCGGGCTCAGGAGGCGGGTCGACCGTGGGCCCCGTACGGTCTGGACGGGCTGTCGCTGTCGGCTCTCGTCGCGCACGTCAGCGGCGACTGGGAGCTGGCCGACCGGACCCTCGACGTGTCCGGTCAGTCACCACCGGAGTTCGCCGAGGCGCTGCTCGGTGCCATCGGTATGCAGCTGGCCGCCGACCGCGGCGAGGTGGCTGCCCTGGACCGGATGCCCGAGCTGCGCGGCTGGTGGCGTCGCGACGGCTTGATCGGGATCACCAGCGGCGGGGCGGCGATCGACCTGCTGGGGCAGCGGGGTGATCTGGCCGGAGTCCTTGCGATGTACGACGACGTCGTCGCTAGCGTCAGCGCGCTGTGGCAGAACATGGCGTTCCACGCCCGGATCCGACTCAGCGCTCTGGTGCTCGGTCAGCTGGCGACCGCCGCAGCGACTGCGAACGCGGCTGAGCGCGACACTCTCGTCGCACGTGGGGCGGCACTGGCGGCGTCAGCCGTGAAGGTCACCGAGGACGAGCGCTCGCAAGGCCCAGAGGGATTGGCGTGGTTGGCTCGCGCCAACGCTGAATACGCGCGGCTGCGCTGGCTGGCCGGGGTGAACGCACCGGCGGAATCAGAGCTCGTCGAAGCGTGGCGGGCGACGGTCGGCGCGTTCGAGCACTTCGGACATGTCCACGAGACCGCCCGCTCCCGGGCCCGGCTCGCGGCGGTGCTCCGCGCGACCGGTCACACCACCGAGGCGAGTGAGCAGGCCGCCCAGGCCCACGAGGTCGCCGCCCGGTTGAGAGCGCGGCCGCTGCTCGCGGAGCTCCGCGGCTTGGGCGAGACCGGTACGACGACGAGCCGCCCGACCCGTTCGGCAACAGACGACTCGCTGACCCCGCGCGAGGCCGAGGTGCTCGCGTTGGTCGCCGCCGGGCGGAGCAACGGGGAGATCGCGGGGCAGCTGTTCATCAGCACCAAGACCGTGAGCGTGCACGTGTCCAACATCCTGGCCAAGCTGGGTGCCGCCAGCCGCACCGAGGCGGTCGCGCTGGCTGGGCGGCGCGGCTTGCTCCCCGGCGTCTCGCACTAACCAAGCGGTCAGCCCGCACCGCCACCGGCCCGGTAACCAGCTGCGAGCTCGCGCAGTCGTGCGTGGGCGTCGTCGTACACCGCGACGCTCGGCAGAAACTGCTTCGCCACCTTGGCGACCGAGGTGTAGTTGGTGTCGACGACGTTGGCCAGCGGCGCCTCGACCACCTGAGAAAGCAGCTGGTAGGCGTCGAGCGGGTGCATGCCGAAGTCCGACGCCGCCCACGACACCAGGTCGTGCTGCGCCACGCGGAAGGCATCCTCGAGTGGCCGCGCCGACCCGATGCTCATCAAGTGGGTGTCGGTCTCGAGCCGCGGCGTCGGGCACGGCCGTCCCTTGATGAGGTCGACCGCGATCGTCGTGTCCATGGCGCACTCGGCCGCCACGCCGCAGGTCTCGCCCTCACCCTGCCGGGCGTGGCCGTCGCCGATCGACAACAACGCGCCCTCGACGTTCACGCCGAGGTAGCAGGTGACCCCGACCCTCATCTCGGGCGTGTCCATATTGCCGCCGAACACGTCCGGCACCAGCGCCGAGCGCACCTCGAGATTCGGTGGGGCGACCCCGACAGTGCCGTGCATCGGACTCATCGGGACATCGACGGCCCAGTCGCCGAACCGTGACTCGAAGCGCGCGAGGTCACGGTCCCGGTCGAGCTGCCAGATCCACACCACCTCGGGCAACGGATCCTGCAGCGTCGCCGTGAGGTGGGTGCTGGTCAATGCCCCGAACAACGGCACAGTCGTCGACGCGGCCCAGTCCCGCGCCGGCCGCATCGAGATGAAGTGGACGGCGACCGTGTCCCCCGGCTCAGCGCCCTCGACGTAGAACGGACCGGTCTGGGGGTTGAGGAACGGGAACTCGCACACCTCGGACACGAGGTCGTCCTGGCTGCGCACCCGGCCGGCGAAGCAGTCCTCGGTGTAGAGCTCGAGGATGGTTCCGGGAGCGACTCTCGCGACCGGAGCCGCGCCGCCGAACGTCCAGGCGTACTCGCCCTCACCGGGCCGGTAGCTGAGGATGCGCGGATCGCTCATCGGGCCACCGCCTCGGCGCCGAGGTCCTCGATCGGGTCGTCGAGATGCACGTGTGAGACCTTGCCGATCCGCTCCGGGTGACGCGAGTAGAGCACCACCAGCGCGATGATCCCGAGCACCATCCACACCGCGACCCCCGGGCCGGCGTAGGAGATCGGCGGCGGCAGCTTGCTGACGAACGAGAACACCGGGAGGCCGGCGGCCGTCAGCCAGGCGGGCACGAACGCAGCGATGCCGAGCACGGGGACCACGAGGTGGCTCAACGGGTTGAAGTGCTCCCGCTTCCGCCGAAGGAAGAACCCGATGCAGGCCGCATTGACGACGATGTAGATGGCCACGAGCACGATGACGAGCGCGGTGCCGACCATCGCGAAGGCCGTCTCGGGGTCGTAGCCGAGACCGAGGCCGAGCGTCACCGCGATCGAGACGCACGTCGCGATGACGATGCCGAGGTACGGCGACTTGTGCTTCGAATGCAGTTGGGACAACCAGTACGGGAAGACGCCGATCCGGCCCATCGCGAAACCGGTGCGGGTCGAGACGTTCACCCCGGCGTTGGCGTTCGCGATCGTGGAGTTGACGATGGCGAGGAACACGAACACCCAGAACACGCCGTACAGCGATCGAGCCAGCCCGACCCACGAGTTCGCTCCGGCCGCCGAGAAGTTGGCGAAGTTGTGCGGTCCGAAGGCGACGTCGACGGCGTACGTCGTGAAGATGTAGAAGATGCCGATCCCGAGCGTGGCTCCGAGGACTGCGCGCCGGATGGTCCGGCGAGGGTCCTTCGCCTCCTCGGCGAGTACCGCTGCTCCCTCGAAACCGCCGAAGGCCAGCACCGAGTACACCGAGCCGGCGACCACTCCCTTCACGCCGCGGAACGCGGGCGGTGTGAGCGACGTCCCGAACACCTTGACGGTGTTGTGGCTGCCCGCGTGGACGATCAGCAGGAACGCCATGATGACGAAGATCAGGATCTCGAAGGCACCGAGGATGGTGCCCAGGCCCGCCGAGGCACGCACGCCGTAGAAGCCGGCGGCCGCCACGATCAGGGCGCCTCCGAGCGTCCAGGGCCACCACAGGTTGGCCGGGTACCCCGACCACTCCCCGTGGAACGTACCCGCGATCGTGAACCCGAGCTGCAGCAACACCAGCGGGGGGATCAGCAACCCGATCAGCGTGTAGCCCCAGGCGACGAGGAAGCCGAGTCCTTCGTGCAGACCGGCCGCCGTGTAGGTGGCGAGTGACCCGGCCGACGGCAGGTGGCGAGCCAACTCGGCGATGCACCACGCCGAGAGCAGGCAGCCGACGAGGGCGACGAGCACCGAGAGCGGAAGGTTCCCGCCCGCGAATGCGACCCCGGCCGGGATGGAGGCAGCGACGGCAGCACCCGGCGCCATATCCGTGATGCTCTGGAACATCACCTCACGCAGGCCGATCGCGTCGCGACGCAGGCCGGGTGAGGACGGGCTGGCGGTAGGCGCGGGAACAGTCATGGCGGAAACCTAGTGAGATCGGCGGCCACTGTCGACGGACGTCCTGATCCGCCGCTCAGCAACGCCGCGTGCATGGAACTGCGCCACGCCGAGCCGTTGGGAAAGAATCACTCAGGTGAAGAGGTACATCTTGTTCGACCACGACGGCGTGCTGGTCGACACCGAGCACTGGTACTACAAGGCTGGCGAACGTGCGCTTGCCGAGATTGGCCTGGCCCTGGACCAGGACCAGTATCTCCTCGACATGAGTCAAGGAGCAGGCACCTGGGCCCAAGCCAAGGCGGCTGGGGTTGATAACCACACCATCGACAGGCTGCGCGTGGTCCGGAACGCCTACTATCAGGAGCACCTGCGGACCGAGACAGTCGAGATCGACGGCGTCGTTGAGGCCCTCGCCGAGCTGTCGCACTACGTGCGCATGGCGATCGTCACCACCTCAAAGCGCAAGGACTTTGAGCTCATCCACCAAGGCCGTCCCATCAGGCAGTACATGGACTTCGTCCTCGTCCGCGACGACTACACGCGTGCCAAGCCAGACCCGGAGCCCTACCTGATCGCCGTCAAACGGTTCGGAGCCGCCAAGGAAGAGACCCTGGTCGTCGAGGACTCGTCAAGAGGGCTGCGCTCCGCGGTAGCGGCGGGCATCGACTGCGCCATCGTCTACAACGAGTTCACGAAGTCACACGACTTCTCGCAAGCGCATTACCGGATCCAGACCTTGGCGGAGCTGAAGGACATCATCCTCGGCTCGAGCTGACGCGCACCTAATCAGCGTGGCCACGCCACGAAGCGGCGTCGATAGACGCCGCCCAGCAATGCCGCGCACTCCTCCGAGTGATTGACCGTCAAGTTACTTGACTACCGGTTTGCGCGCGGCACGCGGCTGTTACGCGCAGGCGATCCGGGTGCATCTCGAGGCCCGCGGGGTGGATGACTTGCCACGCGACGGCAGCTTCGTGCTGGGAGGCATGGCACACCACGGTGGCACGGCGGCGGACATGATCGGCGGACTTGGCGTCAGCAAGCAGGCGGCCAGTCAGCTGATCGACACCCTGGTGTCGCGTGGTTACTTCACCCACCGAGCGGTTCCGGACGATCGCCGACGGGTGATGATCGAGCTCACGGAACGCGTCCACGACAAGTCGCCGGGTTGCGGGCCGGGCTGGCGGCACTGATCGAGATCAAGCAGCGAGCGGCGGAACTGCGCTGACCCGCCGAGGCGGGATCAGCCGACTGACCAGGTCCCGCCTGACGACAGCAGTGCCGCCAGGTCGCCCGTCCCGCCGGACTCGCGGGCGTCGGCAACCTGCTCACGGGCCGAGTCATCATACGCCGGTCGGTCGACGTCGCGGAAGACACCGATCGGGGTCACGCCACCGTCGCCATAGTCGAGCCGGGAAAGCAGGAAGGCCAGCTCCGGGCCCTCGGCGTGCGCGTTGTGCACCAGCATCGAGTCCCCCGGAGCAGTCCGCGCGTCCACCAGCTCGAGCGTGCCGTCGCCCCGCAGCCGTAGACCGCGCTCGCCGTCGGCACCGAACCGGATCGGCTCGTCGTGCACGAGCCGGACCACCGCCTCGTCGCGAGTGTCGGGGTTCTTCAGCGCGTCGAAGGCACCGTCGTTGTAGATGTCGCAGTTCTGCAGGATCTCGACGAACGCCGCGCCCCGGTGCATCGCCGCGGCTTCCAGCACCGACTGCAGGTGCTGGCGGTCCGAGTCGATGCTGCGCGCCACGAAGGTCGCCTCCGAGCCGAGTGCCACGGACAGCGGGTTCAGCGGCCGGTCGAGCGAGCCCGCCGGCGTCGACTTGGTCAGCTTGCCGACCTCGGAGGTGGGCGAGTACTGACCCTTGGTCAGACCGTAGATCTTGTTGTTCAGCAACAGGATCTTGATGTTGACGTTGCGTCGCAGCGCGTGCATCAGGTGGTTTGCGCCGATCGACAACATGTCGCCGTCGCCCCCGATCACCCAGACCGACAGGTCTGGCCGGGTGACCGCGAGGCCGGTCGCGATGGCCGGCGCCCGACCATGGATCGAGTGCATCCCGAAGGTGTTCATGTAGTACGGCAACCGGGCGGCACACCCGATGCCCGAGATGAATACGGTGTTCTCGCGGGCGATGCCCAAGGTCGGCATGAAGCTTTGGATCGCAGCGAGGATCGCGTAGTCACCGCAGCCGGGGCACCACCGGACCTCCTGGTCCGAGGTGAAGTCCCGCTTGGTGCTCGGCGCATCAGCCAGCGGCACGAGGTTCAGGCCGCGGCGGGGCGACGTGGGGGCACTCATGATGCAGCCAGTCCTTCCAGGGCTTCGGCGAGTTCGTGGGACTGCAACGGCAACCCGCGGACTCGGTTGAACGACTGCACGTCGACCAGGTACCTGGCCCGCAGCAACATGGCGAGCTGGCCGAGGTTCAGCTCGGGAACCAGGACCTTCGAGTAGCCCTGCAGCACCTCGCCGATGTTGCTGGGAAATGGGTTCAGGTGACGCAGGTGCGCCTGGGCGACCTTCACGCCGTTCTCGCGAACCGCGCGGACCGCGGAGGAGATTGCGCCGTACGTCGATCCCCACCCGAGCACGAGCACGTCAGCGTCACCGTCCGGATCATCGACCTCGAGCGGCGGGATCGTGGCGGCGATGCCGTCGATCTTCGCCTGCCGGAGCCGGACCATCGTGTCGTGGTTGTCGCCGTCGTAGGAGATGTCACCGGAGCCGTTGGCCTTCTCGATGCCGCCGATGCGGTGCTCCAGACCCGCGGTCCCGGGGATTGCCCAGGGCCTGGCGAGGGTCTCCGGATCCCGCGTGTACGGCTGGAAGGTCGTCCCGTCCTCGGGCGCCACCGCGAAATCCACCGTGAGGTCCGGCAGAGTCGCGACGTCGGGGATCAGCCACGGCTCGCTGCCGTTCGCCAGGTAGGCGTCGGACAGCAGGTACACCGGCGTCCGGTACGTCGTCGCGATCCGCACCGCTTCAACGGCGGCATCGAAGCAGTCCGCCGGTGACCGCGGCGCCACGATGGCGGCGGGTGCCTCACCGTGCCGGCCGAACATCGCGAGCAACAGGTCGGCCTGCTCCGTCTTGGTCGGCATCCCCGTCGACGGGCCGGCACGCTGGACGTCGCAGATCACCAGCGGCAGCTCCATGGCGATCGCGAGCCCGACGGTCTCGGCCTTGAGGTCGACGCCGGGACCGGAGGTCGTCGTCACGCCGAGCGCACCGCCGAACGCGGCGCCGAGCGCCGCACCGATCCCGGCGATCTCGTCCTCGGCCTGGAACGTCAGCACACCGAACTCCTTGTGCCGCGCGAGCTCGTGCAACACGTCGGAGGCCGGCGTGATCGGGTACGAGCCGAGGAACAGCTGCAGCCCGGCCCGCTGGGCTCCAGCGATCAGCCCGTACGCCAGCGCGGTGTTGCCCCGGATGGTCCGGTAGCGCCCCGGGGGCATTTCGGCCGGACCGACCTCGTAGCGAACGACGAAGGACTCGGTGGTCTCGCCGAAGTTCCAGCCGGCCCGCAACGCGGCGATGTTCGCCGCAGCCAGCTCGGGGCGCTTCGCGAAGGCTCGCTCGAGGTAGGCCACCGTGCTCTCGACCGGACGGCTATAGAGCCACGACAGCATCCCGAGCGCGAACATGTTCTTGGCGCGCTCAGCATCCTTGCGCCCGACCTCCAGGTCGGCGACGGCGCCGACGGTCAGCGTCGTGAGAGGGAGCGCGTGAACCGCGTACGACGACAGCGAGCCGTCTTCGAGCGGGTTGGAGTCGTACCCCACCTTGCGCAGGTTCCGGCCCGTGAAGTCGTCGGAGTTGGCGATGATCGTCGCCCCGACCGGCAGGTGCCCGACGTTCGCCCGCAGCGCGGCGGGGTTCATCGCGACGAGAACGTCCGCCTGGTCGCCGGGAGTCGTGACGGCATGATCGGCGAAGTGCAGTTGGAAGGCGCTGACCCCGGGCAACGTGCCGGCCGGCGCGCGGATCTCGGCAGGGAAGTCCGGCAGCGTGGACAGGTCGTTGCCCCACTCGGCCGTCTCGCTGGTGAAGCGGTCCCCGGCCAGCTGCATGCCGTCGCCGGAATCCCCCGCAAACCGGATAACGACCCGGTCCAGTTGTTCGATTGGCTTGCTGGTTCGTTCGGTATCTACGTCAGTCACACCAGACTCGGATCACGGACTCGATGTACACCTTGATCACAACCTCCATCGTTAGCCTAGGCCAGACTCCGTTCGACCAACGGTTCAGCACGCCAGCCGCGTGCGGCGGCGAGAGGTGTGCATGGGCGAGTTGACAGTCGGTGTCGTCAAAGAGACGGCACCCCGAGAACGCCGGGTCGCGCTCGACCCGGAGGGGACGGGCCGGCTGGTCGCGGCGGGCTGCGCCGTGGCCGTCGAGGCCGGCGCCGGAGCCAGCGCGTGGTTCCCCGACACGGCGTACGTCGAGGCCGGCGCCACGATCGCCTCCGGCCTGGACGTGGTGCGCCAGGCAGACGTGATCGTAACGGTTCGCCCGCCCTCGATCGAGCTGCTGGGAGCGCTCCGCGACGGTCAGGTCATCGTCGGGATGCTGGGGCTGCTGAGCGACCACGAGCTCGCGGTCGACCTGGCCCGACGGCAGGTCACCGCAGTAAGCCTGGAAGGGCTGCCCCGGATGCTCAGCCGGGCACAGACCATGGACGCGCTGAGCTCGCAGGCGAACGTCGCCGGATATCGCAGCGTGCTGCTGGCCGCCGAGGCGTTCGGGCGCTACCTGCCGATGATGGTCACCGCGGCGGGTACGGCGAGGCCGGCGGAGGTGCTGGTCCTCGGGGCCGGTGTGGCGGGCCTGCAAGCGATCGGGACGGCACGCCGGCTCGGCGCGTTCGTCAGGGCCTTCGACGTCCGGCCGGACTCGCGCACCGAGGTGGCATCACTCGGCGCGACTTTCCTGGACATCACGGCGGTCACGTCGGCCGCGGGCGAGGGCGGCTATGCCCGGCCACTCACCGAGACCGAGCAAGCGGCATTGACCACCGAGCTGGCGACGCACGTCGCGCGCCACAACATCGTGATCACCACCGCGCAGGTGCCGGGCCGCCGGCCGCCACTGCTCGTCACCACCGAAGCGGTCGAGGGCATGCGACCCGGCTCGGTCGTCGTCGATATCGCGTCGAGTCCACTCGGTGGCAACGTCGCGGTGTCCAGGCCGGGGGAACGGATCGTCACCGACAACGGGGTCACGGTCATCGGGGCGGATGACCTTCCCTCGACGATGCCGACCAGCGCGTCCGCGGCGTTCTCACGCAACATCTCCGCCGTACTGCTGCACCTGCTCGTCGACGGGCAGCTCGCGATCAACCTCGACGACGAAATCCAGGCAGGAGTGGTCATGACCCATGGCGGCTCGGTGGTTCATCCCACCGTCCTCGCGGCCATCACCGCGAGCGCATCCGGAGAGGTGTGACGATGAGCGAGACACTGCTGTCCGATCTCAGCATCTTCGTGCTGAGCTTGTTCGTCGGATTCGAAGTCATCAGCAAGGTCCCCGCGACGCTGCACACGCCGCTGATGTCCGGTGCCAACTCGATCCACGGCGTCATCCTGGTCGGGGCCATGCTGGGCGCGGCGACCGCGCATGACGCGGTCGGCTACACGCTCGCGTTCATTGCGCTGGCTTTCGCCGCGTCGAACGTCGTAGGCGGATATGTCGTGACGGACCGGATGTTGCAGATGTTCCGGCGCCGCCCGGAGCCAACGCCCCCGCCATCCGACGCGGAGCCTGGACAGCGGCCATGAGCGACTTCGACACCGCGGTTCGGCTCGCCTACCTGGTCTCGGCGGCCTGCTTCGTCGTCGGGCTGCACCTGATGAACTCCCCGGCCACGGCCCGCCGCGGCAACACCATCTCCGCGGCGGGAATGACGCTGGCGATCGTCATGACCGTCGCCTTCGTCGCGCACCAGGGCACGATCACCGGCGTGGGATGGGCGATCCTCGTCGTGGGGACGCTGGTCGGCGCCGCGGCGGGACTGTTCGGTGCGCGTCAGATCCGCATGACGGACATGCCACAGCTGGTCAGCCTGTTCAACGCCGCCGGCGGTGGCGCGGCGGCGTTGGTGGCGCTCACCGAGTTCTTCCGTGTCGCTGGGCATGCCTCCCTCGACCTCTCGACTCGCGCGGCCGTGGCGACGGTGCTCGACGTGATCATCGGCGCGGTCACGCTGTCCGGGTCGCTCATCGCAGCCGGCAAGCTGCAGGGCGTCGTGAACAGTGCGCCGGTCACGTTTCCGGCGGTGCGACTGCTCAACGCCGTTCTCGCGCTGGGCGCGGTCGGGGGCGGTGCCTACCTGATCTGGGGTGACCACACGTCGATTCCGGCGTTGCTCGTCATCCTGGTGCTCGGGCTGGTCTTCGGCGTCACGATGGTGCTGCCCATCGGCGGGGCCGACATGCCGGTCGTCATCTCGCTGCTCAACGCGTTCACCGGGACCGCGGTCGCGATGGCCGGTTTCGTCATCGACAACAGCGTCCTGATCATCGCCGGCGCGCTGGTCGGCGCGTCCGGCAGCATCCTGACGAAGTTGATGGCCACCGCCATGAACCGGTCAATCCGCAACATCATCGTGGGCGGCTTCGGGACCGCGGATGCCAGCACGGTGGTGCTCGCCACCGGCGACCAGCCGCGCAGCGTCGAGGCCGACGACGTCGCCCTGCAGCTCGCGTACGCCAGCAAGGTCATCCTCGTTCCCGGGTACGGCCTCGCCGTCGCGCAGGCGCAGCACGAGATGGCGGCGCTCGCCGACCTGCTCGAGAAGCGAGGCGTCGACGTCAGCTACGCGATCCACCCCGTCGCGGGCCGGATGCCCGGACACATGAACGTCCTCCTGGCCGAGGCCAACGTGCCCTACCCGTTGCTCAAGGAGATGGAAGAGATCAACCCGGAGTTCGCGCGCGCCGACATCGCGCTCGTCGTGGGCGCGAACGACGTGGTCAACCCCGCCGCGCGACGGGCCGACTCCGTCATTTCGGGCATGCCGATCCTCGACGTCGACCAGGCCAAGAGCATCGTCGTGATGAAGCGCTCGATGGGGCATGGGTACGCCGGTATCGACAACGAGCTGTTCACCAACCCGAAGACCGGCATGTACTTCGCCGACGCCAAGAGCGGCCTCGCCACGCTGGTTGCCGCCGTCAAGACCCTGGTAGCGAGTTGAGCCGGACACTATTGACACCGTGATGGGGCAGGTCTACATCTAGGCCCGTGCCCGACTGGGCACGACTTCCTGGGGGGAAGGACCGCCACGTCATGGCCATGGGCTTCTATTTCGGATCCGCAACGTTCACGCCCGAGCAGTACGACGCGGCGATCAAACAACTCGACGAGGCAGGCGCCGGGGCTCCAGTCGGGCGGCAGTACCACGTCGCCCTGGAGACCGGCGGCAACATCCAGGTCTTCGACGTCTGGGACTCGCAGGAGTCGTTCGACGCCTTCGGCGCGACGCTTCTGCCCATCATGTCCGGAATCGGAGCCGACCCGGGCGCCCCGATGGTCGCTCCGGTGCACAACATCATCAAGGGCTGACGACCCACCCACTCGTTCAGAGAGGACCACCATGTCTGCTTCTGAGAACAAGGCAGCCGCCCAAGCGGCGTATCAGGCGTTCGCCAATGCGGATATCGACGGCGCCACCAAGAACCTGGCCGACGACATCGAATGGATCGTCCCGGGTGCGAGCACCATCAGCGGGACCTACCGCGGCAAGGACGAGGTCGTCCAGTTCTTCATCACGCTGGCAGGCAAGTCCTTCACGACCGAGCCGGAACACTTCATCGCCGAGGGCGACCACGTGGTGGTGCTCACCAGGACCACGGCTGACGGCCAGCACTCCGAGCAGGCGGACGTGCTGACGTTCCGAGACGGCAAGGTCGTGAAGTTCCAGAGTGCGGGCGACACGGCTCTGCAGGAGAAGATCTGGGGGAGCAAGTAGGTCGGGCGTCGCCGTCTGAATAGGGCCTCAGGTTCGGGGGCACACCGGGCAGTACGGTGGGTCGCACGGGGAGATGAGGCAGGGTGAAGCACAGTGGCTGAGCTCGGACCGTGGATGATCGCCGCTCACAACGCGCAGCAAGCCGAGTACCTCGTGAGGTCTCGCGCTGAGCAGCGCGGGGTCGACGTTGAGAGCGTCGATGTCTCCGGTGGCACCGGTGGAATGTGGCTCGTCACGGTGACCCTCACGGACACCGAGAAGGGCGAAGCCGCCCGGCTGAGCGAGGACACCCAGGCGTTGCACCTCAACCTGCCGCCGACCCGGCCCGGGACGTCCGCCGGCTGAGTCAGCGAACCACCAGCCAGTGTCCGTCCGGCTGGATCGTGATGAGCACGATGGTCAGATCACCCTTGGTTCCCGCGGAGTGGCTCACCGAGGTGGTGAGGACGCAGGACGTGTTGATCGCGGTCAGGCCGTGAACGCTGCACAACGTGACCGCCTTGTGGTTGCGGTACACCGCGGGCTTGGTGCTGCGCGTGAGGCCCTTCGTGCTGGCGTCGTAGGTGAAGGTCAGATGCGTCGAGTGCGACGTCTTCTTGGTCGGCGCAGTGATGTTGATCTGCTTGCCGAGGACGGCGTGGCCATGCAGCCGCTTCGGGGCATGGCCCAGTGAGACCGCGAATCTGGTCTTGGATGGTGCCGCCGACTCGCGGGATGCTCCGACCAGCACAGCCTGGGGGAGGCTGGCGTTGGTGACCGACTCCCGGCACACCAGCATCTGCTTCTGCTGACACGTTCCGGTCCCGTACGCCGCGGCACGGTGCACCGATCCCTTGGGGGCCTTGCTCGCGTCGAGCACCAAGCCGCCACCGACGACCGAGACGGCCGGCTTGGTCGCGCCGTACTTCATCGGGACCGCGACGATCGCCAACTCGTGACCCGTCGCGCGCCTGACGATGGCACCGCCCCGCTGTCTGATCGTCGGTGCGGTGCCGTGCGACGAGGTCCGATAGATACCACCTTCGCCGTCGAGCCTCAGCGAGCTGTGGGCCTCGTCGATCAGCTCGGTCCCGTTATCCATGGCGACATAGGCGAGGTCGGTCAACGTGATCGTGCCGAAGTTGTCGATGACGCGCTTGTCGCCCAGCACGACACCGCCGAACTTCGTCCCATCGACCAGCATCGTCCCGCCGGCCGCGATGGTGGTCCGACCACCACCCGGCGACGTGTCACCCGGGCATGCCGGGATGGTCGGGTCGAAGACGCACTCGGACGAGGTCTGGCTGGCGACGTGCTTGTGCTTGCCAATCAGCTGCCCGGTCCAGCGCAGCGTGCCCGCAATCGTCAGTGGACTGTTGCCGCCCAACGTGGCTGCGGCGAGCTGGAGCTCGCTGTGCTTGTCGACGGTTGACGCGACGGTGGGATCACCCGTCGCAGAGCCGAGGAAGAGCTCACCTTCCGGCTTCACGGCCAGGTGAGCACCCTGACCGACGTCAAGACCCGCGATGTGGACGGCCCGGCCGCCGGCGACCGTCACGCTCGTCGCCTTGCCCTCGGGCTCGCCGATGCAGACGTACTCCTTCTGGTACGTCGCCTTGGCCTGGCCCGCGTCCGGCACCAAGTCGGAGGACCAGTTCTGTGCGCTGCCCCAGCTGTGGCCATCGCCGTTGCCGGTCCAGGTGTTCGTCGTCACCCCGGCCGGCACGTTGGCCGAGCAGAAGCCAGCGGCCGCGCTCGCAGCGTTCCGGACGGCCGGGGCAGAGAGTCCCGACACTGCGGCAAGCAGAACGAGAACACTGACGGTACGACGCGGAGCGTGCATCGCGGCACCGTACTACGGGCTAGCTCGCCCGATGTCGGGTTCGCCAGGCCGTCAGACAACCGCGGAATCGGGGACGGCCTCGTGACCGGGCGTGGCGATTTCGACCCGGTTCCGGCCGGAATGCTTTGCGGTGTAGAGCGCCGCGTCGGCAAGCCGCTCGAGGCGTTCGGCGTTGGTTGCGTGCTCCGGGAACACTGCCAGACCGAGGCTCGCCGTGACAGCGACGTCGACGCCGGGCAAGTCGATGTCTGCGATCGCCGCACGGATCTTCTCGGCGGCGGCGAGCCCACCCTCGAGACCGGTGTCGGGAAGCAGAACGGCGAACTCCTCACCGCCGTTGCGACCAGCAAAGTCACTCACTCGTAGCGCCGACTTGAGCGCGGCGCCGACATTGGCCAGGGCCTGATCGCCGATCGGATGCCCCAGTCGGTCGTTGATGGACTTGAAATGATCCAGGTCGATCACCAGCATCGCCAACGGCTCCATCGACCGGGAGGCGTGCGCGAGCATCCGTTTGAGCGTGTCGGTCACGGCTCGCTTGTTGGGCAGTCCGGTCAGCGAGTCGGTGGCCGCCCGCAGCTCAGCGATCGCCAGGTTGCGGAGGTTGGCAATGACCGGCGCAGCTTGCGCCACGGACTCGCGGACGCGATCGTTGTCCATCAGTGCGCTCGATCCGGGTTGCGTCACGAGAACGGCGCCGATCACCTCCCCACTGACCGTGAACGGCGAGCAGCTCGAACTGCCCGGACAGTCGCCGCAGACCACGCAGTTCAACAGTGCCGACTTGGCGCTGTCCCGAATGTGCGTGCGGCCGGATCGCACCGCCAGGCAGGAACGGGGATCGGCATGCCGGAGCGGCTCCCCCAGGGATGAACCGACGGTGAGCGGGGTCATTGCCTCGAGCCGGTCCGCGCTGTTGTTGCGGTTGAGGACCGTGGCGTCGGTGCCAGGAAGGGCGCGCTCGAGGTGGTCCTTCAACAGTTGGTGCGCCTCGATCTCGCTGTCCACCATCTGAAGGGCCTCGGAGAACTCGATCTGCGCATTCTCCGGCTCGATGGCCCGTTTGATCCGCCGAATCCCGGCGAAGGCCACCGCTCCCGCCGCCACCACACACGCGAGGACGGACCCGAGGATCGCCCATCGGGTCGACGTTGACGTAGCCGATGCCTGGTGCTGACCGTGCTGCGCGTCGGAAGCCTCGCGCGCGATCAGGCCGTCGACGTGAGCGGCCAAGGGTGTGAACGCGGCGTCAAGCCGAGCCGCGCGAGCCGGCGATGGCGTCAGCGACCTCGTGGGTAGCGGTGTCAGCAACGCACGGACCGCGGCCCACTGCGTGTTGAGCTGCCGGATCCCAGCCAGCTCACTAGGGCTGTCGCCGGCATGGAGCTGCTGCAGGCGAGCCAGAGCGGAATCGACGCCGGGAAGCGTCACGTCGTACAACTCGCGCTCCAGTTGCGCGACTTGGACCGGATTCGCGCTGAGCGAGATCTCGTCACCCTGCACCTGGGCCTCGTCGATCTGGCGACCGACCTGGGCGGTCGCCGACGCGGTCGCCAACTCATCCGCGACGATCGACCGTCCGACATGGGTCGTCGATTGGATGCCTGAGAAGCCGACAATCCCTACAGCGATGATCGCGACGGTGAAGAAGACGCAGACGCAGACCAGACCGATAACCGCGCGCTTCGACAGGCTGCGCATGTCAGCCTGATCCGCTCATGCCCGGTCCACCCCATGACCTTCGACACAAATCGGGAGATTCTTCAACGATCTCCGTCGGCGATCCCCTGCCGCAGTCGAGCTAGGCCTCCGCGCGGAGCCGCCGAGCCGCCTCCGACATGGCCGCCAGCTTGCCGTCGGCCGACTCTCGTGGCAGGTACTTCATGCCGCAGTCGGTGGACAGCACAAGCCGTTCCGGCTCGATGACATCGAGCGCCCGCCGGACCCGGTCGGCGACGACCTCGGCGGTCTCGATCTCAGGGGTCGACAGGTCGAGTACGCCGAGAATGACCGTCTTGCTCGGCAGTGTCTTCAGCACCGACAGGTCGAGCTGGGACTGCGCCGTCTCGATCGACACCTGGTCGCACGAGCAGTCCTCGAGCTCCGGCAGGAACGAGTAGCCAGAGGGTCGCTCATGGATGATTGCCGCGTACCCGAAGCAGATGTGCACCGCCGTCGTACTAGGCGCGCCGGCGAGCGCACGGTTCAGCGCCTCGACGCCGTACTCGCGGGCCGGTTCCGGTCTGGCCTGCATGTAGGGCTCGTCGATCTGCACGATGTCGGCGCCGGCGGCGAACAGATCGTGGATCTCGGCGTTAACCGCGTCCGCGTACGCCAGAGCGAGATCCCGCGGATTGAGGTAATGGTCGTCCTGCGCCTGCTGAGACATCGTGTAGGGACCCGGCACGGTCACTTTGATGACGCGGTCAGTATGGCGACGCAGGAAATCGACGTCCGCAGCCTCGATGGGCGCCGGCCGCCGGATCGGACCGGTGACGCGCGGCACCGGGTTCGGGTGACCGCTGCGATCCAGCGCCTCTCCGGGGTTGTCGATGTCGACGCCGTCGAGTGCGGTGGCGAAGTGGTTGGAGTAGCTCTCACGCCGGATCTCACCGTCAGTGAGGATGTCGAGGCCGGCCCGCTCCTGGGCAACGATCGCCAGCAGCGTCGCGTCGTCCTGCGCCTCGTGCAGGAACTCAGGAGCCGGTCGCCACAACTCCTTGGCGCGGACCCGGGGCGGGAACCGGTGGGAGAGCCGCTCGCGGTCGATCAGCCAGTCCGGCTGCGGCATGCTCCCGACGATCGACGTCGGGAGTAGTGGCAGCCCAGCTGATCCGGTACCGCGTCCTGCCACCGTGACTCCTCGGATCGTCGACGCGCCAATCTAACGCCTGCGAGTCAGCTCAGCCGGACATGTCCTCCAGCCGGCGGCCAGAGGACGACGGGCCGAACATTGCGACGATGCCGGCAAGCGCCCCGGTGACGCCGATCCCCGCGAAGCCGGTGAAGAAAGTCGCGCCGGCGACCACGTGCGGCAGCGCGAGACCTCCCACCGCGCCGCCGGCGTGCCCGACACCGTCGGACACCGCGAAGCCGGTCGACCGCGAGCGGGTCGGGAAGTTCTCCGCGGTGTAGGTGTAGGCGACCTGCAGCCACATGCCGAGCCCAAGCGCGCCGAGGAAGGCTCCGATCACCAGAACCGCTTCATTGGCGAGTGTGCCGATGAGGACCATTCCGACGAGCCAGACCAGCGACGACGCGAGCAGCAGGAGCTTGCGCTCGATCTTGTCCGCTACCGCCGCCATCGCAGTGGCGCCGATGGGGTAGCCGAGGCCACCCACACCGAGGAACAGGATCGAGTTGTTGATGTCGTAGCCATGCATCCCGAGCAGGGTGGCGCTGTCGCCGAGGAACCCGTAGTTCCCGATGTACCAGAGGAACCACATTGGGATCAAGACCGCGAGCCGTCGACCATACGGCGCCTTGAACAGTGCGCGCAGCGGCATCTTGTCGAACTCCGAGGACACGTCCGTGACGTCTGGATCGGTAAGCTCGACACCTCGCTCCCGCGCGGTGTTCTCCATCCGGGCGACGATCTGGTCCGCCTCGTCGGGCTTCCCGTGCAACGCCAACCAGCGCGGTGACTCCGGCAGCTCGAACCGGCCGACCAGCCCGACTGTCGCGATGACTCCACCGATCACGAACAGCCATCGCCAGCCGGAGCTGTAGTTCGGGACCAGCGCCAGCGCCACGAACGGTGTCACTGCCTGACCGATGATCCCGACCAGGAAGGTGAGGTTGGAGATGCGGCCGCGGAGCCGGGCTGGCGATAGCTCACCGACGTACGTCGACACCAGGTTCAGATCGGCGCCGACACCCATGCCTGTGATGAAACGCCACAGGCTCAGCGTCTTGACTCCGGTCGCTGTGGCGTCCAGGAACGAACCGGCCGCGGTCAGCCCGATCGTGAACAGCAGGATCTTGTACCGGCCGAAGCGGTCCGAGATCAGACCGATCACGAGCGACCCGACGGCGTACCCAATCAAGCCGATAGAAAGCGCGACGAAGGTAGTTGTCGAGCCGGAGAGCTTGAACTGCTTGGCGATCGCCGGCATCCCGTAGCCGATGTCGGCGATGTCGAAGAAGGTGAAGAAGTAGCCGACGCCGATGATGACGAGGTAGTAGCGAGGTAACGACCACACCGGTATCCGGTCCAGCCGAGCGAGGACCGAGCGAGCATCGGTTTGGGCGGAGCTGGTCGACGTCGTCATGGGAGGAGTCGTCCCCCATTACACCGGTTCCATTCCGGTGAGTGCTAGACCGGCGCCAGGGCCGTTCCACCAGGCGCATCGGCCGCCGCAGCGGCAGCCGCCGCCACCTGCTCTCTCGGGCCAGCGACAAACAGGTACTCCGTGTTGCGAAGATGCGAGACCGTGCCGACGCGTTTCCCGGCCGGGCTGTGGATGCCGATCTGCGCGCCGACGTACCGCTTGCTGTCGTAGCCGAGGAGCCGGACGTCCTCGTGGCCGGTCTCGCGGAGCCAACGCAAGATGTCGTCGGCCTCGACCCAGGCCTCGTCGTTGTAGGAGACCACGACGACACCTGCCCTGACCCTGAGCAGCACGTCCTTGAGGGCATCGGGCATCGAACGCTTGCCGTTGAAGGGGCTCTTTGTTGTCTCGTCCCGACTGTCGATTCGTTTGCAGGCGACGCCGTAGTGCTCCGGCTCGTCCCCACGCACCAGG
>DATAVK010000062.1:0-82155 GCA_036267755.1 Mycobacteriales bacterium
CTCAGGACGCGCGGCGATAGGCGCGCACGGCCAGCGGACCGAAGACCGCGAGCACGCCGGCCATCCACAGCAGGCCGACCCAGACGTGGTTGCCGGTGGGGACGCCGAGCGCGAGTGCCCGCATGGCGTCGATCATCTGCGTGAACGGCTGGTTCTTCGCGAACGCCTGCAGCCAGCCCGGCATCGACTGCACCGGCACGAACGCGGAGCTCACGAACGTCAGCGGAAAGACCCAGATCAGCCCGAACGCCTGCACGGACTCCTCGTCCTTGATCGCCAGCCCGATGTACGCCGACACGCAGCAGGTCACGACGCCGAGCACCAGCGCGAGCAGGATCATCCCGATCGCAGCGAGCACACCGCCGTAGAACCGGAAGCCGACGGCGTACCCGACCGCGACGATCGTGACGACCGTGATGAGCAGACGCACCGTGTCAGCGGCAAGCCGCCCGAGCAGGACAGCGCTGCGGGCGATCGGCATCGACCGGAGCCGGTCGATGCTGCCCTTCTTGAGCTCGGTCGCCAGCGAGATCGCGGTCCCGAAGGACGTGAACGCGGCGGTCTGGCCGATCACGCCGGGCAGCAGGAAGTCGACGTACCCACCGCGCGCGCCGGTCGCGATCGCGCCGCCGAAGACATACCGGAACAGCAGCGTGAACATCACCGGCTGGATCACCGTGAACGCGATGAACGCCGGGACCTTGAGCCAGATGCTGAGGTTGCGGCGCGTCATCGTGACGGCGTCGGCCACGCCCCAGCGCAGCTGCCGGCCGATCGAGAGGTCGGTCATCGGGCCGGCTCCAGCTCGGTCTCCTCGGCGGCATGACCGGTCAATGCGAGGAACACGTCGTCCAGGGACGGCCGGCGTACCGACAGGCCGTGGGAGCGGATCGAGGCGACGTCGAGTGAGCGGACCACCTCGATGAGGACCTCGGAGCCACGGTGGCCGACCCGCAGCGAAACCGTGCCGTCGTCGTCGAGCGACGGCTCGTTGTCGGTCAGCCGCCGGACCGCCTCCAGCGCCGTCGACCGCTCGGCGGCATCGGGGACCACGAACTCCACGACGTCGCCGCCGATCCGGTCCTTGAGCTCGTCGGCGGTGCCCTGCGCGATGATCTTGCCGTGGTCCACGACCACGATGTCGTCGGCGAGCTCGTCAGCCTCGTCGAGGTACTGCGTCGTGAGCAACAGCGTCGTGCCGCCGGCGACCAGGTCGCGGATCACGTCCCACATGTCGTTGCGGGCGCGCGGGTCGAGGCCGGTCGTGGGCTCGTCGAGGAACAGCACCCTGGGGCTGGCGACCAGGCTCGCGGCCAGGTCGAGCTTGCGCATCATGCCGCCGGAGTAGGTCTTGGCCCGCCGGTTCGCCGCCTCGGTGAGGTCGAAACGCTCAAGCAGCTCGGTGGTGCGGGCCTTCACCTGAGACCTGCCGAGGTGGTAGAGCCGCCCGATGATGTCGAGGTTCTCGCGGCCGGTGAGCTCGTCGATGATCGCCGCCGACTGGCCCGCCAGCCCGATCGAGCGTCGTACCCCGGCCGGATCCTTGACGACGTCCTTCCCATCCACCAAGGCGGTGCCGGAGTCGGGCAGGATCAGCGTCGTCAGCACCTTGACCGCCGTGGTCTTGCCGGCGCCGTTCGGCCCGAGGACGCCGAGCACGGTCCCCCGCGGCACATTCAGGTCGATTCCGGCCAAGGCATGGACGTCACCGAAGGACTTGCGCAGCCCCTCGACCACGATCGCGCTGTCGGTCGTCACGCTTCGAAACCCTACCGAGCGCCTCCGACGGAAGCCCGCGGATTGATGCGTCGAGGACCTCGACGGTGTGCGCGAGGGCGATCGAACGACCGGTACGACGCAAGGCGGACTGCACCTGCATCAGGCAGCCGGGGTTCGCGGTGACGAGCAGCGTCGCGCCGGTCGCGACCACGTTGGCCGCCTTGCGATCGCCCAGCTCACGGGCCGGATCCGGGTTGAGGAGGTTGTAGACGCCCGCCGAGCCACAACAGATGTCCGGCTCGGCGATCTCGCGGACCGAAAGCTCTGGGATCCCCGCGAGCAGGCTCCGGGGCTGCGCCCGGACACCCTGCGCATGCGCCAGGTGACACGCGTCGTGGTACGCCGCGACGACCGGCAGCGGGTGCCTGGTGGCGACCGGCCCGAGTGAGGCGAGCAGCTCGCTGACGTCGACGCATTTCTCGGAGAAGCGCCGGGCCCGCTCGGCCCAGTGCGGGTCGTCGGCGAGGAGCCGGCCGTAGTCCTTCATCGCGGACCCGCAGCCGGCGGCGTTGACGACGATCGCCTCGACTCCCTGCGGCTCGAACACCGCGATCAGCCGGCGCGCCCGATCGAGCGCCTCCGGCTCCCGGCCGGCGTGCAGCGACAACGCACCGCAACACTGCTGACCCGGCGGGGCGACCACGTCGCAGCCTTCGGCAGCCAGCACCCTCGCGGTCGCGGCGTTGACACCGGGGAAGAACTCGCGCTGCACGCAGCCGAGCAGCATCCCGACCCGGGCTCGTCGCTCACCCGTGGCCGGGGTGAAAGCCGGCACGGGTTGGGCCGGACCGAGCTCCGGCAGCAAGTCCGTCATCGCACCCAGACTCGGCGGCAACCGGTCGAGCAGGTCTCGTCGGCGCAACCAGCCGTCCAGTCCGCTGCGCTGGTAGGCCCGCAATGGCCCGCGGAGCAGCCGGAGCCGCTGCGGATACGGGAAGAGCGAGAAGATCAGCCGCCGCAGCGCCCGGTCCTGGGGCGGCCGATCGGCCTTGCGTTCCACCTGGCTCCGGGTCGCCTCGATCAGTGCGTCGTACTGCACCCCGGACGGGCACGCGGTCACGCAGGACATGCAGCCCAGGCAGGCGTCGAAGTGCCCGATCGTCGCGTCGTCGAGCGGCTCACCCTCGAGCACCTGCTTCATCAGCTGGATCCGGCCCCGGGGCGAGTCCATCTCCTCGCCCCACAGCAGGTACGTCGGGCAGGTCGGCAGACAGAAGCCACAGTGCACGCAGTCCGAGACCAGCTCGGCCGATGGCGGATGGTGGCTGTCGAAGCCCCCGGCGGCCAGGTCGCCCTTGGTGATGTCGAGATCGGTCATCTCAGATGCCTCCCACGAACCGGCCCGGCGACATCCGGTTCGCCGGGTCGAAGCGCTCCTTGAGCCGGCGCATGATCTCCAGGCCGCGCACCGGACCCCACACGTCGAGGTCGGGCCCGGCTTCGGCGGGCACCTCGACGACCACGACCTGGCCGTCGTACTGATCGACGGTGTCCCGCAGCGTGTCGAGCCCGGACAGGTCGGCGCCGTCGTCACCCACCCAGACGACCCCGGAGCCGACGTGGGCCCGGACCCGGGCCGCGGGCAACACGTCGTTGATGGCACTCAGCGTCTCGCGCAACGCGCCCAACCGGTGGGTCACCTTCAGGCCGATCCCACCGCTCGACCAGGGCCGCTCGCCGAAGCCGGCCGGGATCACGTCGCCCACCTCGCCATCCACGGCGGCGGCGAGCGCCTCAGCCTGGGCGTCGGCGCCCGCCTCGATCGACTCGACGAGCACGGTGAGCGCCGAACCGTCCCATTCCGCCGCGGTAGGGACCGCGCCGGTCGGGCCAAGTCGCCGGGCGGCGTCGGCGGGATCGTCCGGGTGGGCGGTCACGACCCGCATCGCCCGCGGCAGCGGGTGCAGCCGGAAGGTGCACTGCGCGATCACGCCCAGGGTGCCGAAGGAGCCGGTGAACAGCTTGCCGAGGTCGTAGCCCGCGACGTTCTTCACGACCTTGCCACCGGAGTGGGCCACCGTGCCATCGGCGAGGACGACGGTCACACCGATCAGCAGGTCGCGAGGCGTGCCGTAGCGCAGTCGGCGCGGGCCGCTCACCGCGGTAGCGACCACGCCGCCCACCGTGGCGTCCGACTCCGGCGGGTCGAGGGCAAGCCATTGCCCCGCGTCGGCCACCTGCTCCTGCAGCGACGCGAGCGGGACCCCCGCCTCGGCGGTCACGACCAGGTCGCCCGCTGCGTGCTCGACGATCCGGTCCATCCCGGTGGTCCGGACGACGACGTCCGGCTCGGCCAGCTGTGGCGGGAGGGCCCACCGGGCTTTGCTGCCCGCGCCTCGCACCGCGACGGTCGGCCCTGTCGGCACCAGCTCGGCGAGAGCCGCCGAGAGCTCCTTCACCGAGCCGGGTGCGAGCTCAGAAGACGTCGGCAAGGCCGGCCTCCTGAAGCGGATGAACCCCGGTACGCCGGCCAGGGCGTTCGCCGCACAGCCGGGGCGTGGGGAAGACCTTGCCCGGGTTGCAGATCCCGTCGGGGTCGAACGCGCACCGGACCAGCTGCATGACGTCGAGGTCGACCTCGCTGAACTGCCGCCCGAGGTAGGCCTTCTTGTCGAATCCGACGCCGTGCTCACCCGTGATCGACCCGCCGTACTCGAGACACAGCGCGAGGATCTCCTGCGACACCTGTTCGGCTCGCTCGGTCTCGCCGCGCGAAGCGTCGAAGAGCACGAGCGGATGCAGGTTGCCGTCCCCGGCGTGGAAGACGTTCGCCACCCGGACGCCGGCGTCGGCGGCGACCGCCTCGACCGCGCGGAGCACCTCGGGCAACGCCGTACGCGGGATCACGCCGTCCTGGACGATGTAGTCCGGGCTGATCCGCCCGACCGCTGCGAACGCGGACTTGCGGCCCTTCCAGATCAGGGCGCGTTCGGCGGCATCCGCAGCTACCCGCAGCTCGAACGCCTCGGCCTCGGTGCAGAGCCGCTCGACGTCGGCCAGCTCGGCCTCGACCTCACCGGCCGGGCCGTCCAGCTCGACGACGAGGACCGCGCCGGCGCCCTCGGGGTAGCCGCAGTTCACCGCGGCCTCGGCCGCCTCGATGGCCAGTGCGTCCATCATCTCGATCGCGGCCGGCAGCACGCCGGCGGCGATGATGGCGCTGACGGCCGCTCCGGCCGCCTCGATCGACGGGAAGCCGGCGAGCAGCGTCTGCACCGCCTGCGGCGCCCGCATCAGCCGCACCGTGACTTCGGTGACGATGCCGAGCGTCCCCTCGCTGCCGACCATGGCGCCGAGTACGTCGTACCCCACTGGGTCGGGTGCGCGACCGCCAGCCCGGTCGACCGATCCGTCGGGCAGCACGATCTCCAGGCCGGTGACGTGGTGGGCGGTGAAGCCGTACTTCAGGCAGTGCGCACCGCCGGAGTTCTCCGCGACGTTGCCCCCGATCGAGCAGACCTGCTGGCTCGACGGGTCCGGCGCGTAGTAGTAGCCGTCCGGCGCGGCGGCGCGAGTGACGTCGAGGTTGATGACGCCGGGCTGGACGACAGCCCGCTCGTCGTCGGCGGCGATGGCGAGGATCTGCTTCATCCGGGAGAGCACGACGAGGACGCCGTCCGTCACCGGCAAAGCGCCGCCGGAGAGCCCGGTCCCGGACCCCCGGGCGACGAACGGGACGCCGCGCGCTGCACAAGCCGTGACGACATGAGCCACCTCCGCGGTGGTCTCAGGCAGCACGACCAGGCCGGGGATGCAGCGGTAGGCCGCAAGCCCGTCGCACTCATACGTCCGCAGCTCGGCGCGGTCGGTAATGACTGCGCTGGACCCGAGCGCAGTACGGAAATCGGCGGCGAGCGAAGCGAGCTCGCCGCCCTCCCCGCCGTGATCATGACGAAATGGGCCCTTCGAGCCGGCTGAAGGACTCATTTCGTCATGATCACCGTTCAATCGAGGAGGTCGTACGCCGGCAGAGTCAGGAAGTCGACGAAGTCGTCGGCGAGCGCCACCTGCTCGAAGACAGCACGTGCGTCGGTCCAGCGGCCCTTGTCATAGGCCTCCTGGCCCACCTGCTCGCGGATCTCGCGCATCACGTCGTCGGCGACCGAGCGGACCAGGTCGACGGTGACCGTGTCGCCGGTGTCGTCGAGCTTCACCCCGGCCTGCACCCACTGCCAGACCTGGGACCGGGAGATCTCGGCGGTGGCCGCGTCCTCCATCAGGTTGTGGATCGCCGCCGCGCCGTTGCCGCGAAGCCAGGACTCGAGGTAGCGGATCCCGACGTCGACGTTGGTCCGCAACCCGGTGCTGGTCTTCTCCCCCGGCGTCTTGTCCGCGGCGAGCAGGTCGTCGGCGGTGACGTGAACGTCGGGACGCTGCTTGTCGATCTGGTTCGGCCGGTCGCCGAGGACCGCGTCGAACTCCTTCATCGCCGTCTCGACCAGGTCCGGGTGGGCGACCCAGGTGCCGTCGAAGCCGGCCTCCGCCTCACGCTCCTTGTCGGCCTTGACCTTCTCCAGCGCGACCCGGTTGACCTCGGCGTCCTTGCGGCTCGGGATGAACGCTGCCATCCCGCCCATCGCGAACGCGCCGCGCTTGTGGCAGGTCTGGACCAGCAGCTCGGTATAGGCGCGCATGAACGGCACCGTCATGGTCACGCTGTTGCGGTCCGGAAGCAGGTACTCCTCGCCGCGGTCACGGAAGGTCTTGATCATCGAGAACATGTAGTCCCAGCGGCCGGCGTTCAGACCGTAGGAGTGGTCCCGCAGCTCGTAAAGGATCTCGTCCATCTCGAACGCCGCCGGAATCGTCTCGATCAGCACGGTGGCGCGGATCGTCCCGGTCGGGATGCCCAGCGACTGCTGCGCGTGGACGAAGACGTCGTTCCACAGCCGCGCCTCGCGGTGCGACTCCATCTTGGGCAGGTAGAAGTACGGCCGGGTGCCCTTGTCGAGCAGCCGCTGCGCGTTATGGAAGAAGAACATCGCGAAGTCGAACAGGCCGCCGCTCATCGGCTCGCCGTCGACCAACACGTGCTTCTCCGGCAGGTGCCAACCGCGCGGTCGCGGCATCAGCGCGGCCACGGTCTCGCCCAGGCGGTACTCCTTGCCCTCGGGAGTCGTGAAGTCGATCCGCCGCTCGATCGCATCGGTGAGGTTGATCTGACCCTGCACCTTGTTGTGCCAGGTCGGCGTGGAGGCGTCCTCGAAGTCGGCCATGAACACCTTGGCGCCGGAGTTCAGCGCGTTGACCAGCATCTTCTGCTCGGTCGGACCGGTGATCTCGACCCGACGGTCGGCCAGATCGGCGACGGGCGCGACCCGCCACTCGGTGTCCTCGCGGATCTCCTTGGTCTCCGCCAGGAAGTCCAGCCGCCCGGTATCGGCCGCCAGCTGCCGACGCTCGCGACGGGCCGCCAGCAGCTCGGTACGCCGAGGCCCGAACTGACGGTGCAGGTCCGCGACGAATGCCAGGGCTTCGGTGGTCAGGACCTCGTCGAACCGTCCCTCGACGGCCCCGGTCACCTGCGGTGCGTCACTGCCCGACATCCACGTCCTCCTCGATCTCGGTGCCCAAGTCTGGTGCACCTCGCTGAGGTCGGCCTACCCGGGTGAGCTGTTATCGACGCCGCCGCCGGCGACGAAGTACGACGAGAAGCAGCAACAGGAGGCCCGCGGCAGCGGCCAGGCGACGGGGAGAGGGCCCTGACGAGGTGCCCGCACCATCGCCCGACGACCAGCGGACCGAGTTCGACGAATCGCGCAACGGCAACGGCTGCACCGCCGGCGCGGGGGTGGCGGCGACACCGTTCGAGGCCGCCCGGGCCGCATCCGTAGTGGCAGCCCCAGGGGCTACAGCCGGTGGAGCTGCCGAGCCGTCTGTCCCGGCCGCCACCTCCTGTAGCCCTGCCACGACCCCGTCGAGCAGCGTCTCCGCCGCTGCTCCCCAGGCCGCGTCCGAGACGGACTCGCCACGCCCGGTGGCCGTGAGGTCGAGCCGGGCCCGGACCAGCGTGCCGCCCTCGGCCTCGTGCAGCGAGACGTCGACGGTCGCGCCGAGCGTGCCGGCACCGCGCGCCTCCTTGCCGGTCACCGCCACCGTCGCGGCGTGGTCGCCGCCGTCGGCCCCGGTGGCCCGGATCGTGACCCGATACGTGATCTGCAGGGTGCCGAGCTTGAGCTTCAGCGACCCCGAGGCGCCGTCGTCGTCGCGCTGCAACGTGGCTCCCGGCAACGACTCCAGCACCCGGTCGGCATCGCCCAGCTGCCGGCGTACGTCGTCGAGTGGGCGGCGTACCAACGATTCATGGGTCGACGTCATCCCAAGATTGTGGCCGATCCCTGCCTAGGCTGTGGCGCATGTTGCCACGTTGGGAGGGATCGAGCGTCGTCGTCGCACCGCCGGAGCCGAAGCCAGGAGCCTGGGCGGGGGGTCCGAGCGTCGTCGTCGTGGACGGTGTGGTGTACCTCGCGTACCGGCTTCGGAAGCCGATCGGTGAGGGTCGGGGCTTCGCGAACATGATCGCCCGCTCGGACGACGGCGTGATGTTCACTCCCGTGGTCGAGATCCATAAAGACCGCCTCGGCGGCGCATCGCTCGAGCGGCCCTGCCTCGTCGTCACCGACGACGGCACCTGGCGGCTTTACCTCAGCGTTGCCACCCGTGAGACCAAGCACTGGCAGGTTGTCCTCCTCGAGGCGTCCTCGCCCGAGGGCCTGGCCGCGGCGACGCCCCTGACCGTCCTGCCCGGCGACGAGAACACGGCGGTGAAGGACCCGGTCGTGCTCCATGACGGCGGCCAGTGGCACCTGTGGGCATCGGTGCACCCGCTGGACGACCCCAACGCCACGGACCGGATGACGGTCGACTACGCCACCAGCGAGAACGGTCACGAGTGGACCTGGCGCGGCACGGTGCTCCGTGGGCGCGAGCACGCCTGGGACTCCCGCGGCGTCCGCCCGGCTGCCGTAACCGTCGACGGCGAGACCCTGATCATGGCGTACGACGGCCGCGATTCGGCGGAGGCCAACTGGGAGGAGCGCAGCGGCCTGGCCCGTGGCACTCGGGGCCCTGACGGCCGGTTCGGTGAGCTGACGGCCGACGAGATCCCACCGGTCGGCTCGCCGTGGTCGCTGGGCGGCCTGCGCTACATCAGCGTGCTCGACCTGCCCGACGGATCACGGCGGCTCTACTACGAGTCGACCCGGCCCGACGGCTCGCATGAGCTGCGTACGGAGCTGGCAGCTCACAACGGCCACTGTGCCGTGACGTAGGGTTCCAAGGATGGACAAACCCGACATCGACCTGAGCGAGCTGCTCGAGACCGACGTCAGCACGGAGCCCGATCCCGCCCTGACCACCGGCGCCCACCGGCTGATGCGGGCTATCGACCGGCTCGACGACAGCCATCAGGAGCGGGTCGAGGAGCTCCAGCGCCGCCAGGCCTCCTGACCCACTGATCAGACGCTGAGCCGGAGCCGCTCGAGCCGCAAGATGGACTCGGGATCGCCGCTGAGGTCCACCGCGGCGGCAGCCTTCCGGCCGAAGACCCACAGCGCGACGTCGCCGACCGGCCCACGAAGCTCGACTCTGGGACCGTGGCCGTAGCTGGCGCGCTCGCCATGCTCGGTCACGACCTCCACCTCGACGTCCCGCAGCCGCAGCAGCGACATCCGCAGCAGCACCCGCAGCCGCGCGAACAGCGCCCGCTCCATCTCGGGTGGCAGCGACCGGGGCTGATCGCCATGCGCCCGCCGCACGTCCTCGACATGGATGAAGAACTCCACGAGGTTCATCTGCTCGTCGAGCGGTCGGAGCAGTCGCGGCGGGCCCGCGGCCAGGATGTCGACCACGTTGTCGAACCCGTTGACCCGCAGCACGCTCGCCATCACCCGCGCGGTGTACGACGCGGCCGGTCCCGGTAGCACCGCTCCGGGTGCGGCGTCCGGCCGACGCTCCCGGACGTAGAGGTGCGCGGCGAGGTCGGCCGTGGTCCAGCCCTCACACAGCACGTCGGCGTCCGGCCCGAGGGTTCGGAACAGCTCGACGAGGACAGCCCGCTCCCGTTGCGCCCAGGCACTCACGATCAGGACAATAGAGCGGTCATGGTTGACTGCGCAGTCGTGACCTCCCGGCTTGCCGAGGCCCTTGCCGGCCGGCGAATCCTGCTGACCGGAGCCACCGGCTTCGTCGGCGAGGCGATTCTCGAGCGTCTGCTGCACGATCTGCCGGATGCCAGTGTCGTCGTTCTGGTGCGCAGCCGGCCTGGTCAGAGCGGCGAGGACCGGGTCGAGCAGCAGCTGCAGAGTCCGGCTTACGGCCGACTTCGCGAGCAGCTTGGCGAGGACGGAATCAACGCGCTCATCGGGTCGCGCATCACGGTGCTCGAGGGCGATCTCACCCACATCCCGCCGCTCCCCGCTGACCTCGACATCGTCATTCATTGCGCCGGCGAGGTGTCGTTCGATCCGGCGATCGACGAGGGGTTCGCCACCAACGTCCACGGCACGCTCAACCTGCTGGCCGCGGTCGAAGCGAGTGGCAGCCGGCCGCACTACCTGCATGTCTCGACGGCGTACGTCGCAGGCCGACAGCAGGGCCACGTCCGCGAGGGCCGGCTCGAGCACGAGATCGACTGGCGCGCCGAGGCAGCGGTCGCGGCGACGATGCGGGAGCGGTTCGAGACCGACAGCCGGCTGCCCGACCAGCTGGGCGAGTTCATCGCGGCGGCAGAACGAGAGCACGGTCACTCCGGCCATACCGCCGTCGGTGCCGACGCCGAGCGCCAGCGCCAGGAGTGGGCATCGAAGGCCATGGTCGACGCCGGCCGACAACGGGCCCGCACCCTGGGCTGGACCGACTGCTACACGTTCACCAAGGCGATGGCGGAGCGGGCGGTCGAGGAGACCGCGGCCCACCTGCCGGTGACGATCCTGCGGCCGAGCATCATCGAGAGCGCCCTCGAGCAGCCGTATCCCGGCTGGATCGAGGGCTTCAAGATGGCGGAGCCGATCATCCTGGCCTTCGGTCGCGGCGACCTGCCGGACTTTCCCGGCCTGCCCGACGGCACGATTGACATCATCCCGGTCGACCTGGTCGTCAACGCGACGCTCGCCGCCGCGGCCCAGACACCCGAGCCGGGCGACCCGGCGTACTTCACGATCTGCTCCGGTGCCCGCAACCCCCTCACCTTCCACCGGCTCTACCAGCTGGTCCGCGGGTACTTCACCGAGCACCCACTGGTCCAGCCCGACCGCGGTGCCGTCCGGGTGCCCGAGTGGCAGTGGCCGGGCTCCGCCCGCGTCGGCCAGCTGCTCGACCTCGGCGAGAAGGCCCACAAGGTCGTCGACCGGGTCGTGACGTCGCTGCCGCGCTCAGACCGCAGCCGCGGCTGGGCCCGGTCGCTGGACCGCCAGAAACGACGGATCGACTTCCTGCGCCGCTATTTCGACCTCTACCGCCCGTACGCCGATGCCGAGCTGATCTTCCACGACAGCCGCACCCTGGCCCTGCACGAGTCGCTGCACCCGGACGACGTCGCGACGTTCGGCTTCGACGCGGCGGTCATCGACTGGCCGGAGTACCTGATCGGGATCCACGTCCCCGGTGTGGTCGAGCCGATGCGCGCCTTCACCACCTCACGGCCGCCGCGACCGGACCCGAAGCGCGACGTGACGCCGGCGGAGAACGCCGTGGCGGTCTTCGACATGGACGGCACGCTGCTGCCGAGCAACGTCGTCGAGTCCTACCTCTGGCTCCGGTTACCAGAACTCCCCACCGGGCAACGGGCGCGGGAGGTCGTCGACGTCGCGGGCGCGCTTCCCCGCTGGCTCGCGACCCAGCGCCGTGACCGTGCGGCGTTCCTGCGAGCCGTCTACCGCCGCTACGAGGGTGCCCGGCTCAGCGAGCTCGAGCAGATCGTGGACGCCGACGTGACGACCACCGTGCTCGGGCGGCTCTCCCCCGGCGCGGTCCGTGCGGTCCGGGAACATCGCGCCGTGGGCTACCGGGTCGTGCTGGTGACCGGCGCCGTGTCGCCGCTCGTCCGGCCGGTGGCTGCACTGTTCGACGAGATCGTGTCGGCCGAGCTCGAGGTCGACGCCACGGGCCGCTGCACCGGCCACCTGGCCCGGCCCCCGCTGGTCGGCGAGGCCCGCGCCGCCTGGCTGCGACACCGAGCCCGGGAGGACGGCTGGGACCTGTCCGTGAGCTACGCGTACGCCGATTCCGCCAGTGACCTGCCGCTGCTTCGATCGGTCGGTCACCCGGTAGCGGTCGACCCCGACGTGATCCTGTCCCGCGTCGCCCACAAGGAACGCTGGCCGGTCGAGGGCTGGCATGCCGGGGCGCCGGTCGGCCGGAGTCTGGTGCGAGCCCGATGAGGAGCCTGCTGTGATCTCGGCCCTGGAGGTCTACCGCTCGCTGCCGCGATACGTCGCCGCGCGTGCGATCGGCCCGCGGCTGCCCGGCTTGCTGGCCGGCCCGCTCGCACCGCTGCGGCTGATGCACCACGACGCGCCACGGTCCCCCGGCGAGGACTGGGTGCGGGTGCGGCCCCGGCTCTCCGGCATCTGCGGCAGCGACCTCGCGACGCTCTCGGGTCACACGTCGCTGTACTTCACACCACTGGTGTCGATGCCGTTCGTCCCTGGACACGAGATCGTCGGCGAGCTCCGTGACGACGCCCCAGGCATGCCGAAGGGCACCCGCGTCGTGCTCGACCCCGTGCTCGGCTGCGCGGCGCGTGGCCTCGAGCTCTGTGACGCGTGCCGCGAGGGCGCCCGCAACCGCTGCGACCGGGTCACGGTCGGTCACCTGTCCCCCGGCCTGCAGACCGGCTACTGCCGGGACACCGGCGGGGGGTGGAGCGGCGAGCTGGTGGCACACATCTCCCAGCTGCACGCCGTACCGGACGACCTCAGCGACGACCGTGCGGTCCTCGTCGAGCCGCTCGCCTGCGCGGTCCACATCGCGCGCCGCGCCCAGCTCGCCGAAGGTGGGTCGGCGCTGATCGTCGGCGCCGGTGCCGTCGGGCTGTTCGTCGCGCTGGCGTTGCGCGAGCTGGCCCCCGCCGCCCAGGTCACCGTCGTCGCCAAGCACTTCAAGCAGCAGGAGCTCGCGGCCCGGCTCGGCGCGACAAGCGTGGTGACGCCGACCGAGGTCGCTGCCGCAGTCCGCAGATCGACGCGGGCGCTACGGCTCGAGCCGGAACGCGGAGCGCCGTACCTGCTCGGTGGCGTCGACGTCGCGATCGACGCCGTAGGTTCGCGCAGCTCCATCGATACCGCGCTTCGGCTCACCCGGGCCGGTGGCCGAGTCGTACTAGGCGGCGTGCCCGGCGACGGCGTCGACCTGACACCTGCGTGGTTCCGCGAGCTCGACATCGCCGGCGCTTACGCCAGCGGAGGCGATGCCTTCGACGTGGCGATCCGGCTCGCGGCCAGCGCACCGATCGACGACCTGCTGGGCGTGGCATATCCCCTCGACCGGTGGCGGGAAGCGCTGGACCACGCGCACGACGCCGGCCGGCTGGGGACCTTGAAAGTGGCATTCGACCTGAGGAACGCAGCATGAGCAGACCGGGCTTTGTCCTCGACGTCGATCAGCGGACACCTCCGCTGCTCGTGCACTCAGGCGAGTCGTTCCGGCTCCAGGAGTTCCCGCTCGGCACCCGCGTCGTCTATCCCGCCGAGTCGCTGCCCGCCGTCCCCGACCTCGACGAGGCGATCGAGGACGCGCTGCTGCACCCCGTCGACAGTGAGCCGCTACCGGCACTGCTCCATGCCGGGATGAAGCTCACCATCGCCTTCGACGACCTGTCGCTGCCACTGCCTCAGATGCGCAAGCCCGACATCCGGCAGAAGGTCATCGAGCACGTTCTGCAGTACGCCGCCGACGCCGGTGTCGACGACGTCGAGCTGATCGTGGCGACGGCGCTGCACCGCCGGATGACCGGCGAGGAGATCAAGGCCGTCGTCGGCGAGCGGGTGTTCCGATCGTTCTGGCCCGACCAGCTCTACAACTTCGACGCCGAGGACCCAGACGCGCTGGCGCACCTGGGTACGACGGACAGCGGCGAGGACGTCGAGATCTCGAAGCGGGCGGCCGAATCCGATCTGCTCGTCTACGTCAACGTCAACCTGGTGGCGATGGACGGCGGCTGGAAATCCACTGCTGTCGGACTCGCGTCGTACAAGTCGTTGAAGCACCACCACAACGCGCACACCATGGTGAACTCGCGGTCGTTCATGGATCCGAAGCACTCGCAGCTGCACTCCTCCGCCTGGCGGATGGGGCGCATCATCAACGAACACGTCAAGGTCTTCCAGATCGAGACGACGTTGAACAACAACGCTTTTCCGTCGCGCTACGGCTTCCTGCAGAAGCGCGAGTGGGAGTGGTCGCTGCGCGACCAGGCGATGTTCCTCGGCGCGAAGCAGGGCATCGACGTCATGCCGGCCAAGCTGCGCCGCAACACCTTCCAGAAGATGGAGGCGCCGTACGGCATCACCGGCGTCACGGCGGGTGCGGTCGAGCCGGTCCACGAACGGACCCTCGAGAAGGTGCACCAGCAGCAGCTCGTCGAGGTCGACGGCCAGTCCGACGTGATGGTGCTCGGCCTGCCGTACCTGTGCCCCTACAACGTCAACAGCATCATGAACCCGATCCTCGCCGCCTGCCTCGGGCTCGGTTACTTCTTCAACATGTACGTCGGAAAACCGTTGGTACGCAAGGGCGGAGTCCTGATCCTGCATCACCCGGTGCCGTGGGAGTTCTCGACGCTGCACCATCCGTCGTACGTCGACTTCTTCGACGAGGTGCTGGCGGAGAGCACCGACCCGAAGGTGATCGGGCCGAAGTTCGAGGAGCAGTACGCGACCGACCCGTGGTACCGGCACCTGTACCGGACCTCGAACGCCTACCACGGCGTGCACCCGTTCTACATGTGGTACTGGTGCGCCCACGCGCTCGACCATCTCGGTCAGGTCATCTGGGTCGGCGGCGATCGGCGCGCGATCGCTCGGATGGGGATGCGGTCGGCGTCGACGTTCGCCGACGCTTTGGAGCTGGCGCGTGACACGGTCGGCGCCAGCCCGTCGATCACCTACATGCACTCGCCGCCGCACGTCCTCGCGGACGTCCGATGACGGACGCCGCGACATGAGCGTCGCGCGGGATGTCCGGCAGGTCGCGAAGGGTTGGCGCTGGGCCCATCGGCCGTTGCCACCGCAGTCGGCTGAGCCACACTTCACCTTCCTCGAGAAGAAGGAGTTCTCGACCGACTGGGCCCGATCCCGCCCCGCCCAGGCCGCCCGTGAGGTCATCCTCCGCGGTGGCCTCGGCCCGCTGGTACGCCGCGAGACCGCGGTGCAGGTGGCTGGGTTGGACATCTTCGACGACCTCACCGGCCCGGCGGTCTTCGTCGCCAACCACACCTCGCACATCGACACTGCGCTGCTGCTGACGACCCTGCCGCCCGCCTGGCAGCGACGGGTCACGGTGGGTGCGGCCGCCGACTACTTCTTCGACGCCTGGTGGCGCGCCGTCGGCTCGGCCCTGGTCTTCGGAACCTTCCCGATCGAGCGGCACGGCGTGGGGCTGTCGGGTACGCCGGAGAAGCTGCTGGCCGAGGGCTGGTCGGTCGTGATGTTCCCGGAAGGCACCCGCTCGCCCGACGGGTGGACGCGCCGGTTCCGTCCCGGTGCGGCGGCGCTGGCCCGCGCCAACGGTGTTCCCGTCGTACCAGTGGGCCTCGTTGGATCCTTCGCGGCGATGCCGCGCGGCCGCGGCTGGCCCGCACCCGGCCGGCCACCGGTCCATGTCCGCTACGGCCGTCCGTTGCTGGCCGGTGCGGACGAGAACACGTTGGCGTTCAACGCGCGCATCGCCGACGCGGTCTCGGCGTTGCTCGACGAGGACCGCACCGACTGGTACTCCGCTGCTCGCCGGGCGGCTGCCGGTGACACGCCGCCGAGCTCCGGCCCGCCGACCGCGAACTGGCGGCGGGTTTGGGCGTCTTCCGCGTCGCCCAAGACCGACAAGGCGCCGCGCGCCTGGCGCTAACGAATCCGGCATCGCGTGACTGATCCAATCGTGGTCGACCGACGGGACTCGCCACGCGGCGAGCTGGTGCTACGACGACGCGGTGCGGGCTTCGAGATCATCAGCAACGGGGTCTTCCTGATGGACACCAGCGACGGCCGCTCAGAACGATTGCTCGTCGAAGCCGCACTCGACATCGCCGCCGCTGGCCGCCGGATCCTCATCGGCGGTCTTGGTGTCGGCCTGTCGTTACGTGCCGCGCTCGACGACCCGCGGACCGAGACCGTCGTGGTGGCCGAGATCGAGCCGGCTGTCGTCGACTGGAACCGCAGCTACTTGGCCGGCGTCTCGGACCATGCCCTCGACGACCCGCGGGTGGAGGTTTTGATCAGCGACATCCTCGATCTGCTGCGTGATGACGCATCGTCGTACGACGCGATCTGCCTCGACGTCGACAACGGTCCGGGCTGGACGGTGACCGACGCCAACGCCGCGTTGTACTCCGACACCGGCACCTCGTTGCTCGTGTCCCGACTCCACGTCGGTGGCGCGCTGTCGGTCTGGGGCGCCGCGCCCGACCCGTCGTACCAAGCGATCCTGAGCCGACACCTCGATGACGTCCGCGTCCTCGGCGTCGAGGTCGCCCGCGGAGACCCGGACGTGGTGTGGGTGGGCCGCCGAGGGCCGGACTGACCCCGGTGTTCGACGTCGGGCACGCGGTCGTGTACGACGGTGCCATGGCAACCACGACCACACAGGACGAGAAGCGCGTCATCGACGCCGCGCCGCATCAGCTGTTCATCGGCGGCGAGTGGCGAGACGGCAGCACGAAGCAGACGCTCGGGATCGAGGATCCCGCGACCGGCGAGACACTGTGCGGGATCGCCGACGGCACCCCCGACGACGCCAAGGCCGCCCTGGACGCCGCGTGCGCGGCGCAGGACGACTGGGCCGCGACCGCGCCCCGCGAGCGCGGGGAGATCCTGCGTCGCGCCTTCGAGTTGATGACCGAGCGAGCGGACGAGCTCGGCCTGCTGATGACGCTCGAGATGGGCAAGCCACTCGCCGAGTCGGCGGGCGAGATCACCTACGCCGCCGAGTTCCTTCGGTGGTTCTCGGAGGAGGCCGTCCGGATCGACGGCCGATACGCGATCAACCCGGCCGGCGCCGGTCGGTTGCTCACGATGAAGCAGGCGATCGGACCGTGCCTGCTCATCACGCCGTGGAACTTTCCGACGGCGATGGGCACCCGCAAGATCGGGCCGGCGATCGCGGCGGGCTGCACGATGGTCGTCAAGCCCGCGCAGCAGACCCCGCTGTCGATGCTCGCCCTCGCGGCGCTGCTGCGTGAGGCCGGGCTCCCGGACGGTGTGCTCAACGTCGTCACCACCAGCAAGGCATCCGACGTCACCGGTCCGCTCTTCGACGACAGCCGGCTCCGCAAGATGTCATTCACGGGGTCGACTCCCGTGGGCAAGACGCTGATGAAGCTGGCGTCAAAGAAGCTCGTGAAGTGCTCGATGGAGCTAGGCGGCAACGCGCCGTTCCTCGTCTTCGCCGACGCCGACCTCGAGCACGCCGTCGACCAAGCGGTGATCGCGAAGATGCGCAACGGCGGCGAGTCGTGCGTCGCGGCGAACCGATTCCACGTGCACTCCTCGGTGGCCGACGAGTTCGCCGCCCGGCTCAGCGACAAGCTGGCGGCGATGAAGGTCAGTCGCGGCACCGAGGACGGCGCCCAGGTCGGGCCGCTCATCGACGCGACCCAGCGCGACAAGGTCGCCGAGCTCGTCGACGACGCCGTCGGCAAGGGCGCCAAGGTCCTCACCGGCGGCAGCACCGTCGGCGACCGCGGCTACTTCTACTCCCCCACCGTGCTCTCGGGCATCGCTGACGGCACCCAGCTGCTGACCGAGGAGATCTTCGGGCCGGTCGCACCGGTCAAGACCTTCGAGACCGACGACGAGGCCATGGCGGCAGCCAACGCCACGGAGTTCGGTCTCGTGGCCTACGCGTTCACGCGCGACATTGGGCGGGCGCTGCGGGTCGCGGAAGGTCTCGAGGTCGGAATGTTGGGGCTGAACAAGGGACTGGTGAGCAACGCGGCCGCACCGTTCGGCGGCATCAAGGAGTCCGGCTTCGGCCGCGAAGGCGGTCGCGAGGGCATCGAGGAGTACCTGACGACGAAGTACGTCGCCGTCGACCTGTGAGGTACGCCGCCGGCTACCGGTGACGCTGGACTTACCAGTGACGCCGGATTACCAGTGACCCTTAGAGATCAGGTACTCGTCGTGTAGCAGGGTGCCGTGGTTGTGCCCTGGCCACGCGACCGCCGTACCGGCCAAGGTTCGCTTGGTCGCCGCGAGCGCGGAGCTTGAGGAGTTCAGCCGCCAGTTCACCGAGACCCCGGAGGCGCGGTCGGGGATCTCCTCGTTGAAGTACACGACCGCCCGCACACCCAACGGTGCCGTACCTGTGAACAGCTGCCTGATCCACGTCGGCTTGCGGGAGGACGTCACGGTGCCCGCCTCGGCGATCATGATCGGCTTGTGCGTGATCTTGCGGATGTCCGCCGCGGTCTTGCGGATCGCCGCCACGGGGTTGGGGTAGCGGCCGTGGGCCTTGTCCTCACGGTCGAACACGTCGATGCCGGTCCAGTTCACGTACTTCTTGCCCGGCCACAGCGACCGCAGGCTTTCGCGCGGCTTGGTCAGCTCCTTGTCGGGGTTCCAGACGAACTTGACCTTATTCGCGCCGTAGTGCCGGAACAGCCGGACCACGTGGCGGAACGCCCTCCTGAACTGCACAACCGTGTTGCCATGGACGCCCGGCGAGTAGCTCTCCCAGTTGCCGTTCATCTCGGGGAACAACCGGAACAGGAACGGGTGGTTCCAGGCGCGCAACGCCTTGGCATAGGCCGCCAGTGTCGCGTTCTGGCTTCCCATGTTGATCGACCGGAGCGTGACCGACGCTGGCGGGCTCAGGGCGACCATCGGGATGGCGCCACGATGCCGCGCCCACTGCGCGTAGTGGACGACCTCGTGCGCCTCCGTCGTCGCGCTAACGTTCGTCTGCTTCCAGGTCAGGAACGTCCCGACGATGCCGGACTTGGCCTTGTCCTGCTGATCATCGGTCACGATCTCGGTTTCCCAGTGGTCGTCGAGACCGAAGAGAACCGCACGCTTCGGGGGCATGGCCTTGGATCGGTGCGACGCACCAGCGCTCGGCTTGGCGGCGTGATCGCGAGTGCTCGGGGCGGCCTGCGCGGCCGACAACGTCAGCGGCGCAGCGATCGCGAGGAGCGCAGGAACGGTCACCAAAAGACTGAGGGGGCGCCGGACTGATCTCGTGGGGGGAGATGTAGGCATTGAGGCAGACTATCCAGACAGGGCCTGACGGCCGGGTAAGGCACGGTCTCCGCCGTGTCGTGCAGGTGGGCTCCGCACACCCTGAGAGTCACCGTTTGGGAACGATTTCAAACCCGATCCGTGCCGATCAGATCGGCCAGCTGACGGGCGTTGACCTGGGCATAGTTGCGGTAACAGTTGTTGAGAAGCACGTGGGTCTCCGCGGTCTGGCCGGCGAGCTCGCGCAGCCGCGGCGCCCACGGTCGCAGTTCCTTCTCGTCGTAGCGATAGCCGAACCGTTCGTAGATGTCGCGGCTCTGCCAGTTCTCGCTGTGGCCGTGGAACCGCACCACCGCCATGTCCCGGGACGTCGCAGCAACGATCGGCGGCACAGACGACGCGTAGCCCTGCGGCATGTCGACACAGACGAACGGCAGCGCGTAGGACCGCAGGAAGTCCAGCGTCTCCTCGGTGGCCGCCTTGTCGCGGAACCAGGTCGCGGAACGGAACTCGACCGAGATCCGGTACGGCGCCGCGCGTTCCTTGCACTCCAGCAGGTAGTCCTTGTTCGCGCGCTTGAGCGTGAACCACTGCGGGAACTGGAAGAGCACCGCGCCGAGCTTGCCTGCCTCGTGCAACGGCGCCAACGCCGACAGGAACCGCTCCCAGACCTCGTCAACGACGGTCGGGTCAAGATCCTTGGCGTAGATGTTCGTCTTGTCGGTCTCCGGCCGCAGGTCCTTGTACAGCGCGGCGGCACGGGTGGGGTGTTGGGTCAGCAGCGAGAAGGCCTTGACGTCGAACCGGAACCCCTCCGGCGTCCGAGCAACCCATCGCGCGCTGTTGGCTTCGTTCGGCGGCGTGTAGTACGTCGAGTCGACCTCGACCACCGGAAACTGCTCGGCGTAGTAACGCAACCGGTCCTCGGCCGAGCTGGCGTCGGCGGGGTACCAACCGGATGCGAGCAGAGTCTTGTCCGTCCACGACGCGGTCCCCACCCGGATCTCACCCAATCGGATCCTCGCATCGCCGGTTGCACTCCGTGACCCGCGCTAGTCTGGCCTGGCTGGCCGAGCACGGGAGAGACACCACGTGAGCACTGCACGTTCGGCGTCCGTTCACGCCACCAAGGGTGACACGGACACCAAGTCCGGCGGCACCACGACAGATCACCCGACGGCGTCGATGTCCGTCGTGGATCCGGACGTTGAGCCGCCGACCGGCGCGCCCCCGGCCACCGGCAGTGGTGGCCCAGTCGTCGACAGCACGACGTTGCCCTCCGCCGCGGAGGAGCCCGCCGAAAGCGAGCTCGCCGAGGAGGAGGACGAGGCCGACATCGTCCCCGAGGAAGACACCTCCGGACCGTCGACCGACCTGGTCCGGGCGTACCTCAAGGAGATCGGCCGCGTCGCGCTGCTCAACGCGGAGCAGGAGGTCTCGCTGGCGAAGCGGATCGAGGCCGGGCTGTTCGCGGCCGAGCGGCTGCGCCAGTGCGATGTCGGCGAGGCCAAGCTCACCAAGACGATCCGCAAGGACTACATCTGGCTCACCGCGGACGGTCAGCGCGCGAAGGACCACCTGCTCGAGGCCAACCTGCGTCTGGTGGTATCCGTCGCCAAGCGCTACACGGGTCGGGGCATGGCGTTCCTCGACCTGATCCAGGAAGGCAACCTCGGCCTGATCCGCGCGGTCGAGAAGTTCGATTACACCAAGGGCTACAAGTTCTCGACGTACGCCACCTGGTGGATCCGGCAGGCGATCACCCGGGCCATGGCCGACCAGGCCCGCACCATCCGGATCCCGGTGCACATGGTCGAGCAGATCAACAAACTCACCCGGGTCCAGCGCCAGATGCTGCAGGACCTGGGACGCGAGCCGACCGCAGAGGAGCTCGCCAAGGAGCTCGACATGACCCCCGACAAGGTCGTCGAGATCCAGGGCTACGCGCGGGAGCCGGTGTCGCTCGAGCAGAACGTCGGTGACGAGGGCGACAGCCAGCTCGGTGACTTCATCGAGGACGCCGACGCTCCGATCGCCGCCGAGGTGGTGTCGTTCGGGCTGCTGCAGCGCGAGCTCGATAGTGTGCTCAAGACCCTGCCGGAGCGCGAAGCCGCGGTCGTGGCGCTGCGGTTCGGTCTCACCGACGGTCAGCCGCGCACGCTCGACGAGATCGGCAAGGAGTTCGGGCTGACCCGCGAGCGGATCCGCCAGATCGAGGCCAAGACGCTGTCGAAGCTGCGTCACCCGAGCCGGTCCCAGAAACTGCGCGACTACCTCGAGTAGAGGCCTCAGGCCGGTCACGCTCGTGTTTGGCCGGCGGCCCTGACAGATCAGCCGGTGACGATCAGCTTGATCGCCACGCCGACGCCGACGACCGCGATGATCACCCGCAGCACCGTGGGATGCATGCGGCGCCCGACATGGGCTCCGATCTGGCCCCCGATCGTCGACCCGACGAGCAGTTCCGCGGCCGCGCCCCAGGCGATATGGGTGGACACGACGAACACCACTGCGGCGGCTGCGTTGCTCGCCCCCACCAGCACGTTCTTCGCGGCGTTGAGCCGCTGCACCCCGTCGTCCAGCGTGATCCCGAGCAACGCGAGCATGATCACGCCCTGGGCAGCGCCGAAATATCCGCCGTACACCGCGGAGGCGAACCCCCCGGCGTAGAGGACCGGACCGGCCTCGGTACGGCTCTCCCCTCGATGTGCCCGACGACGCGCCAGTCGCGGCTGGACCAGCACCAAGCCGACAGCGACCAGGATCAGGATCGGGACCACGTCCTCGAACACCGAGCTGGGCAACGCGAGCAGCAGGATCGCTCCCAGCAGGCCACCACTGATTGCCGGCACGAGCAACAGCGAGACTCGTCGCCACTGCCCGACGAGCTCGCGCCGGTACCCCACGGCGCCGCTGATCGATCCGCCGAGCAGACCCACGTTGTTCGTGACGTTGGCGAGGACGGCCGGGTAGCCGAGGGCGAGCAACGTGGGAAAGGTCAGCAGCGAGCCAGATCCGACGATCGCGTTGACCATCCCAGCGACCACGCCGACCGCCAGGATGATCAGCGGGTGCAGCACCCGGCTGAGCGTAGGGTGCCCGTCGTGTCGATTGCCTACTACCTCCCGCTCGGTGACGACCGCTACACCGCAACTGAGCACACCCAAGGACCTTGGGACCGCGGCCTGCAGCACGGCGGCCCGCCGTCGGCCCTGCTGGCCCGCGAGCTGGAGCGGCTCGCTGCCGACGCCCCGCGAGTCGTGGTTCGGATGTCCATCGACCTGCTCGGTCCGGTGCCGGTCGGTGACGTGACGATCGCCGCCCGGGTGCTCCGTCCCGGCCGCAAGGTGGAGCTGGTCGAGGCGGAGCTCAGCGCGGGCGACCGGGTAGCGGTCCGGGCCCTGGCGTGGCGGCTGCGGAGCGAGGCTCTCGAACTCCCGGCCGGCGCGGGGGAGTTTCGGCTACCACCGGCGTTCCCGGACACCGACAGCCCGTCGGCGCCCGGCTGGGCTGGGGGCTTCATCGACTCGCTGCAGGCCCGGTTCGTCGAAGGCGGGTGGAACTCCGCCGGACCCGCCACCATGTGGGCCCGTATGCGCGGCGCGCTCGTGGCTGACGAGCAGCCCACCGGCCTGCAGCGGCTGATGGTCCTCGCCGACTGCGGGAACGGCATCTCCAGCCGGTTGCCCATCGGATCGTGGATGTTCATCAACCCTGACCTGGCCGTCCATCTGGGGCGGCAGCCGGAGGGTGAGTGGCTGTGCCTCGAGGCGGAAACCAGCATCGATCCGGCCCACGGGTTCGGGCTGGCCTCCTCTCGGCTCTATGACCGAACCGGGCAAGTGGGCACGGGTGCACAGTCGCTGTTCGTGACCCCTCGCTGAGAAACCGAACGCCGCTCAGGTTTTCGGAGACGACTGCCGAGGACACGGCATGCCGCTGAGTGCCGACATGGAGCGAGTTCACCGGATCAGAGAGCTCGTCGAGCAGCTCATCAACGACCCGAGGCAGCTGGGACCGAACTACGAGCCGATCGTCCGGCTGGCCGACCGGAAGGTGGTGGGCGTCAAAGCCACCGGCCGCGGCGCGCCCGGCACCGAGCTGGCCGACACGCTCAGCCTGCTCGACGGCGCCCGCTCGCTCGGGCTCGTCGAGCGCCTGGACTGGGCGTTTCGGGCAATGAGCTTCGACGACCTGCACGGCCGGGACGATCTCGAGCTGCACCTGACCCCCGAGCCGGAAACGTTCGGCACCGCCTGCCCGCCGCGGTTCGCGGCCTCGGTGTCGCGCGGCCGCCGTGAGCTGACGGTCGCCGCCGAGCTGCACGCGGACTCCTTCGGACCCGGTGTGACGCTCAACCAGGGCCTGTCGGAGATCCGGGAGTGGGGCTGGCGGGTCGTCCTCGCCGATGTCGCCGACGACCCCGCTGCCGTCGACGGGGCCGCCGCGGTCGGCCCGGACATCGTCCAGATCGACCTCAGGCTGCCTCGGCGGTCGCCGGGTGCGCTTCCCCTCGGATCGCGACGGCTGCTGTCCATGGCGGCAGACACCGGAGCCCAGGTGATGGCCCTCGGTGTCGACACCGAGGCCGCTCGCGCCGTGGCCCTCGATCTGGGATGCGTTCTGGCCCGCGGAGCGTTGTTCGGACGGCCCGGACCACTGCCTCAGGCGGGAATCACCCGCTCGGCCTGACCCGCGGGACGCGCGGGCACCCCCCTGCCGTGACAACGAGCGCGGCGTAAGGCATCATGGTGGGTCGCGCCTCAGGAACACATTGGGCGCTGTGCACGTTGCACCGTCTGGCAGGTCATCCCCTCCAGGGTCGGACCGCCACGACGCACTCAGCACGATATGCCAGCCGACCACGACTAGCCAAGGATGTATGTCCCCCATGAGCACCGCCACCATCGCCCGCGCTGACTCCGAGCAGACGTTGCCTGCGCCGGTCGAGGAGCTTCTCGACCAGGCCTCCGCAACGAGCGCCCTGACGTTCGCGCAGGTCCGCAAGGCGCTCGACGAGGCCAATATCGGCCCGGTCGAGGCCAAGCGGGTCATCGCCGACATCCGCCGGCGCGGGGTGACCATCGGGGCTGACTCCGGCTCGACCGCACCTGGTGCGGCCGCCGGCGCGACCGCCACGGACGACGACGAGGCGGCGGACGACACCTGGGACCACGAAGTCCCCACCACGGACCTGGTCCGGGTGTACCTCACCGACATCGGCCGCGTGGCGCTGCTCACCGCGGAGATGGAGGTCGACCTGGCCCGCCGGATCGAGGCCGGGCTGTATGCCGCGGAGAAGATCCGCCGCTCCGAGGCCAAGGAGATCAAGAAGCTGACCCCCGCGGTACGCCGTGACCTGGGTCTGATCTCCGCTGACGGTGCGCGCGCCCGTAACCACCTTCTCGAGGCCAACCTGCGGCTCGTGGTGTCGCTCGCGAAGCGTTACCAGGGCAAGGGCCTGACGCTGCTCGACCTGATCCAGGAGGGCAACATCGGCCTGGTCCGGGCAGTCGAGAAGTTCGACTACACCAAGGGCTACAAGTTCTCGACGTACGCCACCTGGTGGATCCGTCAGGCGCTGCAGCGCGCCATCGCCGACCAGGGCCGCACCATCCGGGTGCCCGTCCACATGGTCGAGCAGATCAACAAGGCGCTGCGGGTCAAGCGTGACCTCGCCACCGAGTACGGCCGCGAGCCCACCTTCGGCGAGATCGGTGCGGTGCTCGAAATGACCGCCGAGCGCGTCGAGGAGATCCTCGGCTACGGCCGCGAGACGCTGTCGCTCGAGACCCCCGTGGGTGACGACGGCACCGCGACGTTCGGCGAGTTCATCGAGGACATGGACGCGCCGGTCGCTGCCGACGTGGTCGACTTCGGGTTGCTGCAGGATCGCCTGCGCGACGTCCTGGGCACGCTGCCCGAGCGTTCGGCGGTCGTGATGCGGATGCGCTTCGGTCTGGATGACGGTCGCCCGCGCACGCTCGACGAGGTCGGTCGCGCACTCGGTCTCACCCGGGAGCGGATCCGTCAGATCGAGCGGGACACGCTGCGGGAGCTGCGTCGCAGCGACGAAGCCGCAGCGCTCAAAGCCTGGCTGTAAGCCTCCGCACGACGGGTAGCCGAAACTCACAGGCAACGAGTAGGTTCTCCAAAGCGTCTATTGGGTACGTTGCGCAACACTCTGCCTAACGACGACCTGAGGAGCCCCGTGAAGCTTTCAACGAGGTCGCTGTTCGAGTCCGAGATGGTGGAGCAGGTCCAGGCCGCCGAGGTCGCTGTCCGCGAAGCCGAGAGCAGCGATGACGCGCTGTCCGTAGACGTCGCACGCAACCACCTCGACAACCTGCTGTCACTCGCCCGGCGCAACGGGCTGGCGATCAGCTCGGAGTTCAGCAGCGCGCCGACACCGCCACGTTCGATCACCCTCACCGTGGTGGACGGCGACGGTGCGGAAGCCATCGCTCCGGCCGTCTGACTCCCCCGGGGCTCAGCAGATACGACAAACGGCGGCGAGGTCCCTCACAGGGATCTCGCCGCCGTTTCGTTGGGTCGAGCGACTTTGTTGTCAGGCGATCGTTACATCGTCGCGACGCCCACCGGGCAGCTGGCGCCGGTCGCGTGGACCGGGCAGTAACCGTTGGGGTTCTTCGCGAGGTACTGCTGGTGGTAACCCTCGGCGTAGTAGAACTCCCCCGCCGGCGCGATCTCGGTCGTGATCTCGCCGTACCCCATCGCGGTCAGCGCGGGCTGGAACGCATCCCGCGTCTGAATCGCGGCCTGCTTCTGCGCGTCGGAGGTGAAGTAGATCGCGGAGCGGTACGACGTGCCCACGTCATTGCCCTGCCGCATGCCCTCGGTCGGGTTGTGGCCCTCCCAGAAGGTCTTGAGGATCTGCGCGTAGCTGACCTTGGCCGGGTCGAAGACGACCTTCACCGTCTCGGCATGCCCGGTCCGGTCGGAGCAGACCTCCTCATACGTCGGGTTCGGCGTCACGCCGCCCTGGTAGCCAACTGCCGTGGTGTAGACCCCCGGGATCGACCAGAACTCCTTCTCGGCCCCCCAGAAGCACCCCATGGCGACGTAAGCAACCTCGAGCCCGTCCGGGTACGGCGGCTCAAGCGGGGTCCCGAGGACCTCGTGACGCTCCGGTACGGCGAAACGCCGCTCCTCGCGTCCCGCGAGCGCGTGCTCCGGGTCGATGATGGTCGTCTTGTGGTGTGAGAACAACATGTGCCCACCTTCTCTTTGCGGGTGTGTCTAGTGCAACAGTGAAGGGGTGGTCGACGTTCCCGCAACCCCACTGCGGCTCGACGGTGACGGGTGGGTCCGTTGCTCCCTCGGCCACAAGCACTGGGGCGTCCACGGGGCCGCTGGGCTGCTGGTCCGCGCGCCGGACGACGAAGGCGTCGACCGGGTGCTGCTACAGCGGCGCGCCTGGTGGACCCACCACGGTGACAGCTGGGGCGTGCCCGGCGGCGCCCGGATGTCCACCGAGACGCCGGAGCAGGCCGCCTGGCGCGAGATCGGCGAAGAAGTCGACATCGATCTGTCGGACGTGACGATCGACGGGCTCCACACCGACGACCACGGCGGATGGACCTACTGGACGGTGCTGGCCAGGGCGCCGCACATCGTCCCCGCCGACGGGCACAGCCGGGAGACCGCCGAGGTCAGGTGGGTACGCCAGGACGACGTACGACGGCTCCCACTGCATCCGGGCTTTGCGGCTACCTGGCCGCGACTGTGAGCACCCCCGGCAGCACCGACGCCAGCCGCTCGTAATCGGCCGGGGTGTTGTAAAGCTGCCCGCACACCCGTAGCCAGGCGTGCCCGTGCAGCGACAGCACCGCGACCTCGAACCCATGCTCGTCGTGCAGCCGCTCGCGAAGCGCGCGCCCTTCGGCCAGGTCAAGCTCCACCGGAAGCGCCACGATCCGCATCGCCGCGGTCATCCCGGGCGGCTTTGGCGATCTGGTGCCAAGCGCCGCAGCCAGCAGATCCGCGCCGGTGTCGACCAGCTCACGCTGCCGGGTCCGGGCGGTCTCCCAGCCGATCTGCTCCCAGTAGTCGAGGGCCGCGGGAACGCTCAGCAGGGGCACCGGATCCTTGGTTCCGGTCCAGTCGAACGCCGGCTGGAAGCCCGCGGTGTAGTCGTGCGAGGCAACTAACGGCCGGATGAGCGGCTGCCAACTCGGCGCGACGTGAAGCGCCGCGAGCCCACGCTGGCAGCAGACCCACTTGTGCAGGTTCCCCACCCAGAAGTCGGCGCCCGTGGCCTGCAGGTCCACGGCCACCTGGCCCGGCATGTGCGCGGCGTCGACGAGCACCGGGATCCCCCGCTCATGGGCGGCGGCCACGATTTCGGCGACCGGGAAGTACATGCCGCTGGGCGACGCGATGCCGTCGACGACCAGCAGCCGGGTCCGCGGTGTGGCCCGGTCCAGAATCGCCGTCACGACGTCCGCGGTGCTCGCGACCTCCATCGGCACGTGAGCTGACACCGTCTCGACGCCGTACCGCTGCGTGACAACCGCGAGCTGTGCGCTCACCGCGGGATAGCAGTGATCCGTCGTCAGCACCTCGTCACCGGGAGCCATCGAGGCGGTGAGCACGGCGAGCACAGTGGCGGTTCCGGTCGTCGCGTTGTCGACGAACGCGAGGTTCGCCGGGTCGGCCCCGAGCAGGCCAGCGACCCGGCCGCGTACCTCGTCGATCCGATCGGGCAGCCGTCGTACCAGCAGGTCCGCGGGGTTGCGCTCCACCTCGCGCCGGATCTCGGCCGCCGCCTCGGCGACGGGAACGGGGAGTACGCCGAAACTGCCGTGGTTGAGGTAGGTGATCTGCGGGTCGAGCTGCCATTCGGTCACCGCTCCACCGTTTCACGGTGCGCTGCGATCACCGCAGCGATTTACAGGTAGAGCCCGGGAGCGGCGTCTTCCAGCCGTTCGCTCGCTACAGCGTGGATGTCCCGCTCCCGCAGGACGACGTGCATGCTGCCGTGCAGCTCGACCTCGGCCCGGTCCTCCGGGTCGAACAGCACCCGGTCGCCAACCTGAAGCGTGCGGACGCTGCCGCCCGTGGCGGTCACCTCGGCCCAGGCCAGACGCTTTCCGAGCTGGGCAGTCGCGGGGATGACGATGCCCGCGTTGGACCGCCGCTCGCCGGCCTCGTCGTCGATGGTGACGAGCACCCGATCGTGCAGCATCTGGATCGGCAGCTTCTCTGCAGGCACGTCACGACGTTACCGGTCCACCGGCTGCCTCGGCCGAGCTGTCTTCGCAGCTGGGAATGCCGCCGCGACGACAGCAACAGCTCCCGCGAGGGCGAACGTCGGGCGGGCGCCCAAGCCGTCGACGCTGACGCCGCCCAGCGACGATCCGGCCGCCGTACCGATCAGGAAAGCCGTGCTCAGCCAGCCGAACGCCTCCGTCGTCGACCCCTCGGGCGCGGCCACACTGATCCGGGTGTAGAGCCGGGCGAGGGACGGTGCGAGCGCCAAGCCGCTGCACCACAGCACCGCGGCGAGCACAATGTTGTCCGGCGAGAGCGCCGACACGGTGAGAAGCACCGCGAAACAGGTGATCGTGCCGGCCAGGCCGCGGTCGGTGACGGCGCCGGCCGGGGAGCCGAACCACAGGCCACCGACCAGAGATCCGGCGCTCCAGATCACCAGCACGATTCCGGACTTCGCCGATGCCTCCCGGCCACCGACGAAGGCGACCGTCGCGATCTCGGTCATCGCGAAGCAGACGGTGAGGCAGCAGCCGGTCGCGACGTACCCGAGGACCCCGGTGCCGCGCAGCACCCGATGCCGTGGCGGTCGCACCGTCCGCCCTACCGTCCCGAACGGCGGCGCGGTGACGTAGGCGACGACCCCCAGCAGCCCGAGTACGCCGGTCGCGACCACGGCGGTGCGCGGCCCGGCGGTGCCGGCGATCAAGGCGACCAGCCCCGGCCCGGCGATGTACACCAGCTCCTGCGCCGTGGCCTCGAGCCCGAACACCCGCTGCGACAGCGACGGGTCGAGCACCCGCGCCCACATGCTGCGGGTCACCGCGGTGATCGGCGGCGTGGCGATTCCGATAACCGCGCAGATCGCCAGCTGCCCGCCGAACCGGCCGTCGGCGTCGACCGCCAACGCCACCAGCGCGGCGGCGTACCACGTCGAGGCGAACGCCAGCACCGGTCGGGCGCCGCGCCGGTCGACGGCGCGGGCGAGCAGTACGCCCGAGATGCCACCCGTGATGACCGACGCCCCAGTGGCGAGACCGGCCCGTGCATACCCGTCGCGGGGCGCGAGAAGCAGCAGGATCGCGAGGCTGACCATGCCCTGCGGCAACCGGGCCAACAGCGAGGTGAACAGCAGCCGCGACACGTGTTGGGTGCGCAGGAGCTCGACGTAGCCGCGCGACCTCACCCGCTCGCCTGCCGGTGACCAGTCCCGTGGCGGCGATGCCACTCGAACATTGCAATCCCGCTGGCGACCCCGGCGTTGATCGACCGGGTCGAGCCGAGCTGCGGAACGTGCAGCACCTGCTTAACCGCCGCCCGCGCGGCCTGGCTCAGGCCGGGGCCCTCCTGCCCGAAGACCAGCACGCAACGCAGCGGGAGATCGGCATCGAGGATGCTCGCCGACCCGGGTAGCAGGTCGATCCCGACGAGTGGGAGGTCTTCGGCAGCCGCCCACAAGGCCAGGTCGTCGATGTCGGGATGATGCCGTACGTCGACGTAGCGGTCGGTGACCATGGCGCCTCGACGATTCCAGCGCCGATTGCCGACGATGTGCACCGCCTCAGCGAGGAACGCGTTGGCGTTGCGGACCACCGTGCCGATGTTGAAGTCGTGCTGCCAGTTCTCGATCGCGACGTGGAACGGCCGACGGTGGGCGGCCAGGTCGGCGACTATCGCCTCGTGGCTCCAGTAGCGGTACCGGTCGACGACGTTGCGCCGGTCGCCCTCGGCCAGCAGAGCCGGGTCCAGCCGCGGATCGTCGGGCCAGGGCCGGGGGTGCGGCCCCACGCCCACCTGGTCCACGCCGCCATTGTCCCCCGGCTCAGCCAACTGATTTCACCCGGTTGGACGGCGTCGGCTGCCGGTTTCTGCCAGGAAGTCCCCCTACAGTGCCTGTGATGCGCACCGTGTCACACCGTCCGGTCCGGGCAGCAGTCGTCATCGGGCTCGCCGCGATCGGCGTCTCCGTCGCCGTCGCAGCTCCGGCATCGGCATCACCGAGGTCGCAGCTGCGGCATCAGGTCAGCGCGTCGTTTCGGGGCAGCACAGCCCGCGACGTGCACTACAACGTCCAGATCGCCGGCGGTCCGACGCTGACTCGACACTCGAACCTGACGTCCCGTCCCGCCAGCAACGAGAAGCTGATCACGACCGAGACCCTGCTCGCGCAAATCGGCCCCAGCTTTGAGTACCGCACCACCTTCTACGTGACGGCGCCGGTGTCCGACGGGGTCGAGGACGGTGACCTGATCGTGGTGGGTGGCGGCGACCCCACGCTGACCAGCAGCGAGCTCGGCCTACTCGGCAAGGACCTGCACCAGGCCGGTCTGCACAAGGTCACCGGGAACCTGGTGATCGACGACTCGCGCTACAACCACTGGACCACCGCGCCGGGCTGGAAGCACGGCTTCCTGCCGGACGAGAGCGGTCCGATCGACGCGTTCTCCGTCGACAGCGACGCCCACGGGCACTCCTCGTCGTACCTCGCGGATCCGACCCTCGCCAATGCGAAGATCTTGCGCAAGGAGCTGCACAGCGCGCACATCGCGATTTCCGGCAGCGACAAGGCAGGCCGGCTGCCGGCCGACGCGACACTGTTGCGGGTCCACCGATCCGGCGCGCTCAGCCAGATCGTTCGCGAGACGCTCACCGTCTCGGACAACTACAACGCCGAGATGATGCTTCGGGAGGCCGGCTACCAGGCCTCCGGCGAGGGCACCCGGACCAGCGGGATCGCGGCGATCCGGGCGGAGGCCAAGCACCTGCACGTCAAGCTGGGACGGATCGAGGACGGCTCCGGCCTGTCCTACCTGGACGCTGAGTCACCTCGCGACATCACGAGATGGCTCCATGCCATCCACGGTTCGAATCAGTTCCACGAGATCTACACGTCGGTGCCGACGTCCTGCCGCACCGGGACGCTGGAGTTTCGGCTCTGCGGAGCGCACGTCGCCAGCCGGGTCCACGCGAAGACCGGCACGCTCGATCACGACGTCGCGCTGTCCGGCTGGACCCACACCCGATCGGGTCGACTCGTGACGTTCTCGTTCCTGCTGAGCAAGGTCCACTCCACGGCGACCGCGGAGACCCATCTCGACGCCGCGGTCTCGCGGATCGCCCGCTACCGCTGAGTGACGACGCGACCCGACACCGATCCGAGGTCGAGCCGCGATCCGTCCGTGGCCGGCGCGGTCGCTGTGATCACCACCTCGTCACCGTCGGCCAGGTAACGCTGATTGCGCCATCGCTCGAGCAGCGATCCCACCTGGTCGCGGTCCGGCCCACTGACGGTGCCCGAGGCGAAGAGGTCTCCGGTGCGCAGCGTCGCGCCGTTCGCGGTGAGGTGAGCCATCATCTGCGCCGGCGAGAAGTGCATCGTCCGGTACGGCGGCCGCGAGACCACCTCCCCATTGATGCTCAGCTCCAGGTCGAGGTCCAGGCCCCAAGGCTCGGTCTCGACCAAGTACGGCGATAAATCGCTGCCCGCAGCCGGGACCGGCACCCGGGCCGCCGCCAGCGCATCGAGCGGGACCACCCACGGCGAGACCGAGGTCTGGAACGACTTGCCGAGGAACGGGCCGAGCGGCACCGTCTCCCACATCTGGATGTCGCGCGCCGACCAGTCGTTGAGCAGCAGCAGGCCGAAGACGTGGTCCTCGAACCCACTCACCGGCACCGGCTTCCCAAGGGTCGAGCCAGTGCCGACGACGTACCCGACCTCAACCTCGACGTCGAGCGCCGCCGTCGGTTGGTAGGACGGTCGGTCGTCGTCCCCGGGCCCGGCGACGTGGCCGGACGGCCGGACCACCGGCGTGCCGCTCACCACCACGGTGCCGGCGCGACCGTGATAGCCGATCGGCTGATGCCGCCAGTTCGGCTGGAGTCCCGGCCTGCCGGGTCGCAGGATCCCGGCGACGTTCACCGCGTGGTTCTCGCTGGTGTAGAAGTCGACGTAGTCCGCGACGGTGAACGGCAGCAGCAGGTCCAGGTCGTCCAGCCAGGTGAGCGGCGGCTCGTCGGCGATCCAGTCGAGAACCGAGCGCCGGACGTCGCGCCACGCGTCCGGGCCGGCGGCGAGTAGCGGGTCGAGTGTCGGCGCGCTCAGCTCGGCTGCCAGCGGATGCGACATCTCCGTGGCGACCGGCCCGACGTCGAGCGCCTGATCCCCGACCCGGACCACGACCCTCGGCGGCCCGTCTCCGCCGCGCCCCACTGCCACGCCGTACGGATAGCACTCGCTCACGTCAGGCGCCGACCGGCCCACGACCAGGCGTAGCTCTCGTCCTCGCACTCGAGTCCCGCCGCCCCGAGCTCGAGCGGCCGGAACGTGTCCACCATGACGGCGAGCTCGTCGAAGAACTCCGCACCGAGGCTGCGTTCCACCGCTCCTGGCTGCGGGCCGTGGGCGTAACCGCCGGGATGCAGCGAGATCGACCCCTGCTCGATCCCGGATCCCTTGCGGGCCTCGTAGTCGCCGCCGCAGTAGAACATCACCTCGTCGCTGTCGACGTTGGAGTGGTAGTAGGGCACGGGGATCGCCAGCGGGTGGTAGTCGACCTTGCGCGGCACGAAGTTGCAGATCACGAAGTTGCCGCCTTCGAAGACCTGGTGCGCCGGCGGCGGCTGATGCACCCGCCCGGTGATCGGCTCGTAGTCGGAAACGTTGAAAACGTAGGGATAAAGGCAGCCGTCCCAGCCGACGACGTCGAACGGGTGCGTCGCGTGGACGTGGATCGTGCCGCCGACACCGTTGCCACCCGGGGCGCGGTGCTTCACCCACACCTCGACGTCGTCGCCCTCGACGAGCATCGGCTCGGTCGGCCCGCGCAGGTCCCGCTCGCAGTACGGCGAGTGCTCGAGCAGCTGCCCGAACTTCGACAGGTAGCGCCGTGGCGGTGTGATGTGGCTGTTGGCCTCGATGGCATAGCTACGCAGCGGCGCGCTGCCGTCGAGGACCCAGCGGTGGGTCGTCGCGCGCGGCACGATCACGTAGTCGCCCTGACCGACCGCCAACGACCCGAACACCGTCTCGACCACCGCGTTCCCGGCTTCGACGTACACGCACTCGTCGCCGAGTGCGTTCCGGTAGTACGGGGACGTCTCGCCGGCGACCGAGTACGAGATCCGTACGTCGGCATTGCCCAGCACCAGGCGGCGCCCGTTGACGGGGTCGAGTGCCTTCCACTCGTTGTCGCCGACCAGCGCGTGAAGCCGGAGATGGCGGGGCTTGAGCGGTTGGTTGGGCGTCGTCGTCTGCCCGGTGAGGTCCCAGGTCCTGGCATCAACGATGGCGGACGGGATCCCGCGGTGGTAGAGCAGCGACGAGTCCGACGAGAACCCCTCTTCGCCCATCAGCTCCTCGGCGTAGAGCCCACCGTCGGGACGACGGTGCTGGGTGTGTCGCTTCGGCGGGACATCTCCCAGCTGCCGGTAGAACGCCATGCGCGCCTCCTCGACGTCACCGTAACGCCTACCATCGCGACGTCCGCACGATCGAGGAGGCATCCTGCCGAGCCGCCGAACCATCCCTGGCCCGCCCACGCTCACCGAGGCCGATGTCGCCGCGCTGCGCTCTCGTGTCGCCGCCGGTGAGAAGCCACGCGTCGTCGTGCGAACCCCGTCCGCGTCGGTAGCCGCCGGGACGCGCGGCAACGTCGTGCGCCTGGGCGACCCGAAGGACAACGAATACGTCGTGGTCCGCCTCGGCCGCGACGAGGTGCCGTTTGCGCCGTCGGAGCTAGCACTGTCAGTCCGGGGGAAGGCGGCAGCAGTAGCACCGCCCGCCGCCGACCCGCCTGCCTCGGCACCAGCCCCGGCAAGGAAGGCGTCGCCACGAGCGACGACAACCAAGACCTCGGCTGCCAAGCCCGCAGCCGCACCCGCACCCGCAGCCGCACCCGCAGCCGCGGCGCGGCGTCCGGCTGCCGCGGCGTCCCGCAGCCGCCGCTCGTCCACCTCGGCACGTCGCTCGGCTGCTCCGCTCACCGTCACGCTTCGCTTCCGCAGCGATGAGTGGACGGTCGAGGCGCAGCGCGGCGCCCGCCGCCTGTCCAAGGCGGGGCCGCTACGTCCCGGCGCCGTGTCGGCCTTTGCGGAGCACGTTGACGATGAGGCGATCCGGGACGCGCTCGTCGAGACCGTCGAGTCCTGCCGCGCCGTGGTGGAGCAACGGGCCGAGGCGCTGCGGGCGCAGCTGCAGGAGGCTGAGGCGACACTCAAGGACTACGAGGCGAAGCCGAGCCGGCGTACCGCTCGCTGACGGTTTCCAGCCGGGCGTGCTGAGGTGTAGCCGTGAGGGGATGGGTCGGCCGCGTTGCCCGCGCGGCGATCCTCCTGGTGGTCGTGCCGCTGGCAGTCGTCGCATGTGGCGCCCGGCCGGCGTCGATCCCTGCGTCAGCACCTGCTCCGCTGGCCCCGATCGGGCTCGGATCGGGATCGGTGAGCGCGTTCCCTGAGCCCGGGTCGGCGACCGCGTCGCCGGGGACGCAGATCAGCTTCGACGGCGCTACCGGCACTGAGCTGGCCGGGCTCACGGTGACCGGCAGCGTCTCGGGTCATCACGACGGCCGCGTCGAGGGCTACTCCACCGGCACGGGCGCGAGCTTCCTGCCGGCTCGGCCATTCGTCCCGGCGGAGCGCGTCACGGTGAGCACCGGTCTCGCGATCCGCGGCGGCCATGACGGGATGTTCGCCTTCACCATCGCGACCCCGGCGACCGAGACCACTCCCCCCGTGACGCCGAAGCCGGTGGTGCCACCGACTCCCCCGGCAACCGTGACGCACAACGTCTCGGCCCGATCGATCCACGCGCCCGTCGTCACGGTCGAGACCCACCGGCGCTCGGCAGCAGCCGGCGACATCTTCCTGGGCACGAAGGGCGGCGGCCTCCCGCACGCCGTCACCATCGTGGACGGGAACGGGAAGCTGGTCTGGTACCACCCGGAGGGAACGCTCGACGTCGAGGACGTCCACGTCCAGCAATACGACGGGCAGCGGGTGCTGACGTGGTGGCAGGGTCACCAGAACACTCCCCACGGGTACGGCGACGGCGTGGACGTGATCGTGGATTCGTCGTACCGGCGAATCGCGACGGTGCGCGCCGGCAACGGCTGGTCGGCCGACCTGCACGACTTCGAGCTCACTTCGGCCGGGACCGCCTTGATCACGGTGGCCGCCCCGATCCGCTGGAACCTCAGCGCTTTAGGCGGTCCCGTCCACGGGATCGTCATCGACGACCTGATCCAGGAGATCGACGTCAAGACCGGTCTCGTGATGTTTGAGTGGGGATCGCTCGACCACGTGCCGCTGAGCGCATCGACCGCCGGCGTCGTCAAGAACGCCACGACGGCCTGGGACTTCATCCATCTCAACAGCGTCACGCCAGCACCCGACGACGGGCTGCTGCTGTCGTCGCGGCACACCTTCGCGCTCTACGACGTCGACCTGCGGACCGGGAACCTGCGCTGGACGCTCGGCGGTCGGGACAGCACGTTCTTGATGTCGCGGCGGGCGCGCTTCTACTACCAGCACGACGCGCGGTTCCTCGGGCGCTGGCACATCACGTTGTTCGACGACGGCGGCGGGCCGCCGCGCCGTGAGGCGCAGTCACGGGCCCTGGAGCTGACGCTGCACCCGAAGAGCGACACGGTGACCGTCGCCCGGTCGTTAACGCACCGGCCCGAGCCGGTCGTGTCGGACAGCCAGGGCAACGTCCAGGCGCTGCCGAACGGAGACCTGCTCGTCGGCTTCGGCGCGGAGTCGCACATCACCGAGTTCGACCCCGCCGGCCGGGTGGTCTTCGAGGCGACGCTGCCACGAGGCGTCTCCAGCTATCGCGCCTATCGCAGCCGGTGGGTCGGCTCGCCTGCGACCGTTCCGGTGATCGCCGTCACGCGGACCCGACACGGGATGCGAGCCCACGTGAGCTGGAACGGTGACACCAGAACGATGCGGTGGCGACTGCTGGTGGGTTCGTCGACTGCCCAGCTCGTCGCCACGTCGACGGTGGTGGCCCGTCACGGTTTCCAGGCCACGCTGCCCATCCCCCGAGGGGTGCGGGTCGTCGCGGTGCAGGCGCTCGGGGCTGACGGTCGGCCGCTCGCGAGGTCGGCGGTCGCCACGACGCGTTGAGCTGTCGTACCTCTGCGGCGGCTTATTTGGTCTTGGGCTTGTACATCGACGCAACCTGACCACCCGGCTGGCGGTTGGCCGGGCGCTTCGGCGGCATTGGCTCCGCGGGGAACCGACGAGGCCCAGACCACAAGCCGGGTACGGCGTCGTGCCGGTAGGCCAGCGCGTAGGCGACCGCTTCGTAGTTGACCCGCCACCCACGAAAGTGCGGCCACGCTTCTTCGGCGCTGCGCTCGGTCTCGAACCCGACGTCGAGCAGCCGCTGGACGCCGGCTTGGAACTCTTCGTAGGTCAGCTGCAGGTCGCCGTCCGGGTCGGGGTCGGTCTCCACCACGATCCCCACCGCGCTGCCCATCTGCTGCAACGCGACGAAACCCATGCGCAGGCACAACCGGGGCTCCAGCCGGTCTCGGCTCGGGCTGAGTGACAGCAGGAGAGCGGCGGAGTCCATCACGGCCAACAGTCCGACCAGCCATGAGGTGTACGGCTGTGGCGACCGGAAGCGCATCAGCACGGGGTAGTTGGAGTGGCTCTCGGCGAGGTCCGCCGACCAGCGTTCCCACGCGGAGTAGAACGCGGGCAGGTCGTCCCGGTCGCCGGCGATGCCGTATTTGGTCCGGGCCAACAGCTCCGGCCCCCATGGTGGCGCGCCCGCACGCGACCCGAGCAGCGTGACTTCGGTCTCCCGCCGGTTGAACGCGGAGTACAGCGTCGGCAGGTAGCCGATCTGTGCCGCGACGACGGTGAGCCCGAAGGCGGCCGCGGCGACGTCGAGCGCTGTGGTCTGGTTGCCCACCGGCGCGACGAATCCCAACGTGAACATCGACGAGCCGGCTTCCCGGAACGCGACGCCGATGTTGTGGGTAGCCGGCCAGATCAGCAGCGCGAATCCGATCAGGTACGACGCCAGCCACACCGCCAGCTGGACCACCAGGAAGCCGGCCGCCTGCGCGGCGAGGATGTTGTCACGGTCGGGGTAGGCCTTTACCCGCATCGTGGCGATCCGGAAGCCCATGTCGACGATCCGGTCGACGGTCCGGCCGATCGGGCCGAGCCGGGCTCTGGGGATGACCAGCTGGCGCAGCACGCTCGACGACGTCGCGACGATCAGAGAGAGACCAACCAGCACGCCGAAGATCCGCACCACGATCACGGCACCATCCTGCCCGAAGGCAAGATGCAGGAGTGCTGCTGCTGGAGGTCGTCACCGTGTCGCGCGCCGTGTCGTCGACTACCCGGCGGCTCGCGAAGGTCGAGCTCATCGCCGCGGCGTTGCGGGACGCCGGGGCCGACGAGGTCGCCGTCGTGGTGCCGTGGCTCTCCGGCGAGCTGCGGCAACGACGTACCGGGATCGGGTGGGCGTCGCTCCGTGACCTGCCCGCGCCAGCAGCCGGGTCGACGCTGACCGTTGCGGCGGTCGACCGGCTGCTCGAGCGCGCGGCCAGTGCGGCCGGAGCCGGGTCGGCCGGTGAACGGCAGCGGATCGTCGCCGAGCTGTTCGGCGCCGCCACCGTCGAGGAGCAGGGCTTCCTGCGGGCACTGGTGTCCGGTGAGCTGCGGCAAGGGGCGCTCGAGGGAGTCATGGTCGACGCGGTGGCGCGGGCGGCCGGCGTGCCGCTTCCCGCGGTACGGCGGGCCGTCATGCTGCGCGGCGCCGTTGCCCCGGTCGCCGCTGCTGCCCTCACGGGTGGCGAGGCGGCCCTGGCCGAGTTCCGGCTGCAGGTCGGGCGGCCGGTGCAGCCCATGCTGGCGTCCACTGCGGCGTCCGTGCCGGCCGCTCTGGAAGCGCTCGGCGGTGTTCCCGTCGCCGTCGACTGGAAGCTGGACGGCATCCGCGTGCAGGTGCACCGCGACGGCGACGATGTCGCGGTCTTCACCCGGTCGCTCGACGACATCACCCGCCGGGTGCCCGAGCTGGTCGAGGCCGCGCGCCGGCTCCCCGTGACGACGGCGGTGCTCGACGGCGAGGCGATCGCGTTGCGGGACGACGGTCGGCCGCGGCCGTTTCAGGAGACCGGTTCCCGGACCGCTACCAGATCAACCGGCTCGCCGGTTCCGTTGTCCTGGTTCATTTTCGACGCCCTGCATCTCGACGGCGAGGACATCCTCGACCTGCCACTCGCCGAGCGCTACGAGCGGCTCATGTCCGTCGTACCGGAGGAGCTGTTGGTGCCGAGGGTCATCACCGCATCCGTCGATGCGGCATCCGGCGTGCTCGCCGATACGCTGGCGCGAGGCCATGAGGGCGTGGTCGTGAAGTCGTTGGAGGCGGCCTACGACGCCGGCCGCCGGGGCGCTGGTTGGCTGAAGGTCAAGCCGGTGCACACGCTCGATCTCGTCGTGCTAGCCGCAGAGTGGGGCAGCGGCCGCCGGCGGGGCTGGCTGTCCAACCTGCACCTCGGCGCCCGCGATCCTGAGACCGGCGGCTTCGTCATGCTCGGCAAGACCTTCAAGGGGATGACCGACGAGTTGCTGCGCTGGCAGACCGAGCAGCTGCAACAGATCGAGGTATCGCGTAACGACTGGCAGGTCTTCGTCGAGCCACGGCTGGTCGTCGAGGTGGCGATCGACGGTGTGCAGGCGTCGACGAGGTACCCGGGCGGGGTGGCGCTGCGGTTCGCGCGGATCGTGCGTTACCGCGACGACAAGTCGGCAGCCGAGGCGGACACGCTCGAGACGGTGCGCAGCTACCTGCCCTGACCCCCCGTCACCCGCCTGTGGATGACGCCAGCACGGGAGCCTCCAGCCGAGCCAGACTGCCGCCATGGAGCTGACCGTCTCCCCGGACGACCTACACGCGGCCGCTGTCGCGGTCGACGGGTGCGCCCATCGCCTCGAGTCGGCCCGCGCCGACTTCGTCTCGGTGTCGGTCGGCGTGATTCCCGATCTCGGTCCCCACGCCGCTGCTACGGCGGAGGGCGCCTCACAGGCGTCGGCCCAGGCGACCGAGGTGGTGGCCGACGACATCCGACATCTCGCGGCGGCGTTGCGGGTGCTCGCCCAGGTCTACGAACGGCTTGACGCGACCGCCGTACCGCGATGAGCGTCGCCCCTCCTCTCGTCGGCGCGCCGGTGGCACCCGCTCACTTCACGATCCCGAAGATCGCAGGCGATGCGGCAGCCGCCCGACGACTCGCCGCGGGGTACGCCGATCTTGCCGACTCGGTCGACGCGGCGAGTGCTCAGGTCGGCGCGATCATGGCCGCGTTGACGGCAACGTGGACCGGAGCCGGAAGCGCCGGGTCGATGGCACCGGTCGAGAAGGTTCGCCACGATTCGGCCGCGCTGTCCCGTGCGTTGCGGGCCGCCAGCGACGACATGTCCCGGTACGCCGCGTCCTTGGCGAAGGCCCATGACCATCACGGGTTCTCGTTGCACAAGCTGGTCGCGATCGGTGCGGTCGTGGTCGTGTCCGCGGTCGCGATCACGGTGACCGTCGGCGCCGCCGCCGTCGTGGAAGCGGGCGCAGCGACGGCTGCCGTCGCCGGTGCGACCGAGGCGGCGGGGGACGCGGTCACGGCCGACCTCGCCGTCGGTGAGGGGCTCGCGGAGGCGATGGGCAGCGTCTCGTGGCTGCGACCACTGGCGGCCTTCGTCGTCCCGCATCTGTTGCAGGTCGAGTGGTCAGCCGGGTCCGTCGCTGGCTACGACGAAGCCACGGCCGGCAGGCTGGACTGGCGCGCGATCGGTGTGGCGAGCGGACTGAGCTTCACCGGCTCGGCGGCGGCTGACGGTGTTGGAGCGCGGGTCGCCACGACCGACTGGTACACCGGTGCGTCGCCCGGTGTGCAACATGCCGCCGACGGTCTGGCGCAGGGAACCCTGTGGGCCGGGATCGCCGGGCTCGACGACCGGATTGTCGAGGGTCGGGTCGACAGCATCGACATGATCGAGGCGATGCTGCTCACCAGCAGCGGCGTCACCGCCCACGACCTACTGCAGGAACACGGCCTGGTCTTCCGGCCGAAGACCGACTATCACCGACTTGCGTTGATCGCGGCACTGCGCCAGCCCGGGCGGATCCTCGATCCCGAGATCGCCCGCGAGATGGCGCTGCTTCGGCAGCCGCTCGACGAGGTGGTCCGCGGTGACGTCGACCTTGCACTGCACGAGGGTCCCGGCCACACGATGAGCCGGCACGTCGGCCTAACGACCCGGCAGCTGATGACACGGATCCGGCGGGAACGGCTCCCCCGGGCATCGACGTACTGGGATGAGCAGTTAGCTCAGCGAGCCGTCGGTCAGGCGCTTAGAGAGAACAGCGCAATGATCAGAAAGTGGTTGGCCAGCAACGATCTCCACCACCTTCGGCTTGATTACCTGAGCAACGATGACGTGGGATACACCATGACCAGGCGAGGGCGCATCAAGCTGACCAGGAGGGTTGTCGTCATCCTCAAGCAGGTCGACGGCGATGTTGTGCTGGTCACGAGCTTCCCGGAGCCGAGCCGATGACGTATCCAGTTGAGCTGTGGCCGGTCCTCGCGGCGGCCTTCTCAGGCATGAACGACCCACCCGGCCGACTCCGAGGTCGGGAGGCCTTCACTCACGTGATCGGCCTCGACTGGAATGCCGGAGGCCGCGCCACCGCCCTCGTTGAGCTGCGCGATTTCTTGGCAAAAGGCGCTGACGAGGAACGCTGCCGATGGCTGATGGACGACATGGCGAGCATGTACGACCCGCTCGTGGACTTCCCGACGCACCGCGCCTGCGTCCTCTGGGTCAGAGATCAACTAGAAGCAGGTGCCCGCAGCAGTACGATCTGATCTCGCGATTTTGCGAGCGCCGGATGCCCGGACTCTAGCCCGGTTATCCGGCGATGATCTTTGGCCCAGGGTCGGCCGATGCCGCGATGGCCGTTTAAGGCGGCTCTAACGTCGCTAAACGGCCATCGCACATCGGCAGCGCACTTCTCGTTGCAGTGAAGCCGGTTCTACGCCATCAACGTTGCACTCAACGCGATCAGCGCGTTACTTCGAGAGAAGTTCGAACAGTTGGCCCAGCTCATCGCCGGACTGGGTCGGAACGATGTAGCCCTCTTGGTTCTCGATCTGATCGATGTTGTCGAGGACATCCTCGGCGGTCGCGATCGTGTCCTTGCCGCCGTACCAACCGGGAGCGAGCCCGACGAATACGCGCGCGTAACGGCCGCCGGCGGCCGAGAACGTCTCGTGGGTAAAGGTGCATGCCTCAGACGCGAGGAACGTGACCAGTGGCGTCACGGTCTCCGGCTTGAGCAGTTTGGCGAAGTCACCGAGCAGCTCCTCCGTCATCCGGGTCCCGGCGACCGGACACACCACGTTCGACAGGATGCCGGCCTTGGCACCTTCGATGGCGAGCACGTTGGACAGACCGACGAGGCCCATCTTCGCCGCGCCGTAGTTGGCCTGGCCGAAGTTGCCGAAGACACCGGAGTTCGACGAGGTGAAGACGAAGCGGCCGTAGCCGTTCTCCTTCATCACCTTGAACGCCGGCTGCGACACGTAGAACGCACCCCTGAGGTGTACGTCGATAACCAGGTCGAGGTCTTCCCAGCTCATCTTGGCGAACGACTTGTCACGCAGGATGCCGGCGTTGTTGATGACGACGTCGACCTTGCCGTAGGTGTCGACCGCCGTCTTGACGATGCTCTCGCCGCCTTCCGGCGAGGAGACCGAGTCGTAGTTGGGCGTTGCCTCGCCGCCTGCGGCCTTGATCTCGTCCACGACCTTCTGCGCCGCCGCGTCGTCGCCGCCTTCACCGTTCACGGACCCACCGAGGTCGTTCACGACGACCTGCGCACCGCGGCGCGCCAGCTCGAGGGCGTAGGTACGACCCAGCCCGCCGCCTGCACCGGTGACGATGGCGACCCGGCCGTCGAAGGTGATCTCAGACACGCTGCACTCCAGTGCTCATGGTTGATCGGATGGTTGGCTACTCGTCAGTAGGCGTTACCCACATTGTGCCGAAGCCATGTCCCGCGAGCCGCGCCGGGTGGCAGACTCGCGGCATGCCATCGAGCACCGCGGTCCGCGCCGGCACCTTCGCGAGCTCACTCGCGACCGTTGGAGCCGTAGCGGCAACCGGCGGCCTCGTCACCTGGCGCCGGCTCGGGTGGTATCGCTCATTGGCCCGGCCGCGCTGGACCGCTCCGGACCTGGCCTTCGGCCCGATCTGGTCGATCCTGTACGCGGAGCAGGCCGTCGCCGCCTGGCTGGTGTGGCGCTCGGGCGACGACCACGACGCGGTCGACGTACCGGCGCTCACCTCCTACAGCGTGCAGCTCGGCCTGAACCTGGCCTGGACGCTGCTGTTCTTCGGCGTACGTCGTCCTGCCCTTGCCTTGCTCGATGTCTGTGCCCTGTGGATCGCGATCGCGGTCACGATCCGGGAGTTCGGCAAGCGCCACAAGCTGGCGGCCGGGTTGCTGCTGCCGTACTTCGCCTGGACGACCTACGCCGCGTTGCTCAACGCCGACATCTGGTGGCGCAACCGCAAGAACGCCTGATCGCTACCGGACCCAGCGCTACAACACCCAGGGTCCGGCATCTTCGGGCGGCCGGTCGTCGACTCGCGGCGTGACCGTCCATCGGCGGTTGGCCAGCGAGGGCATCCTGGACCGACAGTGCTCGACCCGGGCCGCCGTGACCTCTGCGGCCACGACGCCCTCGATCTCCGCCAGCGACGCGAGCGGCGCACCCATCGGGTCGACGATCCGCGAGCATCCCGAGTACGTCGGTGGCGGCTGGCCGGCCGCGGCGACATAGCAGACGTTCTCAATCGCCCGAGCGGTGGCGAGCGCCGTCCACTGGGTCTCCTTGGCAGGCCCGTTGACCCAAGCAGAGGGCACCGCCAGCACCGTCGCGCCGGCGTCGATCAGGGCACGACTCAGCTCGGGGAAACGCAGGTCGTAACAGGTCATGACGCCGACCTGCAGGTCGCCCAACGGCACCAGCAGCAGCTCGTTGACGTCGCCCGCGACCAGCCGGTCGGACTCCAGCCAGCCGAGCGCGTCGTAGAGATGCTGTTTGCGATAGCGCCCGACCAGGTCGCCGGCCGGGCCGAGAGCAACGACCGTGTTGTAGGCCCGGGACCCGTCCCCCTCAACCGGCTCGAACATCCCCGCGACCACGCTCACCTGGTGCTGGCGGGCCAAGCCAGACAGCGCCGTCACGAACGGTCCATCCAGCGGCTCGGCCACCGGCGCCAGCGGCAGATCGGGCGGTCCAAAGTCGTGCATCGCGGCTTCGGGGCAGATCACCAGCTCGGCGCCCAGCCGAGCCGCATCCGCTACCGCTTCCCGGATCTTGTCCAGGTTGGCGGCTTTGTCGTCGCCGGACCGGAGTTGAGCCACTGCGATGCGCATGTCCTCATCCAACTACGCTGCCGGGCATGACGTCCCCGCTGGTCGAGCGGATGCGCGGATTCGGTACGACGATTTTCGCCGAGATGACCGCTCTGGCGCTCAGCACCGGCGCCGTCAACCTCGGACAGGGATTCCCCGACACCGACGGGCCGCCGGCCATGCTGGCGCGCGCCGCCGCCGCGATGACCGAGGGGCTGAACCAGTACCCGCCCGGGCCCGGCCTCCCGGCGCTGCGGCAGGCCGTGGCACGGCAACGAGCCCGCGACTACGGGCTGGACTACGACCCGGACAGCGAGGTCCTGGTCACGGTCGGCGCCACCGAGGCCGTGAGCGCCACCATCCTCGCGTTCTGTGAGCGCGGCGACGAGGTCATCGTCCTGGAGCCCTACTACGACGTGTACGCGGCCGCGATCGCCCTGGCCGGCGCGGTGCGCGTGGCCGTGCCGCTTCGCGCCGAGCCAGGCGGGGGCCACTTCGCGCTGGACCCGGAAGCGCTCCGCGCCGCCGTGTCGCCGCGCACCCGGCTGATCCTCATCAACTCCCCACACAATCCGACCGGCACGGTGCTGACGCTCGCCGAGCTCGAGGCGGTGGCCGAGCTCTGCCGCGACCGCGATCTGATCGCCGTCACGGACGAGGTCTACGAGTACCTCACTTTCGACGGCGCCCGCCACATCCCGCTGGCCACGTTGCCGGGGATGCGGGAACGGACGGTGTCGATCTCCAGCGCGGGCAAGACGTTCAGCGTCACCGGCTGGAAGATCGGCTGGGTCTGCGCTCCGGCGCCCCTGGTCCGCGCGGTGTCGACGGTGAAGCAGTTCCTCACCTTCACCCACAGCGGCCCGCTGCAGGTCGCGGTCGCCGACGCGCTCGACGGCGAGAGCGCCTGGGTAGCGGAGTCGTGCCGCTCGCTGCAATCGCGCCGCGATCGGTTGACCGCAGGCCTGCAGAGCGCCGGGTTCGAGGTGCATCGCTCGCAGGGCACGTATTTCGTGCTCGCCGACGGTCGCGCGCTCGGCCTCGACGACGGCGAGCGGCTGGCCCGCCGGCTGCCGCACGAAGTGGGCGTGGTCGGGATCCCGGTTTCGGTGTTCTGCGACCACGCGGACGTCGGACGGCCGTACGTCCGGTTCGCCTTCTGCAAGCGGGACGACGTCCTCGACGAGGCCGTCGCCCGGTTCCGCGACTGGTCACATGCGGGAGTCGGTCCCGCCTCTTAGGCTCATGATCATGCCGCATCTGCCACACCGAGCGCCGCCGCTGCTGCTCGAGCTGGACCTCACCCGCGCCCTCGTCGAGACCGAACCCGAAGACCCGGTGGGCAAGCTGCGTAGCCGGGGCCGGCCAAGGCTGAAGGCGACGCTGCGGGCGTTGCACGAGGCCGGGGCCGACCCGCGGGTCGTCGGCCTGATCGCCCGGGTCGGCGACATCGCCATGCCGATCGCGATCGCACAGGAACTGCGGGACGCGGTCACGGTCTTCGCCGCCAGCGGGAAGCCTGCGGTCGCCTACGCCGAGACGTTCGGCGAGTCCGCCAACGGCGTGGTTCCGTACCTGCTCGCCACCGGGTTCTCGGAGATCTGGCTGCAGCCGTCGGGTGAGCTCGGCCTGATCGGAGTCGCGGCCGAGGTGACCTTCCTGCGCGGAGCGCTGGACAAGGCCGGCATCGAGCCGCAGCTGGACAAGCGCTACGAGTACAAGAACGCCGCCGACCGGATCATGAACGACGGCTTCACCGAGGCCCACCGGGAGTCCATGGACCGGCTCGCCGAGTCCGTCTGGGACACCGTGGTGGCGGCGATCACGAGCTCACGCGGCATCACCGCTGAGGCGCTCTCGGAACGCGTCGACAACGCCCCGATCTCCCCTGACGAGGCACTCGAGGCTGGCCTGATCGACCGGATCGGCTACCGCGACGAGGCGTACGCCGATCTGCGGCGCCGAGTCGGAGCCGAGGCCACGCTGCGTTTTGCCGACCGCTGGACGCCACGGCGCCCCGTCCCCAAGCGAGTCGTCACCGCCGTCACGAAGCGCCGGGCAGGTGCCGTCGCTCTCATCGAGGGTCACGGCGCCATCGTCACCGGCCGGAGCCGGCGGATGCCGTTCCAGGGCCCGGTGATGGGAAGCGACACCGTCGCCGCCGCCTTCCGCGCCGCGCGCGAGGACGACCGGGTCCGGGCCGTGGTCTTCCGGGTCGACTCCCCCGGCGGCTCGGCCGTCGCGTCCGACACGATCTGGCGCGAAGTGGTGGTCACCCGCGAGGCCGGCAAGCCCGTCGTCGTGTCGATGGGGACGATGGCCGGGTCAGGTGGCTACTTCGTCGCCTGTCCCGCCGACGTCATCGTGGCGCAGCCGTCGACGCTGACCGGTTCGATCGGCGTCTTCGGCGGCAAGGCCGTCGTGTCGCAGCTCACCGAACGCCTCGGGTTCGCTACGGACGCGGTTGCCCGCGGCCGTCACGCCCGGATGTTCTCGGCCCGGATCGGGTTCAGCGACGACGAGCGGGAGCGGCTGTCGGTCTGGCTCGACGCGGTGTACGACGATTTCGTTCGCAAGGTCGCATCGGGCCGGAGCATGGAGCGCGACGCCGTGCATCAGATCGCCAAGGGGCGGGTGTGGACCGGTGCCGACGCCGCGGGCAACGGGCTGGTCGACTCCCTCGGTGGGCTGCGCGACGCGCTGCGCATCGCCCGGGAGCGAGCCGGGCTCGCCGCCGATGCACCGATGCGACCCGCCGTACGGGTGCCGTTGCTGGCCCGGCTCACGCCACCGTCGTCCAGCGAGGACCCTCGCGCGGCGTCGATGCACCTCGGCGGCTGGGGCGACCTGGCGGGGATCGCGTCAACGCTGGGACTGCCCGCCGGTGGGCCGTTGAGCATGCCGACCGTGTCGCTGCGCTGAGCGCAGTGATACCCAGATGACCATGACGGATCTGCCGGCGGCCTCTGACACCTTCGACGTCGTCGTGATCGGCGGCGGCCCGCCCGGCGAGAACGCGGCGGACTACGTGGTCAAGGGCGGCCTCAGCGCCGCGCTCGTCGAGGTGGATCTGGTCGGCGGCGAGTGCTCGTACTGGGCGTGCATGCCCAGCAAGGCGCTGCTGCGGTCGGTGGAGACACTTGACCTCGCCCATCACGTTCCCGGCGTACCGGTCGGCGATCGGCTCGACATCGGCTCGGTGCTCGATAACCGGGACAAGTTCACCCATCACCACGACGACTCGTCGCAGGTCGAGTGGGCCGAGGGCGCGCACATCACCGTGATCCGTGGCCGCGGCCGGCTCGCCGGCGAGAAGCGGGTCGACGTCACCGCGCCCGACGGCACCACCCGGACGCTCACCGCTCGTCACGCGGTCGTCGTGGCGACCGGCACCAGCGCCGCGATCCCGCCGATCGACGGCCTGCGCGAGGCGCAGCCGTGGACGTCACGCGACGTCACCAACCTGCACACCGTCCCGGCACGGATCGTCGTCATCGGCGGTGGTGTCGTGGCCTGCGAGGCCGCGACCTGGCTGATCGGGCTGGGTGCCCAGGTGACGGTGCTGTGCCGCGAGGAACGGCTGCTGGAGCACAACGAGCCGTTCGCGGGTGAGCTGCTGGCGGACCGGCTCCGCCAGGACGGCGCCGACGTCCGCCTTAATGTCACGACGGAGCAGGTCCGCCGCGGTCCGATCAGCACGACGGACGAAGGCGAGCCGCGGGGCAGCGAGGTGACGGTGACCGCCGATGGGGAGGCGATCGTCGCCGACGAGGTGCTGATCGCCGCCGGACGCACCCCCAACAGCGGCGACCTCGGCCTCGACTCGATCGGCCTCGCGCGGGATGGCTACCTGTCGACCGACGACACGATGCTCGTCGACGACGTGCCCGGCGGCTGGCTCTACGCGGTTGGCGACATCACCGGGCGCGCCCTGCTCACCCACATGGGCAAGTACCAGGCGCGGGTCTGCGGTGACGTGATCGCCGCCCGCGCGAAGGGCGAGCCCACCGACGCCCGGCGGTTCCGGGCGAGCAGCGACCACGGAGCGGTCCCGCAGGTCACGTTCTCCACACCACAGGTTGCCTCGGTCGGTCTGACCGAAGCCCACGCAAGAGCGGCCGGTACGCCAGTCCGGACCGTGAGCTACGACATCGGCAGCGTCGCCGGCGCTGCCTTGCTGCGCAACGACTTCGTTGGTCGGGCCCAGCTCGTCGTCGACACCTCCGACGAGACGCTCGTCGGCGCGACGTTCGTCGGTCCCGACGTCGCTGAGCTGGTGCACGCGGCCACAATCGCGGTCGTCGGCAAGGTGCCGCTCGACGTGCTGTGGCACGCGGTTCCGTCGTACCCGACGGTCAGTGAGATTTGGCTCCGGTTGCTCGAGACCTGGCGCGCCGAGGCGGCCTGACCTGCCATGAATCTTGCGACCGGAGCCGAGCTGGCCACAGCTGGGGGCACGCTGGTGCTCGCCATCGCGACGTTCGCCTCGATCCGCAGCGGTCAGCGGGCCGCCAGAATCGCGGAACGCTCGCTGCTCGCCGGGCTGCGCCCCATGCTGTTCCCGACGCGGCTCGGCGACCCGTCGGAAAAGGTGGGGTTCTCCGACACCCACCACGTCGTCGTGGAGGGAGGTCGGGCCGTCATCGAGGTGACCGACACCGCGATCTACCTCGCGATGACGCTGCGCAACGTCGGCTCCGGGCTGGGGGTGCTCGATCGGTGGGCGATCCGCGATGAGATCGACACGCACAACGTCGAGCCGTCACCGCAGAGCGCGTTCCGCCGGCTCACCCGCGACATCTACGTCCCGCCGAACGACTTCAGCTTCTGGCAGGGCGCGTTGCGCGACCCATCGGAGCCACTGTTCGCCACTGTCCGGAACGCGGCCGAGCAGCGGCAACGGCTGTACCTCGAGCTGCTCTATGGCGACATGGAGGGTGGACAGCGCACCATCTCGCTGTTCATGTTCACACCGGTGCAGCGCGACGGCGGCTGGATCACGTCCCTGGCCCGGCACTACTACCTCGACCGGGCCAACCCCCGCTAACCCTGCAGCACCATGGCGTGTGGGTGTGGGCGGCTAGGGGGCGTCGACGGAGTCCAGGCGCGCGGGGAGCGGCTCGTGGACCCCGAGGTCGCCCACCTGGAGCAACCGTGAGATCGCCGCCGCTGGCTGCGGCCGGGCGAAGTAGAAGCCCTGCGCGACATGGCAGCCGAGCGTGCTCAGTGCGCTTGCCTGCTCGGGCCGCTCCACGCCCTCGGCCACGGTGTCGACGTCCAGCGCGGTGGCGAGATCGATGATCGAGCGGACCAGCGCCGCCTGCCTCGGGCCATCCGTGAGCGGGTCCACGAAGGTGCGGTCGATCTTCAGCACGTCGACGGGGTAGCGCCGCAGGTAGGCCAATGACGAGTAGCCGGTGCCGAAGTCGTCGACGGCGAGCTGGATGCCGAGTGCGCGAAGTTGCGCCAGCCTGGTGCCGGCAAGCACCGCGTCGCCGAGCAGCAGGTTCTCGGTGATCTCGATGGTGAGCACGCCGGCCGGCAGCCCGGAGCTGGCGAGCGCCCGGGCAGCGACGTCGACGAAGTCGGGGTCGTAGAGCTGCCGTGGCGAGAGGTTGACCGAGATGGTGAGCGGCCGGTCGGGGTCGGCGGCTCGCCACAGGCCGGCCTGCCGACACGCCTCGGTGACGATCCACTGACCCAGCGGCACGATCAGGCCGGTGTCCTCGGCGACCTCGACGAACTCCGCCGGCAGCAGCAGACCACGGATCGGGTGATGCCAGCGAATCAGCGCCTCGAGCCCCACGATCATCCGGCTCTCGAGGTCGACGTACGGCTGGTAGTACAGCTCGAACTCGCCGCGCTCGACGGCGGTGCGCAGCTCGCTCTCCAGCCGAAGTCGGGTGACGACCCGCTCGTGCATCGACGGCTCGAAGACGACGAGCCGGTTCTTGCCGTCCGCCTTCGCCTTGTACATCGCGACGTCGGCGTCGCGGAGCAGGTCGTGGCCCGAGAGCTGCTCGGCCGCATGGACCACGCCGACACTGGCGGTCACGACGACCTGGCCACGGCGCAGCGAGAACGGAGCCGAGAGCGCGTCGAGGACCCGCCGCCCGACGGCCACCGTTTCGGCACCGTCGATCCGTTCCAGCAACAGCGCGAACTCGTCGCCGCCGAGCCGCGCAGCGATGTCACCGTCGCGCAGGCACGAGCGGAGCCGGCGGGCCACTGCGAGCAGCAGCTCGTCGCCGACGGAGTGACCGAAGCTGTCATTGACGGACTTGAACCCGTCGAGGTCGAGCAGCAGCACCGCGACGCCCGGCGAGCCGGAGTCGAGGGCGGTGACCGCAGCGTCGATCCGCTGGTTGACGAGGTTGCGGTTGGCCAGCCCGGTCAACGGGTCGCTCAGTGCGAGCTGGCGGAGCCGACGCTCGGACTCCTTGCGTGCGGAGATGTCGGTGATCAGGCCCATCAGGCCGGTGACCTCGCCGTTTTCGTCGAACATCACCGACGACGCGACGGACACCTCCTGCATCTGGCCGTCTCGGCCGACCCGGGTCTCCTCGTGCTCGACGAGCGTCTCGCCGCCGAGGATCATCCGGTCGACGAGCTCGGCGAACGCCTCGCGCCGTTCGGCGGGAATGTGCGGGGCGACGGTCCCGCGGACCTCCGACTCGCGCAGCCCGAACATCCGCTCGGCGGCCGGATTCCACAGCTGGACCCGCCACTCCCGGTCCATCACGACGATCGCGGCCGGCGACATGCTGACGGAGGCGTCCAACCAGGCTCGGGCCTCGTCGACCTGCTGCCGCCTGCGGTGCAGCTCGCTGACGTCGGTGACGACACCGTCCACCAGCCGTCGACCGTCCGACGTCACCTCGCGCAGCCACATCTGGTCCAGCACCCAGCGCACCACGCCGTCCTTGCCGCGCATCCGGTACTCCATGGCGACCGAGCTGCGCTGACCGAGGTTGCCCTCCGCGCGGTATCGCTCCAGGTCGTCGGGGTGGACGTAGGCGTTCCACAGCGTGGACAGGTTCTCGTCGGGATCCGGGTGGCCGCCGATCAACAGCTCGAGACCCGGACCGGTGAAGATCTCCTCGTAGCTACCGTCCGGATGCAGCTCGCCGGTGTAGACGTGGCACCCGATCCGGGTCAGCAGGGCAAGCACGTCCAGACCCGGGGCAGCCACCATCGACTGTGGCCGCGAAGTGGGCACACTCATAGAAGGTCTATCGGCAGAGAAGGTGCTCGGCATGACCACCACGACGCGGTTTGTAAAGGAATCGGACGGCGTCAGCTGGTTTGTCCGCCAGCCGAACTGGACGCTCGATCACTAGGCCGCATCCGTACGATCGGCCACCATGACCCCGCCACGACAGATCCTGGCCACCTCGGGCGGCTTCCTGCCCGGGCCGACCGGGCCCTACGCCTGGCGGCGGGGGCCGATCATCGAGCACGCGCTGCGGCTGACCGGCAAGCGCCGCCCCCGGCTCTGTCACCTCGCCACGGCCACCGGTGATGCGCTGACCACCGCCCACGGGGTCGCGTCGGCGTTCGCCGGGAGCGACGACGTCATCCTCAGCAGCCTCGAGCTGTTCGCGATGCCGAACGTCCCCGACCCCGCGGCCCACCTGCTGAGCCAGGACGTGATCTGGGTCGGTGGCGGCTCGGTCGTCAACCTGCTGGCCGTCTGGCGGGCCCACGGGCTCGACGACGTCATGCGGGAGGCCTGGGAACGCGGGATCGTGCTCGCCGGGGTCTCGGCCGGCTCGATCTGCTGGCACGTCGGCGGTACGACGGACTCCTTCGGCCCAGACCTGCGACCGGTCACGAACGGGCTGGCGCTGCTGCCGTACTCCAACGGCGTGCACTACAACTCCGAGGAGCAGCGCCGGCCGCTGTTCCAGCGGCTGGTCGGTGACGGCACGCTCCCCGACGGTTACGCCACCGACGACGGAGTAGGCCTGCACTACATCGGCACCGAGCTGCACGAGGTCGTCGCGGACCGGCCGGGGCCGGCGGCGTACCGGGTGGAACGCGACGGCGCCGAGGTGCGAGAGACCAAGCTGGTCCCGCGGCTGCTCGATCCGTGAACGCGCCTGGCGGCGTCCGGGTCGCGATCGGTCGAGCCCTGGCGGTGAACCGCAGCGGCCTGCAGCCGGTGGCGGCAATCCGAGCGGCGCTCGGCGTGGCGATCCCGTTCGCCATCGGCATCGCCGTCAAGCAACCGGTCTACGGATCGATCGCCGCCGCCGGTGCTTTGCCCGCTGGTGTGGCCGGCATGGTCGGGGGTGGTCGGCGCCGCCCCGGCTTGATCACGGCGACCACGATCGGGATGACGCTGAGCACCTTCATCGGAGGGCTCGTCGCCGGCCATCTCCCGCTCACCCTCGCCGCGCTCGCGGCCTGGGGGTTCGGAGCCGGCGTCGCCGTCTCGCTCGGCCAGGAGGCCAGCGTCGTCGGCACCCAGGCGATCGTCGGGCTCGCGGTGTTCGGACGCTTCCCGAGCAGCGTCGAGACCTCGGCAGCCCACGCCGGCTTCGTGCTGGCGGGCGGCGCGCTCCAGCTCGTGCTCGCCGAGCTGATCCGGTCACCGCACCGGTTCAGCGCAGAGCGCCGCGCCCTGGCCGCCGCCTTCGACGAACTCGCCCAGATCGCGGCCGACCCCCGCCGCCCCGGCATCGCGGCAGCCACCGCGACGGCGAACGCCGCCGACCTGGTCGGCCGCCGAGTATCGGGCGACGAGGTGGACCTGCTCAGGGCGTTGACCGACGAGGCAACTCGGATCCGCCTCGAGCTGCACTCCCTCAGCGCCTTCCCGAATGAGCCGGGTGCCGATGAGGTGCTACGTGCCGCCCGACCCTGGCTGCTCGCGTCCGCCCGGTCGCTCGTCGAGCTCGAGCCACCGCCACCGGAGGATTCCACCCTCGCCCGGGCAGTGGACACGCTGCGCGCGGCCCGCAGCCACGCGCCGTCCGGTCCGGAAGGAACCGGGACCCGCTACACGGCGGCCCGTGCGGCCGCCCTGCTCGGGCAGCTACGGGCCGTCGACCGGATACTCGCCGCACTGGCCGGCGTCCGCCGGTTCCAGCTGCCGCACACCGCCGCGCCGACGTACGTCCTGGAGTTGCCCCGACGTGCCCGCGTGATCGCGTTGGGGCTGGTGACGGCCGCCACGACACCGTCGTCGCCGGCCTTTCGGCATGCGGTCCGGCTCGCGGTGATGCTCCCAATCGCGGAGGAGGCCAGCCATCTGCTCCCGGGCCAGCGGGGGTACTGGGTGACCCTGACCGTCGCTGTCGTCCTCAAGCCCGACTACGCCGCGACGGTCGAGCGCGGCCTCGCCAGGGTGCTCGGCACCGAGTTGGGCGTCGTCCTCGCGGGCCTGTTGATCGTCGCCGTCCACCCGCTCGGGGCCGTTGTGTCGGTGCTGGTGGCGCTGCTGGCATGGGTGTCCTACTGGGTGTTCTCCGCGTCGTACGCGCTCTATTCCTTCGCCATCACCTCGTTGGTGGTCATGCTGCTGTCGCCGACCGCCCCCACCTCGCTGTCGGTCGTCGGTGACCGCGGGCTGGACACACTCGCGGGAGGTGTCATCGCGATGATCGGGTACGCCGTGTGGCCGACCTGGGAGGGCGACACGCTCGACGTGGCGGTGTCCCGGCTGTACACGGCGCTGGCGGCCTACTGCGACGCCGTTCTGTCGGCGTACGTCGACCCTGAGCACCTGGACCGGTCGGCGATCGACCAGGCGGCGACTGCTGTCCGCCGCGCTCGGGTGGACGCCAACGCGTCCTACGACCGGGCCATCGCCGAGCCGCACCGGGCCCGGGCGGACACCGAGCGCGCCGCCGGGTTGCTGGCCGCGGCTCGTCGGATCGTGATCTCGCTACACGCGTTGCGGACGGCGGTCGAGGATGCTGAGGAGCACGTCCCGCTGCCCGAGATCGACCCGGCACGCCAGGCGCTGACCCTCGCGCTGAAGACCGTTACGGCGGCGGGCCCGACCGATCTTGGCGCACTCCGGGAGCATCAGGCTCGGCTGGAAGAGCAGGCTCGGGAGGACACGAGCTCGTTGCACAGCCGGCGGCTGGGCGTCGTCGCGGCGCACCTCGATCCGCTCGTCGACAGCATCGACACCGCTGCCCACGTCGGATCACGTCCAGCGCAGCCCGAGCGACTCCCCTGACGCCGGCAGCTGGGACTCGTCCGTCGCGGGCTCGGCGCCGCCGACGAACCCGGCCAACCCCTCGCCACTCACCACCCGGACCCGGACCGGGCCACTAGCGGCGCGGCGTACCAAGTCGTCGTGGCCGGCTGGCTGGGCTCCGGCGGCGATCACCAGGTTGCCGGACCGGCGACCCCGCAAGACCGGCGGCTCGGCCAGCATCACGACCGGCCCGATGACCGCCTCCACCGTGGCGATGACGACCTTGGCGAGCGCGAACGGAGCCGCGTCGGACAGGTTGCAGACATAACAACCGTCGGCGCGCAGCACCCGTCGCAGCTCGGCCAGCGCGGCGATCGTGAACAGCGACGTGACGGTGTCGGGACCCTCGTACACGTCGCAGACGACGAGGTCGGCGGAGTCCCCCGGTCGCTGTGCGACCAGCTCGGCGGCGTCGATCTGCAGCAGCTCGGTGCCATCGATCCGCCCGAGCTTGCGCGCCATCGCCGCGATCGTCGCGGATCGCTCCGCCACCAGCTGGCGCGACCCAGGTCGGCGGGCTGCCAGCCACCTCGGCAGGGTGCACAGCCCGCCGCCGAGGTGCAGCGCGTCGAGGGGTGTCTCCCCCGGCCACGTCGTGTCGATGACGTGGGCCGCCATCTGGAGGTACTCGAACTCCAGATGGCTCGGGTCGTCGACGTCCACGTAGGACTGCTCGGACCCGTCGACGAGCAGCCACCAGCCGGCCGGTCGGTCGAGGTCGCGGATCAGCTCCGCGGTCATGCCGCAACCTCAGGGCGACCATCCGTGGGTACGTCGAGAGCCACCGGATCGCCCATCCGACGGGTCGCGCCGATCGAGGCCACCATCACGCAGGCGACGGCGAGCCAGTCCTCCCAGCGCAGCCGCTGACCAAGGAAAATCAAGCCGGACAGGGCGCCCATCGCGGGCTCCAACGACATCAGCACCGAGAACGCCGCCGCCGGCAGTCGCCGGAGAGCGGCGAGCTCGAGACCGTAGGGCACCGCCGAGGACAGGATCCCGATCGCCGCGCCGCGACTGAGGTTGCCGGGACGCACCAGCGCGCTGCCACCGACCACGATGCCGACCGGTGCCAGAACCACGGCCCCGACGGTGAGGGCGATCGCCAGGCCGCTGAACCCAGGAAGCACCCGGCCGACGCGCTGTGACAGCAGGATGTACGCCGCCCAGAACGCTCCGGCCAGCGCGGCAAGCAGGATGCCGACGATGTCGAAGTGGCCGCCTCCGCCGGCCAGTAGAGCGACGCCCGCGGCGGCCAGCCCGATCCACAACAGGTCCATCGGTCGGCGCGACCCGGCGATCGCGACCCCGAGCGGGCCGAGGAACTCGATAGTGACCGCGACGCCGAGCGGCACCCGGTCGAGGGAGAGGTAGAAGCACAGGTTCATGGCGGCGAGAACCAGGCCGAACGCGACCCCCAACGCGGCGTGCCGGCCAGGGATCGCCCGGAATCGCGGCCGGGCGACCGCCAGGACCGCGACGGCGGAGAACAACAGCCGCAGGAAGACCGCCCCAGCCGGCCCGACGCTCGGGAACAGCTTGGTCGCGAGCGCGGCTCCGGACTGCACGCTCGCCACGGCGGCCACGACGAGCACCGGAGCCGGCAAGACCTCGCGTCGGCGCACAGCCCGGACGCTATCTGTCGCCATTGCTGTCCACGGGCCGCCGGTAGGTCACGCACGTCCACAGCAGCGCCGCCAGGGCCGCCGAGCCGCCGCACCGGCCGCACCCTTCGGATATGACTCACGACAACGCGGCGGTCAGCGCCGACCTGGTGCCGTACGACGCGATCATCACCGAGGTCCGCGACCTGGCGTCGCTGCTCGAGGGCGCCCTGCTGGCGTTCTTCCTCGACCCCTCGGGGCAGATCATCCTCAAGGTCGCCCTCGACGAAGGCACCCGGCACGTCGACGAGTTGTTCGTGCGACATCTGCTCGCGCTCATCGGCGAGATCGAGGCGCCGACCGTCGTCCTCGCCTCGGTGCGGCCCGGCGGCCACGCCCGCCGCATCGACCGGCTGCTGTTCCAAGAGCTGCAGCGGCGACTGACCGGCACGCCGTCGACGCTGGCCGACCTGCTGGTCATCGGCCCCGATCGCTGCTGGTCGGCCGCCGGCCGTCGGCGGGTCGGCTAGCCCGCAGATCGCTCGGCGTCGCCCGCGAGCGGGTCGCCACTGCTCCCCCGGGCCGCCTCGCGAAGCAGCTGCGGGTGCACCTGCCGGTGGATTGCCTCCGACAGCAACTGGGCGAGCGACAGATCCGGGTTACTCGCGAGTGCGCGGTCCACCGCGGCGCCGGCCACCACCGCCTCCCCACCCGCGTAGGCGAGCCACGCGAACGTCGCGCACACCGGTGCGTCCATTGGTGGGAGCGCTCGACGCACGCAGTCACGCAGCAGTCGTAGCAGCTGCCCGGAGGCGTCATCGTCGAGCTCGAGACCGAGAATCTCGTCGCGGCTCGGCACGTCGTGACAGAGCACGATGATGCGGGCGGCGTCGTCGGCGCGAATCGTGATCCGAGGGTCGGCGTACTCATCCACCAGCTCGCGGACCCGAGCGAGCGCCTTGGCCCGCCATGCGAGGGTGGCCCCGAGCTCCAGCTCGTGGCAGACCCGGTCCATGGCCTGCTCGGCACCGATCGCGGCGATCCCACGCGGTGGGGCAATCGAGCGCACCACGGCCTCTCGGTCCGGCAGCACGGATCGGCCCAGCCCCGCGTGGGCGGCCGCCACCGCGACCGCTCCGCTGGACTCCAGATTCACCGGTCTTCCGTCGCTCGGACATTGACAGCCGTCGTAGCAGAGGTAGGACCACCAGCGGCCGTCACGCACCAACAGCGCGTCCACCACCGGCGATCGTACCGCCAGCACGAGCTCCTCCACGAGGTCCCGTCGAGGCAGGTCGCCGTCGTCGTCCGGGGTCGCGGTCAGCACGATGATCTGGACGGCGTCCGGCTCGGTCTGCAGCACCCGTCTGCCGAGGTCCTCGGCGATGACGTGATCGTGCTCGGGTGGGTAGAGATCGAGGCGCAGGCTCAGGTTGATCCGCTTGCGCGGACCGTGCAGGCCGAGCAGCACGACGCTCTCGGTCGGCACGAACCCGAACAGGTGCGGGAGGGCGGCGGCGAGGTCGCCGGGGCCGTTGAGTCTGACGACTTCAGGGCTCTTCTGGGACATCCGGCCACGGTCGTCCGGACCGCACCGCGATGGGCCGCTCTCACCGGGCTCTGGGGACAAGTAGGCCGGCCCCGCCGTTGTGGATGGCCCAACCGGCCCAGCTGCCGACGTACCGTGGAGCGTGCCTCAGGACAAACCGCCCCGGCTGCGCCCGATGTCGCCGGGCACCATCTCCGACAACGTCCCGTCCCCAGAGGGCCTCTCCGACCCCGAGCTGATCGCCCGGCTCTATGACGCCCTGGCGACGCTGCCGCCGGCCGAGCGAGCCGCCGCCGTGGTCGCGATCGGGCTCGACGAGGGGCCGGCCGGGGCGGCGGTCGAGCTCGACCTCGACCTGGCCGACGCCGACGCGATCACCCGTAACGCCTTGCAGCTGCTGCGGGGTGCGCTGGGCGACATCGACCTCGACGACCCGGCGACGTACGGCCAGCTCCCACGGCGGCACGGCCGCCGGCCGGGCATCGAATAAGCGCAACAGCCCCGGGTCGGTGAAGACCCGGGGCTGTGGCGATAAAGCGCCGACCCGCCAGGACTGCCTCTCGGCACAGATTCGCTCGAAGCGACAAAGGTTGGGACCGGGGGCTTGGATCGAGCCGGCGGACGTCTCTCGACGTCCACTTCAAAACGTATCCCACGTACCGGACATTCCGCAGCGTGACACGATTCGCCGATGACCCACTGGACCGCATCCGAGATCCCCGACCAGAGCGGGCGCACGGCCGTGGTCACCGGCGCCAACAGCGGGCTGGGCTTCATCACGGCGCGCGAGCTGGCGCGCCACGGGGCCCGGGTCGTGATGACCGCGCGAGACCCGGCACGGGGCGCGGACGCCTTGCGTCGCCTACGCGACGCCGTCCCTGACGCGGACGTCGAGCTGCGGGCGCTGGACCTCGCCGACCTGGCGAGCATCCGTGGTTTCGCCGCTGAGCTCGTGGCGTCGTACCCCGTCTTGGACCTGCTCATCAACAATGCGGGGGTCATGGCGATCCCGCGGCGGGAGACCGTCGATGGCTTCGAGATGCAGTTCGGCACCAACCATCTGGGTCACTTCGCGCTGACCGGGCTGCTGCTCCCGACGATCGTCGACGTTCAAGGAGCCCGGATCGTCACGGTCAGCAGCAATGCGCACAAGACCGGGCGGATCCGGTTCGACGACCTGCAGCGCGAGCAGAGCTACTCACGGTGGCCGACGTACAGCCAGTCCAAGCTCGCGAACCTGCTGTTCGCCTACGAGCTGCAGCGCCGGCTGTCGGCAATCGACGCACCCGCGATCAGCCTCGCCGCCCATCCCGGTACGGCGTCAACCAACCTGGTGGCGCCGGGCGCGGAGGGCAACCGGCTCAAGGAGCGAGTGATGCGTGTCGGGGTCCGCATCATCGGCCAGTCCGATGAGCAGGGGGCGTTGCCGCAGCTGTACGCGGCCACGGCGCCCGACGTGCACGGCGGCGAGTACTACGGGCCGAGCGGCTTCGGTGAGAGCCGGGGGTACCCGAAGCGGGTCACGTCCACGTCGACGTCTCGCGACCCCGAGCTCGCGGCGCGCCTATGGTCGATCTCACAGGACCTGACCGGCGTTCGGTACGACGCCCTGCGCGCCTGAGTCAGCCGGCGCCGAGCAGCCGGGCCAGCGCGTCCCGGGCGGCCGCCGACTCCCGAGCGCGTACGGCCAGATGGTCGGCGAGCGCCTGCACCCACGTGTCGATCGGCACTTCCTTGCTGGAGATGACAACGCCGCGGACGGCGCGCGCGATCCGGGCCACAGGGACGCCGCCGCGACCCCGCCCCAGCTCGAGCGTTGTCTCGCCGGTGTCCACCCGCAGCAGCCGTACCGTGCCGGGGCGACCGGCCACCCGGTCACCCATCGACCGGTCACGCTCAACGGTGACCATGCCTTGCGGCAGAGCCTCCGCGAGCGACGTCGTGAACACTCGGGCGTACAGATCGAGGTCCGCGCTGTCCGCGCGCAGTGCCGCCGCGAGCGCGTCGACGTCGTCGGGCTGGGGGGAGCTCGGTGGCACGGCGGGCGGCTGGCTCATGGCTCAGCCCGACAGCGGCAAGGTCAGCTGCGGCTTGCTGATCACGTGGTCCGGCCGCAGCGGGCGTACCGCCGTACCGATCGCGAAGAACTCCGTCGTGTGGCCACCCCACTTGTGCGGGAGCGAGAGCAGCTGGACTCCGACGATGCCCTCGGCGCCCAGTGCCTCGGCCTCGGCCTGCATCCGGGACATCGCGAGCTCACGGGCGTCGTAGAGCCCCTCCGTGAACTGCGGGATCTCCACGTTCTGTCCGACGTTGCCCATCGACTGCCAGAACCGCTGGTGCGCGATGTGGTAGACGCACGAGCCCATGACCAGGCCGAGCGGCGCGTATCCGGCCTCGAGCAGGGTCCAGAAGTCCTGCCCGGACAGATCGGAGGTGAACGGCTTGCCAGTGTTGGCCTTCCAAGTGCCACCGGTCGCCGGCGGGTCCTCGCCGAGGACGGCGGTGCCGACCGCGATGAACTCCGCGAGGTCGTTGCCGAACTCCTTGAACTCGATGTCGAGGCGTACCCCGACGATCCCGTCGGCCCCGAGCAGGTCTGCCTCCGCCTCCATCCGGGTCATCGCCAGCTCGCGAGCGTGGTACATCGCCTGGGTCAGCGTGCCCAGCTCCTGGTTCTGGCTCCACTTCCCCATCTGGAAACCGACGTGGTAGATCGAGGAGCCGAGCACCAGCCCGAGCGGCCGGAAGCCGGCCTCGCGCACCAGCAGGAACTCGTTGACCGACAGGTCGGACGTGAACAGCGACGTCGGCTGACCCGGCCGCATCTCGGCCAGGCGCCTCATGGCATCTTCGGGCACCCCGATCGAGGCGGCGTCCTGGGGTGCGCCTGAGGCGGTCTCGTCGGTCGTCACGAGCAGCTCCTGATCGGTCGGGGAATCATCGGGTGAGCGGCAGAACGGACAGCGAGCGGGTCGGCGCCGCCCGGCCGGCGTGGAAGCGCAGTACGGCGTTGCCGAGCACCGTCGCGTGGGCGACGTGGTCGACGTGTCCGTCGCTGGGCTCGATCGAGTAGACCTCCAGCGACATGTCGCTCACGGTGGCCGCGTCGGCGCCGTGGCGGGCGGCCCGCTGCTCGAAACGGTCGCGGGCGTCCGCTCGGGCGTAGGTGACCAGCTCGGTGTACCCGGGCACCTCGACGTTCTGGCCGGACCAGGACCGGGCCGCCATCCGGGTCGCATAGTCGTCGTGGCGGATCGACACCGAGATGCCCAGTTCCAACCCAGCCGGGACCCAACCGGCATGGATCAGCCGGGTGACCTCGGTGCCCGACAGGTCAGTCGAGAACAGGTACGCCGGGCGGATGCTCGATCGGGCACGGACCGCCGTACCTCGGGCCACGAACTCGTGGGCACCGCCCTCGCCGAGCCGCTCCTGGGTCCAGCGAACCCCGACGACTCCGTCCGCACCGAGCGCCTGCGCCTCGGTCAGCATCCGGCTCAGGGCGGTGTCGTAACCGCGGTAGAGCGCGTCGACGTAGGGCCGGTATCCGCCGTAGCCGCCACGACTCGAGGTGACCGTGGGGGCCGACGCCGCGAGGTAACCGCGGCCGCCGAAGCCCATGACGCCGCAGCCGCCCCAACCGGACCAGCCGATCTGCTCGACGATGCATCCCATCACCTCGCCGACCGGGTCGAGACCGACCGACTGGACGGCGGCCTGACCGCCTGGACTCAGCAGCGAGGTCGCGATCCGATCGGTCCGCGCACGCTCGATCCGCGCGCGGGCGGCCGGTGGCAATCCCTGACCGTCCCACGTCACAACAGTGACGCTATCCGCTCCGGATTCACCCGGTACGAGGGTTCCCTCCCTAGCCCAGATGGAGTAACGTCCGCCGGGTCAGTTGGATAAATCCCCATAAATGGAGGCAAATGCCCATGACCCTGGGCCATCGTCGCCGCACGACGTACACCGTCGCCGCGGCCGTCCCCCTCGCAGTGGCAGGCATCGCGCTGGTGATCCCCACCTCGGCGTCGGCCACCCCGTCACACACCCGAGCCAACGTCGCCGGGTCACACCCGAGCTGGGCGAAGCCGGCCAACCGAGCCGCCGCCGTACGCGCCGACAAGGCCGTGCATGCCCGCATCTACCTCGCCCCGCGCAGCAAGGCCGCGCTCGCGGCCGCGGCGACGGCGGTGTCGACCCCCGGGTCGGCGAGCTACCACCACTTCATCACCCCCGCCCAGTACGACGCCACCTACGCCGCCACCAAGGCACAGGTGGCCACGGTGACGTCGTGGTTGCGGTCCTCGGGCCTTCGGGTGACCTCTGTCGCCACGGGCAACCGGTACGTCGGCGTTGCCGGCACCGCGGCTGCCGCCGAGAAGGCGTTCGGCACCAAGCTGGCCCTCTACAAGCACGCGGGCAGCAAGCGCCAGGCACCGGCGAGCGTCCTGACCGTCCCGAGCTCAGCCGCGTCCGCCGTCCTGGGCGTGACCGGGCTGACCAACGAGACTGCTCGCTCGAAGCCGCAGGTTGCGCAGCCGCCGGTCTTCCGCAACGCGAAGCCGTGCTCCCAGTACTACGGCCAGCTCACGGCGAAGTACCAGGCGGACTTCACGACCCCACTGCCCGCCTTCCAGGGCAAGGTTCGGGACTACGCCGTATGCGGCTACACGCCGACCCAGCTGCGCGGCGCGTACGGCGTGACCGCGTCCAAGCTGACCGGCAAGGGCGTGACGGTCGGCATCATCGATGCCTACGAGTCGCCCACGCTCGGCAAGGACGCCAACACCTACGCCGTCGACCACGGTGACTCGGCCTTCGCTGCCGGCCAGTTCGTCGACACGGCCACGAAGCCGTTCACCCACCAGAAGGCATGCGACCCGCCGGGCTGGTCCGGCGAGCAGACCCTCGACGTCGAGGCCGTCCACTCGATGGCACCGGCCGCCAAGGTGATGTATTACGGCGGGGCGAGCTGCGAGGACAACGACCTCGACGACACGCTGGCTCAGGCGATCCAGGCCAACCAGGTCTCGATCATCTCCAACTCCTACGGCGACGCGGGCGAAGGCGTCTCGACCGCCGAGGTTCAGGAGTTCACCACCCTTGCCGAGCAGGCCGCCATGCAGGGCATCACGCTGAACTTCTCCTCAGGTGACGAAGGCGACGAGCTCGCCGACATCGGCACCAAGTCCGCCGACTTCAGCGCCAGCGACCCGTGGGTCACCGCTGTCGGCGGCACGTCCACAGCGATCAACGCGAACAACAAGATGACGTTCGCTGCCGGGTGGGGAACGGACATCTCGAAGCTGTCTGCGGACGGCAAGAGCTGGTCTACCCCCACGTTCGACTACGGCGCAGGCGGCGGCTTCAGCACGCTGTTCAACCAGCCGTCGTACCAGGCCGGAGTCGTGCCGGCGGACGACCCGGCGGGCCGCGCCGTTCCGGACATCGCGATGGATGCCGACCCCACGACGGGGATGCTCGTCGGCGAAACCCAGCAGTTCCCGGACGGCAAGAACAAGTACTCCGAGTACCGGATCGGTGGCACCAGCCTGGCGTCGCCGCTGCTCGCGGGGGACGAGGCTGACGCCATCCAGCACGCCAAGGGTGGTCGGCTCGGGTTCGCGAACCCGCAGCTGTACGCGCTGAGCGGCAATGCGGATTCGCCGTACTACGACGTCGCCAAGCAGCATGCGGGTGACGCCAACGTTCGGGTCGACTACGCGAATGGTTTCGACTCCTCGGACGGCTTGCTCTACAGCGTCCGGACCTTCGACGACGACTCCAGCCTGGTGACCACCAAGGGCTGGGACGACGTCACGGGTGTTGGTGTGCCGACCCTGGCATTCCTGTCAGCACTGAAGACCAGCAGCTGACCGACTAGTACTGCTTCGACGGGCGCGTCCCCTGTGGGGGCGCGCCCGTCGGCGTCTCTAGGACCGCCGCACGCCCCAGCCGGGAGCGGTGGTCTGGTCCGCGGGATCGCGAACCTCTCGCCGACGGTCACGCTGGCGAAGCTCGGTGTACCGCAGCTTCACCGCGCCTGCGACCGCACCAAAACGTGCGAGGACGTGGAGCCGGCGCAGCTCGGCGTCCTCCTCAGCAGTCAGTCGTGAGGTAGTCACACCGTCGTATCGGCACGATCCCCGGTCATCCTTGAGGGGTGCGTCGCTTCGCCGATCGATAACGCTGCTGAGCGTCGAGGATGACCTTGCGGATCCGCACGGTGGCGGGCGTGACCTCGACGCACTCGTCCTCGCGGCAGAACTCCAGCGCCTGCTCCAGGCTCAGCTGCTTGTGCGGGATCAGCGGCACCAGGACGTCCGAGGAGGACTGCCGCATGTTGGTGAGCTTCTTCTCCTTGGTCGGGTTCACGTCCATGTCGTCCGACCGCGAGTTCTCGCCCACGATCATACCCTCGTAGACCTCGGTACCGGGGCCGACGAACATGGTGCCGCGCTCCTGCAGGTTCGACAGCGCGAAACCGGTCGTAGGCCCGGTGCGGTCGGCAACCAGGGACCCGGTCGGCCGGGTTCGCAGGTCGCCGTGCCAGGGCTCGTATCCCTCGTGGATGTGGTGCAGCAGGCCGGTGCCCCGGGTCTCGGTCAGGAACTCGGTGCGGAAGCCGATCAGGCCGCGGGCAGGGACGACGTACTCCATCCGGATCCACCCAGTGCCGTGGTCAACCATCTGCTCGAGCCGGCCCTTGCGCAGCGCCATCAGCTGGATGAGCACACCCTGGTAGTCGCTCGGCGCGTCGATGGTGAGTCGCTCCATCGGCTCGTGCACCTTGCCGTCCACGAGGCGGGTGACGACCTGCGGCTTGCCGACGGTTAGCTCGAAGTCCTCCCGGCGCATGATCTCGACCAGGATCGCGAGCTGCAGCTCGCCGCGGCCCTGCACCTCCCAGGTGTCGGGTCGCTCGGTCGGGAGCACCCGGATCGACACGTTGCCGACGAGCTCGGCGTCCAGCCGGTTCTTCACCAGCCGCGCGGTCAGCTTCTTGCCGCTGCGTCCCGCCAGTGGCGCAGTGTTGATACCGATCGTCATCGAGATGTTCGGCTCGTCGATGCTGATGATCGGGAGCGGCCTCGGATCGTCAGGATCGGCGAGGGTCTCACCGATCGTGATCTCGGGGATGCCGGCGATCGCGACGATGTCACCCGGGCCGGCCTTGTCGATCGGGACCCGCTCGAGCGCCTCGGTGCCGAGCAGCTCGGTAAGCCGGACCCGCTCGACGGTGCCGTCCCGACGGCACCAGGCGACGGTCTGACCCTTGGCGAGCCAGCCGTTGTAGATCCGAAGCAGCGCGATCCGCCCGAGGTACGGCGATGCATCGAGGTTTGTGACGTGCGCCTGAAGTGGGGCGGACTCGTCGTACTCCGGAGCCGGGATGGTGCTGCGGATCACGTCGAAGAGCGGCTCGAGGTTGGGGCTGTCCGGGCTCTCGCCGTCGGCGGGTCGGTTCAGCGAGGCCTGCCCGGTCTTGGCCTGGCAGTACACGATCGGGAACTCGATCTGCTTCTCGGTGGCGTCGAGGTCGAGGAACAGCTCATAGGTCTCGTCCACGACCTCGGCGATCCGGGCGTCGGACCGGTCGACCTTGTTGATGATGAGGATGACCGGCAGGTCTTGCTCGAGCGCCTTCCGGAGCACGAACCGGGTCTGCGGCAATGGTCCTTCGGACGCGTCGACCAGCAGCGCAACGCCGTCGACCATCGACAGGCCGCGCTCGACCTCGCCGCCGAAGTCGGCGTGGCCCGGGGTGTCGATGATGTTGATCGTCAGGTCGCCGTGGTGGACCGCGGTGTTCTTCGCGAGGATCGTGATGCCCTTCTCGCGCTCGAGGTCCATCGAGTCGAGCACCCGTTCGTTGACCGACCCCTCGTCGGCCTGATGCGCGGAGAACGCGCCGGACTGCCACAACATGGCGTCGACGAGGGTGGTCTTGCCATGGTCGACGTGCGCGATGATCGCGACGTTTCGAAGGTCGGTGCGGGTAGCCACAACAGTCCAGGCTACGGCTGCGGCGGCTGGAGCTCCCAGGCGTCGATATCCGCCAGCGTCGCGGCGGCCAGCTCGGGGGGCATCGTGGAGACCCGGACCGACGTCCGGGCCAGCCGCGCGAGGTCGGCCCGGGTGTAACCGTGAACGTCCCTGGCGGTCGCATACTGCGCCAGCAGCCGGGCCCCGAACAGCAGCGGATCGTCGGACGCGAGTACGACGGGAACCCCCGCGTCCTCCAGGGTCCGCAACGGCACCGCCTCGAGCTCCTCGACCACGCCGAGCGCGAGGTTCGACGCCGGGCACACCTCGCACGCGATGTCCCGGTCGGCGAGCAGCCGCATCGTGGCCGGATCCTCCGCGGCGCGGACGCCGTGGCCGATCCGGCTCGGCTGGAGGGCGAGGACCGTACGGGCCACGGCGTCCGGGCCGAGCAGCTCGCCGGCGTGCGGCACGGAGATCAGGCCGCCCTCCCTCGCGATCCGGAACGCCTTGGCGAAGTCCTCCGGCGTCGCCCGCCGCTCGTCGTTGGACAACCCGAACCCCACGACGCCGTACGGCTTGAACCGCACCGCGAGCCGGGCGAGCGTCTCGCCCTCCCACGGCGGCCGGGTCCGGTTGGCAGCGATCACCAGCCGCATCCCCACGCCGGTTAGCCGCTCCGCAGCGGTGGCCGCGTCGCAGAACACCTCGGTCGCGGTCACCAGGTCGCCGAGCCGCGCGGCGTACCCGGTGGGCGTGACCTGCAGCTCCAACCAGCGCGAGCCGGCCGCAGCCTCGTCCTCTGCGATCTCGCGGATCAGCCGGGCGATGTCGGCGGGGGTGCGCAGGACACCGCGAGCCAGGTCGTAGAGCCGCTGGAACCTCGGCCAGCCGACCACCCGCCAGTCGTCGGAGACCTCGTCGGCGAGCCGCTCCGGGAGGTGGACGCCGGCAACGCGGGCCAGGTCGAGCAGGGTCGAGTGACGCATCCCGCCGGTGAGGTGCAGGTGCAAATGAGCCTTTGGGAGCGCACCCAGGTCCGGTTCACCGGCGATCGCCACCGAGTCCCGGGTCGTCACACTCACCCGAGCATCGTCTCGCGTCGGTCAGGCGATGCGGATGTTGCACACCCGGTAGCCGAGCCGCCGTTGCAGGTAGCCGATGCCGTCGGGAACCGACAAACCACCGTCCGCGACCAGGCACCGCACCCGGGACTGGACCAGGTCACGGACCGCGGCGGCATGCAGCAGGTAATGACACAGCGCGGCACCCTTGCCCGGCTGGGCTCCGACACTGCGCAGCATCCAGGCGGTGTGGGTGTCGACGGCGAGCAACAGGTAGCCCTCGGGGACACCCCGAGGGTCGGTGACGACGTACCCCCGGTGGATCGCGGGGTCGATCGGGCCGACCGAGTCCTCCGTGGCGGTGTCGTCGCCGCGGCGTACCCCCACGTCGCGTGCCAGCTCGAGGAAGCAGTCGAGGTCTGGAACCCGGTGGACGGCCAGACCGATGGCGTGCCCGCGGCGCAGGTTGGTCCGCAACGCCTGCCGCTGCGGGCCGCGGGTCGTGGCGTCGAAGTCGCCGTCCAGGACCAGCACGGCCTGTGCCAGCCGGCCGGTTGGGAGCAGGCTGAGCGTCCGGGCGGCCAGCAACGAGCGGATCGTCTCCCCCGCCGGGCCGTCGGACAGCGAGACGCTGACCGTGGACAGCCGGGCCAGGTATCCCGCCGTCTGCATGGCCGCGGCCGGGCGTCTGGCGAGGGCGCTGACCGTCGCGAGCGGGGAGTTGTGACGCCGATCGAGCTCTCGGGCCAGCCCGACGACGCGGGCCGGCGCTCGACTCGAGCGACCGGCTCGCGGGCTGATCCTTTCAGGGCGCACGGCTTCTCTCTCGACACGTTGACCGCCGGGTTTGACCCCGGAGTCGCTCGGATGCTCGCGACCTGACTACAGATCGAGGTCCACCACGACCGGTGCGTGATCGCTCGGGCCCTTGCCCTTCCTCGCATCCCGGTCGACGTAGGCGTCCCGGACGGCCGACGCAACGGGCTCGCTGGCGTACACCAGATCGATTCGCATCCCCTGGTTCTTGTGGAACATCCCGGCCCGGTAATCCCAATAGGTGTACGGCGTGTCGTACTTCATCGCACGCGGGATCACGTCCGTGAGCCCGAGCTTGCGGAGCTCCGCGAGCGCCTGACGCTCGGCGTCCGTGACGTGCGTCGAGCCGACGAAGGCAGCAGGGTCCCAGACGTCGTCGTCGGTCGGAATGATGTTGAAGTCGCCCGTCACGATGAATCGCTCGTTCGCCTTCACCTCGGGCGCCAGCGCATCCCGCAGCGCGGCCAACCACTCGAGCTTGTACTGGTAGTGCGGGCTGTCGAGCGTCCGTCCGTTGGGCACATACACCGACCAGATCCGCAGCGGTCCGCAAGTCGCCCCGACTGCGCGGGCCTCGACGGTCGGCGGAGCGCCGATCAGTGCCGGGTCGTCCTCATCCGGCGGCGGGTCGTACGCGGGTTGCCCCGGATAACCGAGGGACACGTCCGCCAAACCGACGCGGGACAGGATCGCGACTCCGTTCCAGCGTCCCTCACCGTTGGCCGCGATCTCGTATCCGAGTTCCTCGGCGCGCTCGCCGGGGAACGCATCGGCCGCGCATTTGGTCTCCTGCACGCACAGCACGTCCGGCTCGGCAAGCTCGAGCCACTCATTCAGGCGGGGCAACCTCGCCCCGACGGAGTTCACGTTCCAGGTGGCGACTCTCATCGTGCCGTTCTACCTTTCCGCCGACTGAAGATGCCGGTCGAAGAACGCGAAGACGCGGGACCACGCGTCGTCGGCCGCGTCGGGCACGTAGCGCAGGCCCGACACGCGTTCGGTCCACGCCCACGCGCCGGTGCCCTCGGTCATGAAGCTGTGCGCCGCATCCGGGTACTCCTTGACGTCGTGCTCGATGCCGAGTTCGGTCAGGGTCGTCTCCAGTCGCTGCGCCGTACCCCGCAGCGACTTGCTGTCCTTGGCGCCGTACGACGCGACCATCGGACAGCTGGCAGCTAGGGCGGCGTGCAGATCCTTGGGAGCAGGACCGTAGTTCGGGGCGGAAGCGTCGAAGCCGCGCCCAGCGGCCAGGATGGCGAATCCGCCGCCCAGGCAGAACCCGATGATGCCGACCTTGCCGGTGCTGTCCTCGCGGTCCAGGAGTGCGGAGCGGGCTTGGTCGATATCCCGAAGCGCGCGGCCCTCGCGGCCGGTGATCGCCTGCCGCATCGTCGAGACCAGGCAGGTCGGGGTGAAGCCGTGGGCGTAGAGGTCGGGTGCGAGGGCGAGGTAGCCGTGGTCGGCGAGCCGATCCGCTTGGCGGGCCATATCAGCCGTCAGACCGAGCACCTCGTGAAGGGCCACGACGCCGGGCCACGGACCCGGGCTCGTGGGCGTTGCGAGGTAGCCACGGAGCTGTTTCCCGTCGGAACCGTACGTCGTGAAGTTGTGGCGGGTCATGGCGCACCTGCCGCCTGGTCCGGGACCGAAGGCACTGGCATCGACTCGAGATGGGCGGTGTCGTTGAAGCGCCGCAGGATCCAGCGGTCACCCGCCACGACGAGCTGCGAGATGGACGCGTTGTCGGCGCCGACGAACGCGAATCCTTCAGCGCCGGTCGCGGTCGACAACAGGGCACCGATCACGCCGCCGTGCACGACGACGACGACCCGTTGATCGGGATGCGCGGCAGCGATCCGGCTGATGCCGCGGCGGATGCGTGCCGTGAAATCCTCGGTCGACTCAGCACCGGGGATCACGTCCCAGCGTTGCTCGGCGAACATCCGCAGGGCCAGCTCGTGGCCCTCGCTGGTGAACCGGCGGAACTTGCCGTCCTCCTCCCACTCACCGAGATGGACCTCGCGCAGGTCGGGCTCGACGACGGGGGTCAGCCCCAGCCGGTCGGCGAGTGGGGCGATCGTCTCCGAGGTACGACGCAACGGCGTCACGTAGATCGCGTCAATGCGATCGTGGGCGAGCCGATCGGCCAGCCGCACCGCCTGCTGCTGTCCCTCGGGCGCCAGCTCCGGATCCCCATGCCCGTGCCAGGTCGGCACCGAGTGCCCCTCGCGATAGGGAGCCGACTCGCCGTGCCGGATGACGAGCAGGTCGGTAGCGCCCGGCGGCGGCGTGAAGCGGTACTGCCGATATTCGCGTGTCACCGGGCCTGGTCGGTGGGTCGCACCAACACCTCGTTGATCGCGACGTGGTCCGGCTGGCTGACGACATACACGATCGCTCGGGCGATGTCATCCGCGTTCAGGCTTCGGATCGACGCCTTCCATTCCTTGGTCGCGGCCTTGGCTTCGGCATTCGTGATGTGGTCGCCGAGCTCGGTATCGACGAGACCCGGCTCGACCACGCTGATTCTCACCCCCCGCTCTGTGACCTCCTGCCGCAGCGACTCGGTGAAAGCGTTGACGCCCCACTTCGACGCGTTGTAGACGCCCGAGCCCAAGCGGGCGACCCGGCCGGCGACCGAGGAGATGTTCACGATGTCGCCACTGCCCTGCTCGACCAGGTGGGGCAGCGCAGCGTGGGTGATGTACATCAAACCCAGCACGTTGGTGTTGATCATCCGGCGCCAGTCCTCGGTGTCGGCGTCGAGGATCGGCCCGAGCAGCATCAGCCCGGCGTTGTTGATCACGATGTCGAGACCGCCGAGCCGGTCCCGGGTCGCGGCCACCGCGTCGCGGCAGGCCTGCTCGTCCCTGACATCGAGCGCGACTGTCGTCACCTCGGCGCCGCTCGAGACCAGCTTGCGCTCGAGCGCCTCCAGGCGGTCCTGACGGCGCGCGGCCAGCGAGACCTTCGCGCCTTCCGCGGCCAAAGCGAGGGCCGTCGCCTCGCCGATACCCGAGGATGCACCCGTCACGAGCGCGACTTTGCCGTCCAGCAGTCCAGCCACCGTCACTCCTCTAGTCGTCGCAGTTGCCACCTCATCTCACCAGGCGTGACCCGGTTGCTCCGAACTGGGCCGCTTCAACCAGCGCTCCCCCGGCGCCGGCTCCGAATGTCGGATCGTCACGGACATCCGCACGCCGACGTGACGCGCTGTCTTCGGCACCGTGTGCTCCCACTCGGCCTGGCAGGCGCCACCCATCACGACGAGATCGCCACCGCCCGGCTCGAGCACGTGGGTGGCGCGCGTCGTCCCCCGCTTGCGCAGCAAGAACCGGCGGCGGGCGCCGAGCGACACCGTGGCCACCAGCGGCCGGGTCATGACGTGCCGATTGCGGTCGCCGTGCCAGGCGATGCTGTCGCGCCCGTCCCGGTAGAGGTTCACCCAGACCCGGTCGAAGTCGACGTCGTACCTGCCCGAGAGTGTCTGACACAACGTGCCGAGCGACTCGGGCACCTCCTCGTCGTCCCGATCGGTCGACCATCCGGCGGTCAGCCGCGGCTCGGGAAGTGTCTTGTCCCACATCGTGACCGTCCGCTGCTGCCAGCCGGTGTGCGCCGCGAGCGTGTCGAGCAGGGCATCGGCACCCGCCAGCCACCCCGGGCAGTAGTCCACCCACGACGTGTCGTCGAGCACGATCCGGCGCAGCCCGGAGTACGACACATCGGGTCGCGCCGGACCGGTGTCGAACAGCGACGGCTGCCACTCCACGACTTCGACGCTACGTCCGCCCTCCGACACTCCGCACGCGTGGCCCATCAGTGTGGCTATGGGCCCACCGATGGCCCATAGGTGCGGCTATAGGCCCACCAATGGGCCATGCGTGTCAGGTGGGTTGGGGGCTGTCGCTGTACTGCCACTCGTGCGGATAGCGGCCACCGGCGGCGACTCCTGCGGGGGCCAGCCGGTCGAGCCGGCCCAGGTCGTCCTCGGACAGCGTGATGTCACACGCCGCGACGTTCTCCTCGAGATAGGTACGGCGCTTGGTGCCCGGGATCGGTACGACGTCGTCGCCCTGGGCCATCACCCAGGCCAGCGCCAGCTGGCCCGCGGTGCAGCCCTTGTCGGCGGCCATCTCCCGGACCTCGTCCACCAGCCGCAGGTTGGCGTCGAAGTTCTCACCCTGGAAACGGGGGTTGTTGCGCCGGAAGTCGTCCTCGCCGAAGTCCTCGGGGCTTCTGATGGCGCCGGTGAGGAAGCCGCGACCGAGCGGGCTGAAGGGCACGATGCCGATCCCCAGTCGCCGGGCGGTCGTGAGCACGTCGCTCTCGAGATCTCGGGTCCACAGCGACCACTCGCTCTGCAGCGCAGCGATCGGATGGACCGCCGAAGCCCGTTCCAGCGACGAGGAGCTGGCCTCGGACAGACCGAGGTACCGCACCTTGCCGGCCGTGACCAGCTCGGCCATCGCCCCGACGGTGTCCTCGATCGGCACCTTGGTGTCGACGCGATGCTGGTAGTAGAGGTCGACGTGGTCGGTGCCCAGCCGCTGCAGGCTGGCGTCGATGCGGGCCCGGACGTTCTCGGGGCGACCGTCGATGGTCATCCCTCCGGATCCGTCATGGCTCAACGAGAACTTCGTCGCCAGGATGACCTGGTCTCGGCGGCCGGCGATGGCCCGGCCGACGAACTCCTCGTTATGGCCGCTGCCGTACACATCGGAGGTGTCGAGGAAGGTCACACCGAGCTCGAGCGCCCGGTCGATGGTCGCCCGCGCCTCCTCAGGATCAGCAGCGCCGTAGGACTGCGACATGCCCATGCAGCCGAGCCCCTGCATCGGGACGGTGAGGCCGTCTCGGCCGAGTGTCTTGGTAGGAAGCGTCATGGTCCCAGTGTTTCCGATACCCGGGCCTCCCACTCGGCCACCCTGCCTGCGAGCTCGGCCGGTGGCATCTCGCCCGGCCGGCCGCGACGCCGCGCCAGCTGGTTCGCCTCCCGTTGCAGCACCTCGTTGAGCGGCGCCACACTCTGGTGCAAGCGGGCCAGCAGCACGATCTCGCCGTTGAGGGCATCTGACTCGATGTTGCCGGTTCCGCGCTGGATGCTCTGCCACGACGACCCGCCGCCGCGCGCCCTGCCCTCGACCGTTCCGACGCGCACCCGGTCGCCACGGTGCGCTGCCCACTCGTCGTCCGGGACGTAGTCGATGCCCGCCCGCTCCAGCACCCGGGCGCCCTCGTCGTGCGCCCTGCGATCGAGTTCGTCGACGATCCGCCGCCCGTCGTCGTCGAGGTCCGCTCCGCACAGCGCAGTGAGGGCGTTCCCGGTGTTACGCAACAGTTTCGCGTACTTCCAGCGCATCACGTCGTCGCGTGCGGTGGCCAGGAAACCGGCAGCGGATAGATCCTCGACCACAGTGTCGACGACGGGCCCGCTCGGAGCGGTCACAGCGTCCGGGTAGGAGCCGATCTCCAGCATTCCGGGCTGCGGGACTCCCTGCGCGTCGACCCGGCCAGGCGCGAGGTGTACGGCGGGAAGCATCACGCAACAGCCGAGCACGTGCGGGAACAGCCGTAACGCGATCCGCTCGTTCTCGACGCCGTTCTGCGCGCACATCACGACCACCTGGTCGGCACCGGGCAGCGCGGCCGCCGCCTCCAGCAGGTCGGCCGTCTGCTGGGTCTTGGTCGTGATGATCAGTACGTCGTCGGGTCGCAAGGTCAGCGCAGCCACGTCGTCGACGACCGGCGGGTGGATCGTCAGCACGCGATCGGGCATCGCGAGACGGAGTCCATCCTGGGACATCACCCGAGCGTGGTCACCGCGAGCGACCAGCACCACGTCCGAACCCGAATCCGCGAGCAGTCCCCCGATGGTCGCGCCGATAGCGCCGGCGCCGAGGATGACGTACCTCACCCCTCCAGGTTGCCTCACACCGTGTCGAGGCTGTCGCTCACGGTCCCGATCCCGAGCGGTCAGGGCAGATCACGATCTCCGCCCCGACCGGCGTGAAGCCCTGCTTCAGGAACAGCCGGAGCGACCGGGCGTTCCCGGGAGCGACGGCCGCGAACACCGTCGTACCTGCCGGAAGCAGGCGCCGAGCCGCGCACAACAGCCCCTGACCGGCGCCGGTTCCCTGACGGCCGGGTTCGAGCTCGAGGCTGATCTCGGGTCGGCCCGCCGCGCCATGAGCGACCGTGGCGAGGCCGCGTTCATCGGCGTACACCTCCACCTCGTCGCGGATGGCGAGCGCGTGCGCCACCCGAGGGTGATCCGCCAGGTCGTCGCGACGCGGCAAGGTCGGGTGTGAGCCGTCGTCCCCGAGCCCGGAACCGACGAGGATCAGGTCCTGCGTGCCGATCCAGCCGCGGTCGCCCGCGATCAGTCGCTGCACGTCGGGCGTCACGGCGCCACCGTAGCCATCGGCACCCGCGCGCTCGAGTTCGTCGAGACTGAGCGCCGTCGCGACGACGGCGTGGCCGGTGAAGGCAACGATCAGTTCCAGCCCGGACGGCAGCGGTGGGAGCACGGTCACGGCGCCGTCGACCGGAGGGAACCGCCCGGCCGCGGCCGCGAGCAGGATGTCGAGCAGCGGATGCGGCGCCTGCGTCACCCGCGGAGCGCGGCCGTCACAACCCGCGAGAGCCGGAACCACGACGGGTCCGCCTGCAGCGCCGCGAACCGCCGGTTGACCTTGGCCGCGGCCTTGTTGGTGACGAACCACGGCGGCTTCAGGGGCATCCGGAAGGGTCCGCGCACCACGGCCTTCTCGATGTCGTCGTCCGAAATCATCAAGGCGTTGTGGACCCAGCCGATGCCTGACTGCACGTCGTCGATGGTGTGCCCGGGGTACGCACCCCACGGGCTCGACCCCATGATGAAGTTGATGGCCGACCAGTGGTTGACCGCGACGGTGCCGTAGTGCAGATCGGCGACGGCCTGCTCGAACGCTTGCTTGACCGCCGGGTCCTCCAGCGATTTCGGATGGACGATGATCGAGGCCCCGAGCGTGCCCCAGAGCCGGTCGTTCGCGAAGGTGACCGCCCGTCGGATGTAGTCGACGGTGTCGGTGGCGTCGATCCCCACCTCGGCGACTACGGCGTTGAACGCCTCCGTGGTGAACGCGATCTCGTCATCGGCGTTGGGCTTGAGGTCGGGGATGAGCGTCCACGGCACACACTCCGGCGCGTCGTCACCGAGCCGCTCGGCGTCCGGGTGAGCGTCCACGAAGGCCTGCCAACGGTCGCGGGCGCCCGGGTAGTACGGGTAACGGTCCGGGGCGTCGCGGAGCACATCCCGGATCCGGCCGACCAGCGAGTCGCGCTGGTCCCAGCCCCGGGATGTCACGATCGCCCGCACCGCGATGCAGTTGAACCCGCCGTTGTTCGTCAGCATCGAAGCGATGTTCTGGGCCTGGAACTTCAGGTCCTTCTCGCTCCACGGGCCGGGTACGACGATGACCGGCGACACGTTTCCCAGCTCCCCGGTGACCGGCTTGTCGACCGCCGGCTCCCGGGCCGCTTTGCGGCGGGCTCCTTCCGGACCTCCGCCGAAGACGATGGCCTCGAAGGTCTTGTCCGACCCGGTCACGTGGACGTCGTCGACCTCGGCGTGGTGCACCAGGTGCTGGCCGACCTCGGCCCCGCCGTACACGACCCGGAGCACACCGCGACGCACCAGCTCTCCGAACGCCTGCTCGAAGATGGGGCCGAGATAGTCGTTGACAGGGTTCATCTTCAGCAGCACCGGATGGCGCGCGATGAACAACCGGTCGAGCGCATCGGTGATCGGAATCGCCGCGACGTTCCCAGCGCCGAGGACCAGCGAGACGCCCGCCGAACCGCCACCAGACCAGGCAGCCGCCTGGCGGTCGTTCGCCTGCTCGATGTTGACTCCTGGCTTGAGCCACACGTCGACGGAGAAGCCGGCCATCGCGGCCTTGTCATAGACGTCCACGGGGAACACCGGTAAGGCGATGCGGTTCCCCGCGACGCCGTGCGGCCTCGACGGGGCAGCCGGAGGGTGGCCGTTCGCCAGGTCGCACATCGCGCCGCCCAGCAGACGCAGGTAGCGAGCGGTGACCGCTATCGAGCTCCACTCCTCGCCGACGGCCGGAGAGGACTCGGGGATCCGCTTGGCGGCGCACGCCGCCGCCACCCAGTCCTTGGAGTGCTCCATCAGGGACGTGGTCAGCCGTTCCAGCAGCGGGACCAGGTCAGCGGGCCGCTCGTCGAACCACGGTTGCGCGGACCCGCGCAGCTCCGCGAGCGCCTGGTCGCAGTCGGGCAGCGGCGTCGGCGGATGGGACACCGAAGGCTCCGGGATGGCGAGCGTTCCGTGGTCGGCCAGCTGCGTCATGGGGGCCACCTCCTACTGACGAGTATGGCCCAAGACGGGCGATCGCCTCACGCGGTGCCCGGTGCCAGGATGCGCTGCAGGAACTGCTGCAGCCGAGGGTTGGTGGGCGTCTCGAGCACGGTCGAGGGTGGACCAGACTCGGCGACCACCCCCGCGTCGAGAAAGCAGACGTGATCCGCGACGTCCCGGGCGAAACCCATCTCGTGGGTGGCCATGACGATCGTCATGCCGGAGGTCTTGAGCTCGCGGATCAGGTCGAGCACCTCCCCAACCAGCTCGGGATCGAGCGCGCTCGTCACCTCGTCCAGCAGCAGCAGCCGCGGCTCGTTCGCCAGCGCCCGCGCGATCGCGGTCCGTTGCTGCTGGCCGCCCGAGAGCCGGTCGGGATAGTCACGTGCCTTGGCAGCCAGCCCAACCCGGTCGAGGAGCTGCATCGCCCGCTCCTCCGCCTGCTGCTTCGACAGGCCACCCACCACACGCGGCGCCAGCGCCACGTTGTGCAGCACCGACATGTGCGGGAACAGGTTGTAGGCCTGGAAGACGACACCGATCCGTCGTCGTACCGCGTCCGCGTCCACCCGCGGGTCGGTGATGTCCTCGCCGTCGAGCGTGATCACGCCGTCCGTCACCTGCTCGAGCAGGTTCAGACAGCGCAACAACGTCGACTTGCCGGACCCGGAGCCGCCGATCAGGACGACGGCCTCCCCCTCGTTCACGTCGAGGTCGATGCCGCGCAGCACGGCATGCTCGCCGAAGTCCTTGCGGAGGCCGCGAACCGTCAACACGGGATCGCTCACACGACCGCCCCCGCCCGTTGCCGGCGGTTCGCCCGGGCGGCGAACCGGTCCGCCACTCGCCCGCTTGGGATCGCCAGCGCAACGAACAGCAGGGCGGCGATCGTGTACGGCGTGAAGTTGAAGCTGGAGTCGCTCAGGATCGTCGCCTGCTGGACCGCGTCGACGACGCCGAGCAGGGACACCAGCCCGACGTCTTTCTGTAGACCTACGAAGTCGTTGAGCAGCGGCGGCAGCACGGCGCGAACTGCCTGCGGCAGCACGACGATCCGGAGAGTCTTGCTCTGGCTGAGACCGAGCGACCGAGCGGCGGCGCGCTGGCTGGGATGCACCGACTCGATTCCGGCCCGGAACACTTCGGCGACGTAAGCGCTGTAGGCGAGGACGAGCGACGCCGTACCCAACACCAGGGTGGACTTCGGGAGCCAATGCACGTGGAGGTTCGGCACCCCGAAACCGATCAGCAGGATCAGCACGATTAGCGGCACGCCTCGGAAGAAATCGACATAGATCGTGGCCAGCGCCCGGATCGGGAACAGCGCCGGACCGGACACCGTCCGCATCGCCGCAATGAGCAGCGCCACCAGCAGGATCAGGATCTCGGCGACCACGAGGATCCGGACGTTGAGCCAGAAACCTCGGAGGATGGCGGGGAACACCGACCAGCCGTAGTGCACGTCGAAGAAGGTCTTGTGCACCTGGGGCCAGCCCGGCGAGTTGATGACGCCGAGAACGAGAGCCGTCAGGACCACCACGGAGCTCAGGGCCGCGATCAGCGCGGACCGGCGTCCCTGCCGACGTCGGAAGTCCCGCCGCCAGAGCTCGACGTCACTGAGTTCTGGCAACGCCGCGCTGGTTGGCGGGATGACGGTCACTTGAGGACCGGAGCGTTGCCTTCTTTGGCCAGCCACTTGTCCTGGATCTTCGCGAGCTCACCGTTACTGCGCAGCGTGTTGATCGCCTTGCTCACACAGCTGGTGAGTGGGCTGTCCTTGGCGAGCAGCGCACCGAACTGCTCCTGCTTGCCGGTGGTCGGGGGAAGCTGGCCGACGATGATCCCGCCAGTGAGCTGGGCCGAGGTCATGTAGAACGCGGTCGGGAGGTCGGTGATGAGCGCGTCGATCTGACCGTTCTTCAGCGCTTGCAGCACCGCGGCGTTGCTCGGGAAGACCGCCGGCGACTGAGACGGCTTGACGATGTCGTTCACCGCGTCGATGGCGGTGGTGCCGACCTGGACCCCGATCTTGAGTGACTTCAGGCCGGCGAGCGTGGTCACGCCGGCGGCCTTGGAGCCCTTTACGGTCACGACGGCCTGGCTCACGTTGTAGTACGGCGCGGAGAAGTCGACGTGCTGCTCGCGGGCCTTCGTGATCGAGTACTCGTCGAGGTCGAAGTCGAAGCCAGAGGCCTGCAGGATGGCCTGGTTGAACGACACCCGGTCGATCTTCACCTGCGAGGGCGTGTATCCGAGCTGCTTGGCGATCGCCGCGTCGACAGCTCCCTCGAAGCCCTTGCCGTTGCTCGGGTTGTTGCCGACGAACCACGGCGGGTAGACCGGGCGGTCGGCGCCGATCGTCAAGGTGCCCGGCGTCTTCGTCTTCAGGGTCGACGGCGTGCAGGCCGCGGCTGATGCGGACGTCGAGGTCGAGGGCTGCGCTGCCGCGCCCGTTCCCCCTGATCCGGAGCTGGAACTCCCGCAGCCGGCGACGACTGTTGCGGCGGTGGCGAGCAGGACGGCGGCGGTAGCGGCGCGCTTCACGGGTGAGGTCCTCTGGGCTGTGCTGATGTGGACCACACATCATCTCATGCGAGGCTGCCGACATGACCGTCTTAATCTCCGACGCGGCCTTCCAGGACACACTCGTCCGCCTCCGCCGCACGCTGCACGCCGACCCCGAGATCGGGCTCTCGCTGCCCCACACGCAGCGCGCGGTGCTCGACGCGCTCAGCGGGCTGCCGCTGGAGATCACGACCGGCCGGTCATCGACCTCGGTCGTCGCGGTGCTGCGGGGCGCTCCCGGCGGACGGGCCGTGCTGCTGCGCGGCGACATGGACGCATTGCCGGTGATCGAGCGGACCGGTCTGCCCTTCGCCGCCAGCGGCGACGCGATGCACGCGTGCGGCCACGACCTCCACACCGCGATGCTGGTGGGCGCAGCTCACCTGCTCGCCGGCCAGCCCGACCTTCCCGGCGACGTCGTGTTCATGTTCCAGCCCGGCGAGGAGGGCGACGACGGCGCGAGTCACATGGTCGCCGAGGGCGTCCTCGACGCCGCGGGGCGCCGGGTCGACGCGGCGTTCGCGATCCACGTGGTGTCCGCGCTGCTGCCGGCCGGCTTCGTCGCCGGCCGGGCGGGAACCGCGCTGTCGGCCGCCGACACCCTGCTGGTGACGGTGCGTGGCGCGGGCGGTCACGGCTCCTCACCGCACCGGGCCCTGGACCCGATCCCGGCGGCCTGCGAGATGGTGACGGCGCTGCAGACGTTCGTGACCCGGAGCTTCGACGTCTTCGACCCGGTGGTGGTGACCGTCGGCGAGTTCCATGCGGGCACGATCGCCAACGTCATCCCCGACGTCGCGACGTTCTCGGCCACCGTGCGGTCGTTCTCCCGTGAGGCTCAAGCCCGGGTGACGAGTGGGGTCACGAGGGTCTGCGAAGGCATCGCAGCGGCGCACGGACTGCAGATTGACGCGGTCGTCGAGCCTGGGTATCCGGTCACCGTCAACTCCGACGACGCGGTCTCTGCGATCCGCTCCGTCGTGATCGACACGTTGGGTGCCGACCACTGGATCGATCAGCCGACTCCCGTCTCCGGGTCCGAGGACTTCTCGCGGGTGCTCGACGAGGTGCCCGGCGCGATGGTGTTCCTCGGCGCGACACCACCGGGACTGGATCCAGGCACCGCGCCGTACAACCACTCGCCGGAGGCGGTCTTCGACGACTCGGTGCTCGCCACGGGCGCCGCGTTGCACCGCGACGTGGCCATCGCGATGCTGACCGGCTGACCGCAGCCGCCCCGGCGGTTATCGGTTGGGTGTACCGGAGAGGATGAGTAGCGGAAGAAAGTATGTCGCCACGGAAAGGCAACCGCCATGCCAGACGTCCCCAACCTCACGTTCAACAACGGCGTCGAGATCCCACAGCTCGGTTTCGGCGTGTTCCAGGTGCCGCCGGACGAAGTGATCGACCCAGTGCTGGCGGCGCTCGAGGCCGGCTACCGGCTGATCGACACCGCGGCGATGTACGGCAACGAGGAAGGCGTCGGCAAGGCGATCGAGCAGTCCGGCGTGCCACGTGACGAGTTGTTCATCACGACCAAGCTCAACAACCCCGACCACGGATACGACGCTGCGCTCAAAGCGTTCGATGCGAGTGTCGGCAAGCTCGGGATCGATGTCCTCGACCTCTACCTGATCCACTGGCCGCTGCCGAAACGTAACGACTACGTCGAGACCTGGAAGGCGTTCGAGAAGCTGTACGCCGACGGTCGGGTCCGCAGCATCGGTGTCTCGAACTTCCAGACCAACCACCTCAACCGGCTGTTCGCCGAGACCGACGTCAAGCCGGTCATCAACCAGATCGAGCTGCACCCGGGTTTCCCGCAGCTCGAACTGCGGGCGTTCCACGCCGACAACGAGATGCTCACCGAGGCGTGGAGCCCGATCGGTCAGGGTTATGGGCTGCTCGACGACCCGACGATCAGGTCGATCGCCGAGCGAGTCGATCGCTCACCGGCGCAGGTCGTGCTGCGCTGGCACATCCAGCACGGCAACGTCGTGATCCCCAAGTCGGTCACCCCGGCACGGATCAAGGAGAACATCGACGTCTTCGACTTCGAGCTCTCCGACGAGGACATGGCGGCGCTCACCGACCTGTCCGGACCCGGGCGGCTGGGGCCCGACCCGGACACGTTCAACTAGGCCTGAGCTGCCGCACGGCGGCCCGGATCTCGCCAGCATGCTTGCATCGAGGCATGGTTCGTCGTGTCGTGCTCGCATCCGCGTCGCCCGCGCGGCTTCAGCTGCTGCGCGACGCGGGGCTCGCTCCCGAGGTCGTCGTGAGCGACGTCGACGAGACCGCCGTCGACCTGGCTGACGCCTGGGAACTGGTGGAAACCCTCGCCGTCGCGAAAGCGACGGCGGTGGCGGTCGACACCGACGACGCCATCGTCATCGGGTGCGACTCGATGCTGGTCTTCGACGGCGAGACGCTGGGCAAGCCGGCCGACGCCGCGACCGCCAGGCACCGGTGGGAACGGATGCGTGGCCGCACCGGAACGCTGCTGACCGGACACTGCGTCATCGACACGGCATCCGGGCGATCCGAGCGCGGCGTGGCCGACGCGGTGGTGCAGTTCGCTGCCGTGACCGACGCGGAGATCGCGGCGTACGTCGCGTCCGGTGAGCCGCTCGCGGTCGCCGGCGCCTTCACCCTCGACGGCCGGTCGGCGCCGTTCGTGGAGCGGATCGAGGGGCACCCGTCGACAGTGATCGGGCTATCGCTCCCGCTGCTGCGTGACCTGCTGGCGCGGCTCGGCGTACCGCTGGTGGACCTGTGGTGCTGAGCATCGGGCCGCTCACCCTCGACCCGCCCGTCGTCCTCGCACCGATGGCCGGGGTGACGAACGCGGCGTTCCGCAGCCTGTGCCGTTCCTACGGCGCCGGGCTCTACGTGAGCGAGATGGTCTCCGCGCGGGCCTTGGTCGAGGGCAACGACAAGACCCGGCGGATGGTGGAGTTCGGCGCGGACGAGACGGTCCGCAGCATCCAGCTGTACGGCGTCGACCCGACCACGATCGACCGCGCGGTCCGGATCCTGGTGAGCGAGGTCGGGGTCGACCACATCGACCTCAACATGGGCTGCCCGATGCCGAAGGTGACGCGGCTCGGCGGTGGCGCCGCGCTACCGCTGCACGGGGTGTTGTTCGCCCGGATCGTCGCCGCGGCCGTTCGGGCCGCGGCCGACGTACCGGTGACGGTCAAGATGCGGATGGGCATCGATCCGGCCACCCTCACCTATCTCGAGGCCGGCCGCGCCGCTGCCGACGAAGGCGCAGCCGCCGTGGCGCTGCATGCCCGCACGGCCGAGCAGCTCTACTCCGGCCGCGCGCAGTGGGACGCCATCACGCTGCTCAAACAGGCCGTGACATCGGTGCCGGTGCTGGGAAACGGCGACGTCTGGACCGCGGCGGACGGCGTCCGCATGCTCGAGGCGACCGGCTGTGACGGGATCGTGGTCGGTCGCGGCTGCCTGGGCCGGCCGTGGTTGTTCCGCGACCTGGTCGACGCCTTCGCGGGTCGTCCCGTCACCCCACCGCCGCTGCTCGGCGCGGTACTGGACGTGATGCGCCGCCACGCCCGGCTGCTGGTCGAGGTGAAGCAGGACGAGTACGTCGCAATCCGGGACTTCCGCAAGCACGTCGGCTGGTACCTGACCGGCTACCCGGTAGGAGGCAACGCCCGGCGCGACCTCGCGCTGTCCTCATCGCTCGCGGAGCTCGACGGTCGACTTGCCGATCTTGACCCCGAGGCCACGCTCCCGCCCGGCTCCGAGCGGTTCGCTCGCGGCCACACTCAGGGACCGCGCAAAGTGACGCTTCCGGAGCGCTGGCGAGAGACCTCAGCGGACCCGACACCACCGCTCGGCGCCGATCTGGCGGTATCCGGCGGGTAATCCGGCCGCCATTCCCGACCCGCGATCAGCGCGCCACGCGCCGGATATTCGGACAAGTCCACCGATTACTCGTCGTCACGCAAGATCGGTGTTAACCTCGCCGTCGAGGTCGAGGTTCTCGTCGTGCGCAGCTCGCGAGGATTTACACGCGATCGTCCTGCTGTCATTCGAGAGCACCGCGTCGACCGAGTCCCGAATATCGGGGCGAGCTAGTCGAAGGAAAAGATTCAATGGCT